>NZ_JBZAJC010000022.1:0-3010 GCF_058215915.1 Pradoshia sp. Z3_51 | reverse complement strand
TCAAAACTGGATAATGTAAGTTTGGCAAGTATGCTTGATTCATTTGGTTAAGTCCTCGAACGATTAGTATCCGTCAGCTCCATGTGTCACCACACTTCCACCTCGGACCTATCAACCTGATCATCTTTCAGGGTTCTTACTAGCTTGCGCTATGGGAAATCTCATCTCGAGGGGGGCTTCATGCTTAGATGCTTTCAGCACTTATCCCGTCCGCACGTAGCTACCCAGCTATGCTCTTGGCAGAACAACTGGTACACCAGCGGTGCGTCCATCCCGGTCCTCTCGTACTAAGGACAGCTCCTCTCAAATTTCCTGCGCCCACGACGGATAGGGACCGAACTGTCTCACGACGTTCTGAACCCAGCTCGCGTACCGCTTTAATGGGCGAACAGCCCAACCCTTGGGACCGACTACAGCCCCAGGATGCGATGAGCCGACATCGAGGTGCCAAACCTCCCCGTCGATGTGGACTCTTGGGGGAGATAAGCCTGTTATCCCCGGGGTAGCTTTTATCCGTTGAGCGATGGCCCTTCCATGCGGAACCACCGGATCACTAAGCCCGACTTTCGTCCCTGCTCGACTTGTAGGTCTCGCAGTCAAGCTCCCTTGTGCCTTTACACTCTGCGAATGATTTCCAACCATTCTGAGGGAACCTTTGGGCGCCTCCGTTACTCTTTAGGAGGCGACCGCCCCAGTCAAACTGCCCACCTGACACTGTCTCCCACCCCGATCAGGGGTGCGGGTTAGAATGTCAATACAGCCAGGGTAGTATCCCACCGATGCCTCCACCGAAGCTGGCGCTCCGGCTTCAAAGGCTCCTACCTATCCTGTACAAGCTGTACCAAAATTCAATATCAGGCTGCAGTAAAGCTCCACGGGGTCTTTCCGTCCTGTCGCGGGTAACCTGCATCTTCACAGGTACTATAATTTCACCGAGTCTCTCGTTGAGACAGTGCCCAGATCGTTACGCCTTTCGTGCGGGTCGGAACTTACCCGACAAGGAATTTCGCTACCTTAGGACCGTTATAGTTACGGCCGCCGTTTACTGGGGCTTCAATTCGCACCTTCGCTTGCGCTAAGCGCTCCTCTTAACCTTCCAGCACCGGGCAGGCGTCAGCCCCTATACTTCGCCTTGCGGCTTCGCAGAGACCTGTGTTTTTGCTAAACAGTCGCCTGGGCCTTTTCACTGCGGCTCTTCGAGGCTATAAACCTCTAATGAGCACCCCTTCTCCCGAAGTTACGGGGTCATTTTGCCGAGTTCCTTAACGAGAGTTCTCTCGATCACCTTAGGATTCTCTCCTCGCCTACCTGTGTCGGTTTGCGGTACGGGCACCTTCTTCCTCGCTAGAGGCTTTTCTTGGCAGTGTGGAATCAGGAACTTCGGTACTATAGTTCCCTCGCCATCACAGCTCAGCCTTATGTGATGAGCGGATTTGCCTGCTCATCGGCCTAACTGCTTGGACGCGCATATCCAACAGCGCGCTTACCCTATCCTACTGCGTCCCCCCATCACTCAAATGGAAGAGAGGTGGTACAGGAATATCAACCTGTTGTCCATCGCCTACGCCTTTCGGCCTCGGCTTAGGTCCCGACTAACCCTGAGCGGACGAGCCTTCCTCAGGAAACCTTAGGCATTCGGTGGAAGGGATTCTCACCCTTCTTTCGCTACTCATACCGGCATTCTCACTTCTAAGCGCTCCACATGTCCTTCCGGTCATGCTTCACAGCCCTTAGAACGCTCTCCTACCACGCATACCATACGGTATGCATCCACAGCTTCGGTGATACGTTTAGCCCCGGTACATTTTCGGCGCAGAGTCACTCGACCAGTGAGCTATTACGCACTCTTTAAATGGTGGCTGCTTCTAAGCCAACATCCTGGTTGTCTGGGCAACTCCACATCCTTTTCCACTTAACGTATACTTTGGGACCTTAGCTGGTGGTCTGGGCTGTTTCCCTTTTGACTACGGATCTTATCACTCGCAGTCTGACTCCCGAGTATAAGTCTTTGGCATTCGGAGTTTGTCTGAATTCGGTAACCCGATGAGGGCCCCTAGTCCAAACAGTGCTCTACCTCCAAGACTCTAAACTCGAGGCTAGCCCTAAAGCTATTTCGGAGAGAACCAGCTATCTCCAGGTTCGATTGGAATTTCTCCGCTACCCACACCTCATCCCCGCACTTTTCAACGTGCGTGGGTTCGGACCTCCATCCAGTGTTACCTGGACTTCATCCTGGACATGGGTAGATCACCTGGTTTCGGGTCTACGACCACATACTGCAAACGCCCTATTCAGACTCGCTTTCGCTGCGGCTCCGTCTCATCAACTTAACCTTGCATGGGATCGTAACTCGCCGGTTCATTCTACAAAAGGCACGCCATCACCCATAAAAGGGCTCTGACTACTTGTAGGCACACGGTTTCAGGATCTCTTTCACTCCCCTTCCGGGGTGCTTTTCACCTTTCCCTCACGGTACTGGTTCACTATCGGTCACTAGGGAGTATTTAGCCTTGGGAGATGGTCCTCCCGGATTCCGACGGGATTCCTCGTGTCCCGCCGTACTCAGGATCCACTCGGGAGGGAACGAAGTTTCGACTACAGGGTTGTTACCTTCTCTGACGGACCTTTCCAGGTCGCTTCATCTACCCCGTTCCTTTGTAACTCCACAATGAGTGTCCTACAACCCCAGATGGCAAGCCATCTGGTTTGGGCTGATTCCGTTTCGCTCGCCGCTACTCAGGAAATCGCATTTGCTTTCTCTTCCTCCGGGTACTTAGATGTTTCAGTTCCCCGGGTGTGCCTTCATACACCTATGAATTCAGTGTAAGATACTGCCCCATTACGGGCAGTGGGTTTCCCCATTCGGAAATCTCCGGATCAAAGCTTACTTACAGCTCCCCGAAGCATATCGGTGTTAGTCCCGTCCTTCATCGGCTCCTAGTGCCAAGGCATCCACCGTGCGCCCTTATTAACTTAACCGTTAAAAAACTCTTACTCGGTTTTTATTAAA
>NZ_JBZAJC010000021.1:0-3188 GCF_058215915.1 Pradoshia sp. Z3_51 | reverse complement strand
CGCGAGTCCCTGTGAGAGTAGGACGTTGCCGGGCAATTTAAGAAACCAGTTCAGTTGATGAGCTGGTTTTTTTGTGCGGTTTTTTAGGGACCAAGAGAGATCATTTATACTTGTTTGGGCTTGATGGGATCGGGAAGGATTTTTCGTCAAGGGTACTACCTTAAAGACGTGTGGAAGCTATAGAAAAGCTGCGCTATTCAACACCTATGGGACATCTTTGCCTGATCTATGGATAAAAGGTGTCTGAAAGGTAGGTGAAGTGTGGAGGAAAGCAGCTATGCCCTACCTATGCCTGACCTATGCCGGGTTAAAGGTGCTTCATAGGTAGGTGAAGTATGGAGGAAAGCCGTAAGAAAACATGTATAACACACCTATTAGTGAACATACGAGATAATAATAAAATTGGAAAACATATATTAAGGACTCAACCTGGGATTTCAGCTGGGAGACTCCTAAACCTTTTTAATCAAAATCTATAGGGAAGAAGGTCAGGAAAACGTAAGAGAATTGGTTCTTCACTTCTTCTTAATCACAAGCTCATGGATATATACTTACTGAATGTATCCAAGTTAACTAATCGATTGATTAAAAGAAATCCTTGCTAAAATCTCACCGTTATACTCACTCTATTGCTTGAACACAACATAATTGATTCATCTTTACATAGAGAAAGGTTAATGAAATATTGCATATTATAGTGAAAGAAATATATGAACTAAACATCTTTAGAGCATGTCACGAGTTTTAAATATTTCTTTGTAAGAAGAGGAACAGTTTCCTCTTTCATCAGGAGAATTAGTTGCCGTTTATTTTGGTGATGATTTTTATTAACTATGCAAAGAGATTAAGGATAAGGTTCGTATAATTCAATGAATATGGGCTCTTAATTGGCGATTCCTCATTTAAAGGCTATTTGCATAGGGTGGTGCTCCTAAATAAAAAAATAAGCATCCATATTCAAAATCAAGATAGTTCTTTAACTAAACCTTAATACAGAATTATCACTTGTATGAGGAAAAAAGATTGGCTTACAATAACACAAAGGATATATTTGGAAGGTTGGCTGTATTGAGAGTGGCCAAGAGGAGTCTTAAACTTTTAACTAATCAATGGCCTTTTGGAATAACGCTAATAGCACTTTGCATATTTGCATTCTTTAGATTTTTTATAGCAGACTTAGAAATGAAACATGGGTGTATTGTATTACCTTATTCCTTTTTCGCTTATATCACTGAGTATAGCTGTAGTTGGGCTGCCGCTAGAAAGGAAAAATGATAAGAAAGTGATCATTAGATCTGTCTTTTCGATAGTCATGTCTCTTTTATTAATTTTACTATTATGTTTTATCTACATAGCTCCAATATTCTTCCCTTTCGGAATACCACCGTTATTTTAGCGAACCCATCAATGTTAGGTTCGCTTTTTTATTGATTCAATACACTTCACCATTGCAAAAACTAAGTGATTAGCTTTTTTAAAAGCAGCTAACGGGGCACAGGTTAGTGGATGAAGGAAGTCACTTATACAATGTTGTATTTAGTATGTTATATAAACAAAAGGGGGTAGTAGGTTAATTAATTATCTATACTATGATAAAAGGAAAGGTACAATCAGAGCTCTCATGCCTTTAAATATAGAGGATCATCTGTAAATAAGAAGGGATGAAATGAAAAAACCACTGTATTTTCTAATCTTCTTGTTGCTCTCTGGGTGCGCACAAAGCGATGAACAACTACCATTAACGGAAAATGCGAGAATTTGCAAAGGATTCTAGAGGATAAAGGATATGATGAGCTGTCCTATGAAGGAGAGAGGACTAGGACGTATACGATAAGTGACTTAACGAAACTTCCCGCTAAACAGGACTGGGCTGTCCAATCCATCGAACCCGAGCCCTATTTGAATAAAGAGATTCATTTAGTCCGTTTTTTCGTTAAAGGTCATCCATTAGATAATGAGTTCCAAGAGGGGAAAATAAGTGTAACGGTCATGATGTGGAACCGAGAAGTGATTGGAGGAACCTCGTTCCCCTATTCCAAACACAATGATATGCTCGGAGGATCCTATTCACTGGACGGGAAAACCAGTGAAGAAATTCAAAGTAAATAGCATATGACATAAGGTTTAATACTGGATATTAAAAACGAAGTATAACTTTACCAGTCATGAACTAATTAATCAGGGGATCTAAAAGAAAGACCGGAGCTGAATATGTTGAATGTTGGGTTGATTAAAAAAGAAGATGTTCTATACTCTTATAAGTTTATCGGCTGGATTGCTGGGTTTTAGTGAAGGTACGAAAGCTTTCTGGAAAGATTGCATCATTATAAAGAAGAGAATCAATCGATCCATCAGTAATAAAAGATTGTCTTATTCTATAGAAGAAAAAGAAAGTATCAGTAAGTAACGTTTTATATAGTAATTAGAGTAATATCAACATTCCTATATATACTTTGTCTCATGCAAGTATATTGTCACACTGAAAGAAGGTATACCATCTAATATAAAATAACAAGTTTCCGAGAAGATGCTTACCAGGTTGTTTAAGGAAATCCACTATTTTTTTTATGGTTCTGTGTTGGCCATCTCTTTATACATATATAAATAAGACAAGCTAACTGTGTGATTAACGGAGTTATGTAAAAAAACCGATCTTTTTTTCTGCATTATAGAAATATCAATTTTGCGTTTAATTAGCTTCGTTTCTTCTTGATATGGTAAATCGTAAAGTGAGCATAAATATCTCATGCATGCTAACCGCCTCCTGTAGAAGTAGTTTTGAACAAGCTGAGAGTTTCGACGTGAACTGAAATACAGATAGAATCGCTAAATATAGAGGAGATCCGAAGAGATAGAAAAATACATATAAATTCCAGTTTTATATTACTCGAAATAGTGGTATTATAATTAAGTCGCTATGAGATAGAAGGCGGATAAATCCTTGAATGCAAACTTATAAAAAATAATTTATAAAAAGGGTTGCATTCATAAAAAATATAAGTTATTATATAAAAGTTGCTTCTGCAACGCGAAACATTTTGAGAGATTGTTAGTGAATAATATCAAAAAGAAAATGCTTGACAAAAGCTAACTGAATTGATATGATATAAGAGTCGCTAACACGACAGATTGTTCTTTGAAAACTAAACAAAACGAAACGCCAAGCAAGTCTAAAAACAAGAGATTTT
>NZ_JBZAJC010000020.1:0-12265 GCF_058215915.1 Pradoshia sp. Z3_51 | reverse complement strand
AGAACAATCTGTTTTGTTGTCGTTTTGGCGACTTAACTATCATATCAAGTTAGCAACCTTTTGTCAACAACTTTTTTATTTTTTCTTTATCGCTTGCTTCATGTTATTTACTGCAGCAGCGACGTTTATTAATATATCACTTACATATCTATATTGCAATACTTTTTTCAAAAAAAGTTAGACTGCTGATTGCAGCCT
Source organism: Pradoshia sp. Z3_51 (assembly GCF_058215915.1). Taxonomy (NCBI): domain Bacteria; kingdom Bacillati; phylum Bacillota; class Bacilli; order Caryophanales; family Bacillaceae; genus Pradoshia; species Pradoshia sp. Z3_51. The sequence goes on along the minus strand of NZ_JBZAJC010000020.1, from coordinate 12,067 downwards.
AACTTTTCAGGAGATAATCCATTTTTGAATCACTATTAAAGCTGCAACTCCAGGGAATCCTAAAATTCCAGATACAAGAGTAGTGGATGGATTAATCGGGATATGCATCCCATATTTTCCGCCTACTATATTAACAATATATAATATAACGGCTCCCATAATCAGCTTGACTGAAAAACGTCCCAGCATCCTTAATGGCTTAAAAGGTGTTCCAACTAGGAATAATAAAAGAATCATACCGACAACAACAGCAATAAATACACCATGTTCCAATTAAACCCCTCCCAAGTATTTGTTCATACTGTATGAGACAGGCCATTAAATTAGAACAATCATTTAGTGCTCAACACCCTATTTGACCGATATTTTCCGTTTCCGCGCTTCTTTAAATAAATAATAATACTTTAATTCACTCAACTTTGCTTGGGAGATTGTATCAAATGAAGGATCGTAACTCGTCTCGATAAGGCTTTTATGGTTAAACCAATTCACCTTCATCGTACCGATATCCTCCAGAAGCTTTTCATCAAATTCCTTGCGCAGCTTTCCTTTTCTACGAAACAACAAGGTATTTCCTCCTTACAATCGTTACAATTCTCTTCTACCCTCGATAGCTTTTGATAAGGTAACCTCATCTGCATATTCCAAGTCACCGCCAACTGGAAGACCGTGAGCAATACGAGTGACCTTTATACCAGTTGGTTTTAGTAGTCTGGAGATATACATAGCTGTTGCTTCTCCTTCAATATTAGGGTTTGTAGCCAGAATAACTTCCTTTACCGTTTCATCCTGCAATCTCTTCAATAGGCTTGGAATATTTATATCTTCGGGTCCTATTCCATCCATTGGAGAAATACTGCCGTGCAACACATGATAAAGTCCATTAAATTCTCTCATTTTCTCCATAGCAATTACATCTTTTGGTTCTTGTATGACACAAATAATAGATTTGTCTCGATAATTATCATCACAAATATAACAAGGATCTTTATCAGTAATATGACCACATACAGAACAATACATTAAATTTCTCTTTGCATTAACTAATGCTTTTGCAAAGTCCAGTACTGTGTCTTCCTTCATGTCCAAAACAAAAAATGCCAGTCTGGCGGCCGTTTTCGGGCCAATACCTGGCAATTTCATAAAACTGTCTATTAATTTGGATATCGGTTCAGGATAATGCATAATTTTTCTCCTTACATGAATCCTGGCGGTAAATTTAACCCTTTAGTGAATTGACCCATTGTGTTATTTGTCATTTCATCCACTTTTCTTAATGCGTCATTTGTAGCTGCAAGCACAAGGTCCTGCAACATTTCGATATCGTCAGGATCCACTACTTCTTCTTTGATTTTCACATCAACGATTTCTTTATGGCCTGTAGCTATAACTGTCACCATGCCTCCGCCAGCTGTACCTTCGATTCGTTTTTGACCAAGCTCTTCTTGAGCCTCCGCCATTTTCTTTTGCATTTTTTGCATTTGTTTCATCATATTTTGCATATTGCCCATTCCGCGCATATTGTTACCTCCATAAAATTAATCTTTTATTTCTAAAAGTTCATCGCCGAAAAGTTCTCTTGCTTTAAAAATCAGCGGATCTTCTGTTTCCTCATTTGTCTCTTGAGATTCCGGTTGGTCTTGTTTTTGAGTAGAAACAAACTCCTGGCGAATTTTATGCCAGCTTTCTTCCGGAATGCCAACAATATCGTATAGATTGCCTGTCACTTGCTGTAGTGTACCCTTTAAACCACTGATGAACTCCTGATTATTCATAGCCATTTGGCAATGAATTTCATATTTGAATTTTAACACAAAAGCATCATTAGAGGCAGCTACAGGTTCTGCATCATTTAATAATGCCGCCTGTGATTTTTTCAGCGATTCAAGCATTCCACCCCAATTGCTTTTTATCTTTAATAAATCGGGCTTGGTTGCTCTTTTTAATATATCGTTAACTCGTCCTACCGGCACTTTAAAGGATCGGTTTGTTGTTACTTTAGCCTTTTCTTTAGCAGGAGCTGAGTCTTTATTAATCGCAACTCCATTTTCACGTATGGTGTTTAACTGAGTTTCCAGTTGATTGATTTTATTCATTAGTTTTTGAATCGTGTCGTCTGTAACTGAACTCTTGCTGCTTTCCGGTTCACTTTGGCAAAGCTTTACCAACAAAACCTCCAAAAATATTCTAGGGTGACTGGACCACTTCATTTCCTGAATAGAACGATTCCATTGATCAATCCAAAAATGAAGTTGATCTGACGAAATGTTTTCAGCAAGTTCTTTAAAATCTTGATCTATATAAACTCTTTCCATTGAATCCTCGAGCTCTGGTGCCGCCTGAAATAGGAGCATGTCCCGAAAATACAGAATCATATCTTCAACAAAACGAATTGGATCTTTCCCTAAAGCTAGTAATTCCTGGAGTTGATTTAATGCTTCGGCTGTCTCTCTCTTATAGATTGCACTTACAATCTTAGTTAAAAAGGATTGTGAAACAGCTCCAGTAACGGTCAGTGCATCCTCTAATGTAATGTTGTCGGAACCAAATGATATGGCCTGGTCCAGCAAACTCAAGGCATCCCTCATACCGCCTTCTGCCGCTCTTGCGATAACCAATAATGCATTCTGATCGTATGAAATGCCGGTTTCAGTTAAGATTCTTTCCATCCTTCCGACAATATCCTGTGGAGTGATGCGTTTGAAATCGAAGCGTTGACATCTTGAAATAATAGTGAGAGGAATTTTATGTGGCTCGGTAGTAGCTAAAATGAATATAACATGAGCCGGTGGTTCTTCAAGTGTTTTCAGTAAAGCGTTGAAGGCCCCAGTTGACAACATATGGACTTCATCAATGATATACACTTTGTACTTAACCGATGAAGGCGCATATTTTACCTTATCACGTATATCTCTAATTTCTTCAACTCCATTATTGGAGGCTGCGTCAATTTCTAATACATCAGAGATCGAACCATCTGTTATACCCCTGCATGATGCACATTCATTACATGGCTCCTGAACTGGGGCATGCTCACAGTTAACTGCTTTCGCTAATATTTTCGCTGCACTTGTTTTACCTGTCCCACGTGGACCTGAAAAAAGGTAAGCATGGGATATTTTTTGGTGCAGCAGGGCATTTTGGAGCGTTTTAGTAACATGTTCCTGACCGATCACATCTTCAAAAGCCTGAGGACGCCAAACTCGGTATAATGCTTGATAACCCAATATTCCTGCCCCTTCCTTACATAATCCCTTATATTATATCGTAAATAGTGACATTTACAAACGGCAAAAATGCATAAAAAAAACCATTCTTTAAACGAATGGTTTTAATCTTTTTATGTAAATAACTGCCGTGCACCCTCCGTTGATAGATATCCATAAGCGGAACCAGTGCAGTTAGCTCAGTCCAGGCTGCCCTGCGGCACATGAGAGGTCTTACTTACTGCTGCTTCCTTCCGGACCTGACAGGGTTCATAAGTTCCCATTGCGCAGGACCCAGACGTCAACACCACTTACAAAGGTCAGACCCTACAGAGTACCTACCGAGGGAGGGAATTCCGTCTTGCTAGAGCGGATTGCAAGTACAGGACACCGCTACCTTCCCACCTAGCACGGCAAATTTGAAACCAATATTAGGCGTCTTTACTGACGCATAAATTAGTATACCTATAAATAAATAAAAATGCAATATCTTGAACCTGTAAATTCACCCATTGTTTTCCGACTGTCTATTTCTCTTTGCGAGTTTCTTCTTTTCCCTTAAATCTCTAAAAAAGGATGTTAATAAGTGACTGCACTCCTCTTCACATACCCCTGTAATTACCTCACATTGATGGTTAAAACGTGAATCATCGAGGAGATTCATAAATGTTCCCGCACAGCCTGCTTTTGGATCATTTGCACCATATACTACCCGATCAACACGAGACATCAAAATAGCACCGGCACACATCGGGCAAGGTTCCAATGTAACATATAGGGATGCCCCTTCAAGTCGCCATGTACCCAATTTCTCGCAAGCATTCTGGATTGCTAGAATTTCAGCATGGGCGGTAGCACTTTGATTCGTCTCTCTCAGATTATGCCCACGAGCAATGATCTTTCCATCTTTAACAATAACCGCTCCAATCGGAACTTCATTACTGTCTTGTGCAGCTTTTGCTTGTTCAATTGCTTCTTGCATAAAAAATTTATCATCATTCATTTTGCTAAAACCCCTTAAACAGTAGGATTATAAAAATATGGACTTTATTTATCAATATTATTTATAATGAATTCTTAAGTCTATATGGTACAATAATACTCGGTCTTTAGAAAAGAGTAACATAAAGGTAAGGAGGACCTCATATGAACCATACCCCATTTATTACTGTTGAAGGTCCCATTGGTGTGGGGAAAACTTCATTGGCGAAAGCAATAGCCAGCCATTTTCAATATAAGCTGCTAAAGGAAATAGTTGATGAAAATCCGTTTTTAGATAAATTCTATGATGATATTCAGGAATGGAGCTTTCAAACAGAAATGTTCTTCCTATGTAATCGTTATAAACAATTAGAGGATATTCAAGTAAAGTATATCCAAAATAATCAACCCGTCGTAGCAGATTATCATATCTTTAAAAATCTCATCTTTGCCCAAAGAACCATACAAGAGTCTCAATTCAGCAAGTACAAAGACATATACTCCATACTAACTATGGATATGCCAAGACCTAATATGGTCATTTATCTGGACGCAAGTATTGAAACGCTAATGCATCGAATTGCACTCCGCGGCAGAGAATTTGAGAAAAATATAAGTGAAAAATATTTAATGCAGTTATCAGAAGACTACGCTCAATTCATGAATGAATTTGAAGCAGCTCATCCTGATATCCCGGTACTTCGCTTTAATGGTGATGAAATGGACTTCATCCTAAGAAAAGAAGACCTGGATTTGATCTTAACGTCTGTATCTAATCAACTGCAAAAAGGAGTTTGTTCATGATTCTTCATCCTAAATATCAAATCCCTAAAAGTGCTGTTATTACTGTAGCCGGTACTGTCGGCGTTGGAAAATCTACATTAACAAAAGCATTAGCAGAAGAACTCGATTTTCGTACTTCCTTTGAAAAGGTAGATACTAATCCTTATCTTGACAGTTTTTATGCTGACTTTTCACGTTGGAGCTTCCATCTTCAAATCTATTTCTTAGCAGAACGCTATAAAGAGCAAAAACGTATTTTCGAATATGGCGGTGGTTTTATTCAAGACCGCTCTATTTATGAGGATACAGGCATCTTCGCAAAAATGCATTATGACAAAGGAACCATGAATCCAACAGATTATGAAACCTATACAAGTCTTTTTGAAGCTATGGTGATGACTCCATATTTTCCGCATCCAGATTTACTTATTTATCTGGAAGGCTCCCTGGATGATATTCTTAACCGTATTCAATTGCGCGGCAGAGAAATGGAGCAGCAAACTCCTGTAGAATATTGGGAGGAAATGCATGGAAGATATGAAAAGTGGATTAATTCCTTCAATGCTTGCCCAATATTGCGATTAAATATTAAAGATTATGATTTAGCTGAAGATCCAAATGCTGTTCACGATATTCTTGAACGTGTATCAGAACAAATTCAGCAATCTGGAAAATTGAAAAAGGTATTTTAAAAATATTACATTTTATACTACCTAGAAGGTTTGACCTATTAGGGCTGCTTAAAGGACCTGATTTCGCTATTCTTACTGGAATCAGGTCTTTAATTTTATCTTCATTGTCATTCTACTATTAGATATAGTCCGCCAGTTATTTCTCAAAATCCCTATCCTACGTGCTCTCCCCACCCACCTAAAACAGATTGAGCTATTCCTGCGCTTAAGGCTATATAACTTATTCGAATCCAATTAAATATATTTTGACCACTTCAATGCATTATCTCCTATTAAAAAATATCTATATAAACATCCCTTAAAAGGCAGATTAATGCCTAACTTTTAAGGAGCACTCATTTTTATATAAAAAGGGATATCCACATGCCAAACTTGGCGGATGTGGATATCCCTTTGTTAGTTATACTTATTATTTGGCGAAGGGATCGATTCCAACACAGTCCTTCAAATGGACTTTAGCACCCTTCCCCATATCAGCAGTTTGTGAATGCTCTTCATCTTAAGCTTTTGTGATAACTTTTTTTCCACCCATATAAGGTTGAAGAGCTTCTGGAATTAATACAGATCCATCTTCCTGCTGATAATTTTCAAGGATTGCAGCAACAGTACGTCCAATCGCTAGGCCAGATCCATTTAATGTGTGAACATGCTCAGGCTTAGCGTTTATATCTCTGCGGAAACGAATATTGGCACGACGAGCCTGGAAGGCTTCAAAATTACTGCAAGAAGAAATTTCACGATACGTCTCATAGCTTGGAATCCAAACTTCTAAATCATATTTTTTAGCTGCTGTGAAACCAAGATCTGCCGTACACATTTTTAACACACGGTATGGAAGCCCAAGCAATTGCAGAACTTTTTCCGCATGGCCTGTTAGTTTTTCCAATTCTTCATAAGAATCCTCTGGTCTTACAAATTTAACGAGCTCTACTTTGTTAAATTGATGCTGGCGAATTAATCCACGTGTATCACGACCTGCAGATCCTGCTTCAGATCGGAAACAAGCACTGTAAGCAGCATAGCTTATTGGCAGTTCATCACCAGATAGTATTTCATCGCGGTGATAGTTCGTAACTGGAACTTCAGCAGTAGGAACTAAGAAGTAATCCTCACTGTTAATTAAGAAAGCATCCTCTTCAAATTTAGGCAGCTGGCCCGTACCTGTCATGCTTGCACGATTAACTATGTAAGGCGGAAGCATTTCTGTATAACCATGTTCTTCAACGTGTAGATCTAACATAAAGCTTGCTAAAGCACGTTCAAGTCTTGCTCCTAATCCTTTGTAAAATACAAAGCGGCTTCCTGTAACTTTTCCAGCGCGTTCAAAATCAATGATTCCTAAATCAGCAGCTATCTCCCAGTGTGGCTTTGGCTCGAATCCAAAGTCTCTCACTTCTCCCCACTTTCGCGCCTCAACGTTTTCATCCTCAGAATCTCCGACAGGAACACTTTCATGCGGGATATTAGGGATAGTCATCATAATTGAATCCAGTTCTTCTTCAATTGTACGCAATTCCTGATCGAAGCCTTTTATTTTTTCGCCAACCTCACGCATTTCAATAATTAACGCATCGGCATCCTTTTTCTCTTTTTTCAGCATAGCAATTTGTTGGGAGACTTCATTTCTTCTGCTTTTTAACTGTTCAGTTTCAACAATTAATTCTCTGCGGCGTTTATCGAGATCCTCAAATTTATCTAGATCATTCAAATCTTCCCCACGGTGTTTTAGCTTTTCCTTAACTTCTTCAAGGTTTGCACGCAATAGTTTTACATCAAGCATACTAAATTCCTCCTTTTAAATTATTGTAAACAAACAAAAAACTCCCGTCCCTAAAAGGGACGGAAGTTTTATCCGCGTTGCCACCCTAGTTATAGGCATTTTATATAAATGCCTACCACCTCATAAGATAACGGCTTTTAAAACCGAGGATATTTATTCTCCTTTAAGATTTCGATATCCTGCTCCGAGATGGATTCATCAGACGATATCGCCAGTTTGCACCACCCACTGGCTCTCTTCAGATATGCTACTCTGATTACTGGTTCTCATCAACGCTATTCGTTTATTCATTTAATATTCTATTAACTATCATACACTCTTCGCGCAACTATATTCAATCATAAAAATAAAATTTTAGAATAAACCTTTAACTGCTCCAGTGATACTATCCCACATATCACCGAAGAAGCCTCCGATTGCTCTCATGGATAATACAAACCAGTTTGACTTTTCAACAGTTTCAGCAGCTACAACATCAACGCTGATATTCTTTTGCCCTTCCTCTGTTAAGAAGCCAAGATCACTCTTGTCGGATTCAAGAGTTAGATAACCAACCTTATCTCCTTTTTTCACTGGAGCCACCAGGTTGCCATCTTCATCAAGCTTGTCCTTATCTAATACTAGTTTAGTCTTAAGATTTTCCTTTTCGCCATTTTTTACAATAAGGTTAATTGCCTTGTTTGTCTCAATAGCTACAGACTTTTCTTTCCCTTTTGCAACAGGTAGTGTTTTTTGACCTTTTACTTGATATCCTTTTTCTACAATCTCCTCTGTGGAGAAGTTATTAAAAGCATAGTTAAGTATTTTTTCAGTTTCTGAAAAACGTGACATTTTACTGTCTGCTTTCATCACAACTGAGATATATCTTTTTCCATCTCTTTCAGCTGTTGCAGTGAAACAGTTGCCGGCGAATTCTGTAGAACCGGTCTTTAATCCATCTACACCATTATACTCTGCAATCAATCCTGGCAACATCCAGTTGAAATTTTTATATGTTTTGCCATCTTTAAATTTTAATTCTGGCTTTTTAGCAGTATCTATCATCTCAGGATAGTCTGTTACTAAATGATATGCCAACTTAGCAGTTGCACGTGCTGACATAAGATTTTCATCATTCTCTTCACCTGCAGGATGCTGGCCAAGCAGGCTTGAGTTATTTAAACCGGACGAGTTAACGAATTTATAGTCTTTCAAACCTAACTCTTCGGCTTTCTCATTCATTAATTTCACGAAATTCTTTTCAGTACCGCCAACCACTTGTGCGAGAGCTACTGTAGCAGCATTACCTGAGAATATGGCCATTGCCTCGTAAAGCTCTTTAACAGTATAAGTTTCACCTTGTGTCAAACCTATATTCGATAAACCTGGAGCTCCTGAGAGTTTATGTACATATTCGTCAATTGTAACAGTTTGATCCCACTTAATTTTCCCGTCTTCAATAGCTTCTAATACAAGATACTCTGTCATCATTTTTGACATGGATGCTACGCCAAGCACCTTATCAGAATTTTTTTCGTAAAGAATCTTTCCACTAGTCGCATCTATTAGTATTGCTGCCTCAGCACTCAGTCCTAGCTCGTCTTCGGCATATGCAGTAGTATTCGTGAATGGAAAAACAAATGTAACAAGTAATGTTAATACAGCAAGTAAAGAAGTTAATTGTTTTGCCTGTCTCAAGTATATCCCCCCTGATTATCAATGATTGTCGATTAAACACTTTTGTTATTGTATCATAAAAGGACTAAAAAAAATAGACAGAGTATAAAGATACTCTGCCACCTTTTCTTTAGTGCTTGATAACTTAGTTATAGGAATAGTTCGGTGCCTCTTTTGTAATTTGTACATCATGCGGATGACTTTCTTTTAATCCAGCTCCAGTCATTCTGACAAATTGTGAATTCTCTCTGAGCTCTTCTAAATCTTTCGTTCCGCAATAACCCATACCTGCACGAAGACCACCGATAAGCTGATAAATCGTATCAGCTAATGGACCTTTATAAGGAATTCTTCCTTCTATACCTTCAGGAACAAATTTCTTCGCATCTTCCTGGAAGTAACGATCCTTAGATCCTTTTTCCATTGCTGCTACTGAACCCATGCCTCTGTATACTTTAAATCTTCTGCCTTGGAAGATTTCAGTGTCTCCCGGACTTTCAGTCACTCCTGCTAATAAGCTGCCCAGCATAACGGCATGTCCGCCTGCTGCTAATGCTTTAGCAACATCACCAGAGTATTTAATACCACCATCTGCAATAATCGACTTACCGTGCTTTCTTGCTTCAGTTGCACAATCATAAATGGCAGTGATTTGTGGCACACCTACACCAGCAACGACCCGTGTTGTACAAATAGAACCAGGTCCAATACCTACTTTTACAATATCAGCTCCAGCCTCAATTAACGCTCTTGTACCCTCAGCAGTTGCAACGTTCCCTGCAATAATAGTCAACTCAGGGAATGTTTCTCTAATTTCACGTACCTTATCAAGTACACCCTTAGAGTGGCCGTGCGCTGTATCCAGTACAATCGCATCTACATCTGCGCTAACCAGCATCTCTACCCTTTTCATAGTATCAGATGTAACACCTACAGCAGCAGCTACAAGTAATCTTCCGTATTTGTCTTTTGCTGATCTTGGGAATTCAATTATTTTTTCAATATCTTTAATAGTGATTAAGCCTTGAAGTGTACCCTCTTCATCTACTAGAGGGAGCTTTTCAATTTTATATTGCTGTAGAATTTTCTGCGCCTCTTCTAGATTAGTTCCCACAGGAGCTGTTACCAAGTTTTCCTTTGTCATAACATCATCAATACGCATGGAGTAATCGCGAATAAAGCGCATATCACGGTTTGTTATAATACCTACCAATTTCTTTTCTTCCTTGTTGTTAACAATCGGAACACCAGATATTCTATATTTGCCCATTAAATGCTCCGCATCGTAAACCTGGTTTTCTGGAGTTAAGAAAAATGGCTTTGTTATGACACCATTTTCGGAACGCTTTACTTTATCAACCTGTTCAGCTTGTTGTTCAATAGACATGTTCTTATGAATAACACCCAGTCCGCCTTGTCTAGCCATTGCTATAGCCATCTCAGACTCAGTTACTGTATCCATACCCGCACTAATTATAGGAATGTTTAGGGCTAAGTTGTCTGCTAAACTCACCTTTAGTGATACATCCTTAGGTAACACTTCAGATTTACCTGGTATAAGTAATACATCATCAAAGGTTAAGCCTTCTTTGGAAAATTTATCTTTCCACATATTATGTCCTCCATTCCCAAAAAAATTTATTTGTAGATTAACAATTGGACAAACTACTGTCAAGGAAAAAGTAACTAGTTTAAATATTCAAACAATTAAAGAGGGGTAGTTATGTCCAAACAACAATATGATTATAATCATCTGTTCTCACCTTATTATTCAACAAACTACACACAGAAATACTTAAAAAACGCCTATAATAAATTAGGACTACTGAATGCTGATACATATAGTTACGATAACTGTAACAAATTTATATCTTATCTTGAGACTGGAATACTTTATTTTAAACAGTTGGATACTCTTCCTATTCAGCTAAAACCGCTTCTTTTATACTATGGATTTACTCATTTTTTAAAGGCATGTCTATTAGTTGTTGATCCGCTTTATCCGGAAACAACCGCTGTCTTATCTCATGGGGTATCCACAAGGAAAAAGAAAAAACAACAATACGAATTTCTTTTTGATGAAATTAAAATTCAGCGCCATGGATTATTTACTCACACAGCCGAGAAGATATATGGAATAAAGCAATTGGAGAACGAAAAAATAGCAATGATTGATATACTTCAGGAAATCCCTGAGCTTGGAATCCTTTTTAAAAGATTAAAAAATAAATGTACAAGTATTGAAGTTCTTTTTAACAAAGAACACACTGTAGTCCATCTACCGACTATCGTTTTGGATCAGTATAAAATGACCTCAGAACGTTTTAAGGACTTTCTTAACTCCAAGTGGGAGCTACCTATACAGGAAATACATCAGGATGGAGAGAAGAGATTGCATCTGCATTTTAAAAAAGCATACCTTCCGATACTTGGGGATGTACCTTTTAGATTTAATATACATTCGGACACATTCCATCTTTCCTTACAAAAAGAAGGATTAGCCTCTACCTTACCAGATCTGTTAATACTTTATTTACTATTGTATAACCTCAGTATGATTTCCCGATATGAAACGGAGTGGTGGTCAGACTTATTTAAGGAGATGCCCTTTTATGATCTTCCCTTTATCAATAGCTTACTGAGTATAGCTGAAATTAAAATCCCATTCTTGATATCGGAGTGGTTAGATTGTATATAGAGAATGTCTAATAAATAGGTCAGTGTGGCAATGCAAAGGGTTTGATAGTTAGGAATTAAGTAAAAATCGTTTATGCCATGTTTCCCTTTCTATTCCCTGCATCCGTCCAATATGGATCATACACACCTTTCTGCTATTTCTCATAACACTCGGTACCTTCTTCTCAACAAACGTTCGAAGGTATCCTTCAGTCTTAAAAACAACACAAAAAAACCAGCTCATCAACTGAACTGGTTTCTTAAATTGCCCGGCAACGTCCTACTCTCACAGG
>NZ_JBZAJC010000019.1:0-40250 GCF_058215915.1 Pradoshia sp. Z3_51 | reverse complement strand
GAAGCGGAGGCTAAGGCAAAGGCGGAAGCGGAGGCTAAGGCAAAGGCGGAAGCGGAGGCTAAGGCAAAGGCAGAAGCAGAAGCTAAGACAAAGGCGGAAGCTAAGAAAAAAGAGGAGACACAGTTCTCAGGATACAAACTTATCAAAGTGGATGGTGGCGATTTATCTGGTTATCGTGAACCCAATGTTGTCGTGGATATCGGCTATGGGGATCGCAAATATTGGGCGTTTACTAATGAATACGGGCAACTAGTACGTGTCATTGCGGACGAGATTATTCTACAAGATGACAGTAGCGAGCATGTAACATCATCTGGTAGATATTACTCTGATGAGGCAAAAGTTCCGGGTGTTGAAAGTGATAATTTTGATGAAGGACATATCATAGCTGACTCTCTAGGAGGGGTATCGAATGCTTATAATATTACCCCACAAGAAAGTACATTGAATAGGTATGGCGACCAAGCATATATGGAAAAAGTGATTCGTGATGCAGGTGGTGCGACAAATTTTGAAGCAATTATCACCTATCCGAATACAAAAACACAGGTTCCTTCAAGCTATAAGTATACGTATACCATCAAGGGCAACAAAGTTGTAGATAAATTTGACAATGTTAACCCGGATGAAGTAAACCAATCACTTGGTTTAACAGAAAGCAAGTCTTCTAACTCAACCAGTTCAAGTAAAAACTCAACTAGTTCAAGTGAAAACTCAATCAGTTCAAATACAGGCGGTAATATTTCTAGTGTCGATACGAACGGTAATGGTGAGGTGACGATTAAAGAAGCAAAAGATGCAGGTTTCAGTATGCCTATAACGAGTGACCACTGGTTGTACCCTTATATGCGGGATAACGATGGTGATGGGATGGTAGGTGAGTAGGCATCTAAACTATAGAAATATTAAAACCCTCCTAGTCAATAGGAGGGTTCTGTAGTGATAAAAATTACTTAAACTGAAAGAGCGTTAGTCCAATAAGCTACTTCCTTTTTGGTGGGGCTATTTTCATATTAACAAACATAATAACTAGCTAGAATCCTTACCCTTTCCAATCAACGCATTAGTTTGCCAGGTAACCGTTTAATCCCTTCGGTACAAATAATACTTCCTAAAACACCAACTAAAACGCTGGATGAAATAATTTTAAATGCATAATAAATACCTGTACCTGTTATAAAATCTAGTACTAAAAATTTTTTAATGGTAGACCACCTAATCGTATAGAAAACAACTTGATTATGTGTTTTCATATTCTTTAATCACACCCAAATCATTTTTCCTAAGATATGAATATATAAGGTTGTTTGATTCCACTAACCTGCAATATAAGAAGGAGCAATATTATGAATTTTTGAGGGCTTTATAAAATAATGCTATCTAACAGGGAATTTTATGTTAATGGAAGTAATGGGTTTTAGTGGTACTACTAATAGGTGTTACTCTATTTATGGGATTAATCGTAAGAAAGGCTGGCAAGTAAGCAAAAAGCCATGAGAAACATAACTCATGGCATTCGATTACAAGGTATTAATGCTGTTTATTTGGAAGTTTTTTGCTTGGACGTCCATATCCTTGTTTAGCTTGGTTCTTTTCAGCCTTTTGTTGCTTTTCATGCAAATTTTCTACAAATTCATGAGTGCTTTCTTCTTTCATATATTTCATCCTCCCTCTTATGGATTTATAGTTATTTTCTCAATTTTAATGGAATTCATGCATGACGAAAATAGATTATAATAGAGGAAACGAAAATAAAGGGTAGATGGAGGAAAATAGATGACCGGTAAAGTAGGGTTAGTAATTGGGGCAACCGGATTAGTTGGAAAGGAATTGGTGACAACGCTTTTGGATTCACGTGAATTTGAGAAAGTGATTGTATGGGTAAGGACCAGCACGGGTATTCAACATTCAAAGCTTAGGGAAAGTTTTCCGGATTTTGAACAATTGGATCAGGAACCTCTACCAAGTGATGTTGATTGTATTTTTTGCTGTTTGGGTACAACCATTAAGAAAGCGAAGACAAAGGAAGCGTTTAGGAAAGTCGATTATACATACCCGTTGATGCTTGCAGAGAATGCTAAACAGCACCAGGTTCGTCAATTCTTAATTATTTCTGCAATGGGTGCTGATGAAAAATCCCATGTGTTTTACAGCAAAACAAAAGGGCAACTGGAGACTGCATTGAAACAGCTTCAATTAAACAGTCTAACCATTTTTAGACCATCACTTTTATTGGGGAATAGGCAAGAATTTAGATTGGGAGAGGGATTGGCAGCTTTAGTCAGTAAATCTTGCCCGTTTGTATTTAAAGGTCCTCTTAAGAAATATAAGCCGGTACAAGGAAAAATGGTGGCAGAGGCTATGTATATATGTGCGCTGCAGGATAAAAAGGGTATAAATGAAGTTGCTTCCCATGAGATAGAGCAAATTGCCAAGTATTCCGAAATTATAAAATGCTAAAAGTTCACCATCCTTACAGAATCTGAATGGTTAATGTATAATAGAAATTACTATTAGTAAACAGAGGTTACAAAATGAAAAACAATGAAGAACTTATCAATCAACTGGGATTGCAAGATAAAATCACATTAGAGGATATACCAGATATTGATTTATATATGGATCAAGTCATTCAATTATTCGAGAGTAAATTCAAAATGTCTAAGCGGAATGATGATGAAAAAGTTTTAACTAAAACGATGATCAACAATTATGCCAAGGGTAAAGTATTTTTTCCTATTAAAAATAAAAAATATTCTAAGCGGCATTTAATAGTAATCAGCCTGATTTATCAGTTGAAAGGGACACTCTCTATAAGTGACATTAAAACGATTCTGGGACCCTTGAACACTAAGATAGTAGAGGAAGACTTACAGCTTGATGAGCTGTATTCCAGCTTTCTGCGCCTGACTGATCACAATGCTCATAAATTTAAAGAAGACATACTAGAGAGTATCTCTGAGGCAAAAGAAGAAGGGGTACATTTAGGCGGCACTCTGGATGAGTTCAATGGCGATGTTGAATATTTTGAGAAATTATTAATGATCGCTTCTCTTTCTCATATGAGCCAGCTGTATAAAAAAGCAGCAGAGAATCTGGTAGATGAATTTAACAGTGGTAATAAAACGAAATCATAAAAAATATCCGTTTAATTATAAAGAGCCAAGTGCATACCCTGCATTGGCTCTTTGATTTTATTTAGTTTTAATTTTACCCTTCCATTGTTTGAAGCCGCCCTCGAGTTGATAAAGTTCACGATAGCCTTTTTTATATAGCATCTGAGCAGCTCGTGTGCTTCTCATTCCGCTTTGACAATAAAGATAAACAGGTTTATCTTTGCGGAGTTCCTTCATACGCATTTTCAATTGTGTTGAAGGTATGTTGCGGGCTCCTAAAATATGTCCGCCATCAAACTCTTTTTGCTCACGAACATCTATTAACTGAGCTTTTCGATAGCCAGCTTTAAAGTCCTCTTGGGACAATGTCGTAACCATTTTTTTGCTGGAGAACCAACTGTAGATGGAATATCCAATGATCAATACAGCCAGTACAATTAATACGATTAATGATGTTGGCAATTCAATCCCCACTTTCTCTTTCTGTTCACTTTACTATTATACAGTTCGTATATTTGTCTGGCAAAAAAATTTTCTGGTAATAGTTTACGAATTTGTGATAAAAAATTATTGCATTTAGGAAGGTAGACATATTGTCTTTGGATTCAAAATAATGGTTATATCCATATAGCGTTATTAGAAAGGACAATAAGTTTACAAATCACTATAAATCAAGTATCGTGCATTATGGACAAAATTTTATTTTTTAGGAAAAAAATTTTGGGTCGAAAATGCAAAAACGCTGTTATATGAAGCATAGTTAAGCTTCATAATATGCAAGCTGAGATTTTGTTTATTTTGGTTCAAAAATAGTTAAAAAGAAGATTATATCTTTGATTTTCTTTACTTTTTGTAAAATTTTAATAATTGACAATTTTAGCAGAAGATGCTCCAGACACTATATGTGGTATGGATTATAAAAATACAAATACTATATGTTGAATTAAAATGTAGCCTATGATAACGTAGAGATATTCATTTAAGAACTTAACAAAGATAAATAAAAAAGAGATAATATTATTGGTTGAAGGAGAGATCAAATTGCCTACTGTAACAAATCGCAAGTTGTCTATAAATGTCGAAAGGTTAAATAAAGATATAGCCCTATTTCCGCAAGTTTTTCCGATTACTCCAGACATGAATAAGACGTATAAGGGTGTTTCAAGGCTTGTGATGATAGATCGCTATTCCTTCAAAGATACGGAAAAAATGACACTTAGTAATGGAGATTTTGTTGTACTTACCATTAAAGAAGACCCAAAATTTCCTGCCCGTGGACTTGGGTACATCCAACATATTGATTGGGAAGCCAAGAAAGCACATGTATTGGTTGAAGAAGAATTCCGCTCATCCTTGGACAAGCATGATGAAATTAAAACCGGTCTGATTTGTAAATCACTCGACGTCATTGAAAAACCGCTTGAAATTTATTATGAACAGATTGCGAAACGGAATGCACGCGGTTTGGCTGAAGTTGAAAAAACGGAAGAGAAACGCAAGGAATGGTTTGATAAATTTTATAATGAATTAGTTCAAACGAATTTTATCCCGGCAGGACGTGTGCTCTATGGAGCCGGTTCTGAAACAGAAGTAACCTACTTTAACTGCTATGTAATGCCATTTATTAATGACAGCCGTGAAGGGATTTCTGAACATCGCAAACATGTGATGGAAATTATGAGTCGCGGAGGCGGTGTCGGTACGAATGGTTCCACTTTACGTCCAAGAAACACGCTTGCTCGCGGTGTAAACGGAAAATCTTCAGGTGCAGTATCCTGGTTGGATGATATTGCAAAATTAACTCACTTAGTTGAACAGGGTGGTTCCCGTCGCGGAGCTCAAATGATTATGCTTTCTGACTGGCATCCGGATATCGTAGAATTTATCATCTCAAAAATGCAAAATCCTAAAATTTTGCGCTTCTTAATGGAAGTCAGCAAGGATGAAGTAATTCGTAGACATGCATCTGAAAAATTGAAATTCACTCCGCTCACAATGCAAGAGGAAGCCATGTATCAAGGCATAGTCAATTATAAAAACATCTCGGGGTTTGGCGGATTTAATGAGGCAATCATTAAGGAAGCAGAAGAAAAACTTTCCGCTGGTGGAAATGATACTGTTCATAATCCAGACTTTTTAACAGGTGCCAATATTTCAGTGTGCTTAACAAAAGAATTTATGGAAGCTGTAGAAAATGACGGAGAATATGAACTTCGATTCCCGGATGTTGAGTCCTATAATGAAGAAGATATGAAAGCCTATAATGAAAAATGGGCTGATTGCGGTGATGTACGCGAATGGGAGAAACTAGGTTATGCTGTGCGTGTATATCGTAAAATTAAAGCTCGCGAATTATGGAATTTAATCAATATTTGTGCGACTTATTCTGCGGAGCCGGGCATTTTCTTTATCGATAATGCAAACGATATGACAAACGCTAAAGCGTACGGTCAAAAAGTAGTTGCGACGAATCCTTGTGGGGAACAGCCATTGGCTCCTTATTCTGTATGTAACTTGGCTGCTGTCAATCTGGCTGAAATGACAGATAAAGATCGCAAACAAGTGGACTTGGAGAAACTGAAACAAACGGTAAAAGTCGGCGTGCGCATGCAGGATAATGTTATTAACGCGACTCCATACTTCCTTGAAGCCAATAAAAAACAGGCTCTAGGGGAAAGACGCGTTGGCCTAGGTGTAATGGGTCTGCATGATATGCTTATTTATTGTGAAAAAGAATATGGTTCCGAAGAAGGAAATAAGCTGGTTGATATTGTATTTGAAACAATTGCAACTGCAGCATATGAGGAATCTATTGAAATCGCGAAAGAAAAAGGTAGCTTCCCGTTCTTAGTCGGTGAATCAGAGGAAGAAACGAAAGAATTGCGCACACGTTTTATTAATACAGGGTATATGAAAAAAATGCCTGAACATATTCGTGAAGGAATCATGAAATATGGTATTCGTAACTCACATTTGTTAACAGTTGCTCCTACTGGAAGCACTGGTACAATGGTAGGTGTTTCTACAGGTCTTGAACCATACTTCTCATTCACATATTTCAGAAGCGGACGTTTGGGTAAATTTATTGAAGTGAAAGCTGATATAGTAGAAGAGTATTTACGTCGCAATCCTAATGCAGACAGCAATAATCTACCTTCATGGTTTATTTCTGCAATGGATTTAACTCCTGAGAAACACGCTGATGTACAATGCATTATCCAACGTTGGATTGATAGCTCGATCAGTAAAACGGTAAATGCACCGAAAGGATATTCCGTTGAACAAGTAGAACGAGTGTATGAGCGTCTATATAAAGGCGGAGCTAAGGGTGGAACTGTATATGTAGATGGAAGCCGTGATACACAGGTATTAACGTTAAAGGCTGAAAACGATACGGATCAATCTACTCAGCCGCAACATACGAAGCAGCATGTTGTTCTTATCGACACAATTGATGCACTTGAATCAACAAGCGTAACAATCGGAAGCGAAGTTGGAAATACTTGTCCGGTCTGCCGCCAAGGAAAAGTGGAGGAACTTGGTGGGTGCAATACATGTACGAACTGCGGTGCTCAGCTTAAATGTGGATTGTAAATAAAAAATTGATATAAGTGATAAAAAGGATGGTAAAGATTAACGCCATCCTTTTTTTTATTTCTGAACACACTATCTGTTAAGTAGGTGAAAAACATGAAACCATTTATTCCTCAATTAGTTTATTTTGAACCTAAAGCATTGGAATATCCGTTAGGAAAGGCTTTATATGAAAAATTTCAGAGCCTGCCAGTGGAAATTAGGCAAACCACATCCCATAATCAGATTCGCGATTTGCCCGGTGATAATGAACTGCAAAAATATCGAATCGCCAAATCCACGATGGTGATTGGAATACGGAAGACATTAAAATTTGATACATCAAAGCCTTCAGCAGAGTATGCGATCCCGCTGGCTACAGGATGTATGGGGCATTGTCATTATTGTTATTTACAAACAACGCTTGGCAGTAAGCCCTATATTAGAGTGTACGTGAATCTAGAAGAGATTTTTGAACAGGCAAGTAAATATATGGAACAGAGAGCGCCGGAAATCACAAGATTTGAGGCGGCTTGTACCTCCGATATAGTAGGTATTGATCACCTCACGCATTCCTTAAAGGAAACGATTAATTTTATCGGCAGTACTGAATATGGAAGATTACGATTTGTAACTAAATTTCATCATGTCGATCATTTGCTTGATGCTAGACATAATGGAAAAACCAGTTTCCGCTTCTCCATTAACTCCCGTTATGTTATAAAAAATTTTGAGCCAGGAACCTCTTCGTTTGATGAGCGGTTGGAGGCTGCTCGAAAAGTGGCAGCAGCGGGATATCATCTTGGGTTTATAGTCGCTCCGATATATATGCATGAAGGCTGGGAAGAAGGATATTACGAATTATTTGATCGTTTGAGGCATGAGTTAGGTGAAGAGCTGTCCATGATGAAAATTAGCTTTGAACTCATCCAGCATCGCTTTACAAAGCCGGCAAAAAAAGTTATTCAAGCACGATATCCTAAGACAAAGCTTGAGATGGATGAAACGAAGCGTAAGTATAAATGGGGGAAATACGGTATAGGGAAATATGTCTATCCTGATGAAGAAGCGAATGCTTTGAAAACTCATATAGAAAACTCCATCAAAGAGTTCTTTCCGAATGCAGAAATACAATACTTTACCTAATGTGTTCTAAACCTCTCTCTCCCAGATTAAAAATGAGTAAGTAAGGGGGGAGGGGTTTTATTTGTTTATTGACGGAGTGTTTTCCGGAGGAGGTATAAAAGGGTTTGCTCTTATTGGGGCAGTAATTGAATTAGAGAAGCAGGGATATCGGTTTAAAAGAGTAGCCGGAACAAGTGCAGGCGCAATCATTGCCGGGTTTATAGCAGCGGGGTACTCAGGGAGCGAAATTAATGAAATTATGAAAAGCGTTAAATTAACGAAGCTATTGGAAACAAAAAAAAATAAACATTTTCCACTAGCCAAATGGCTCAAATTATATTGGAGTATGGGACTTTACAAAGGGGATGCCTTGGAGCTATGGATTAAAGAGGTATTGGCCAGGAAAAATATTAGGACATTTGCAGATTTAGCTGATAAACAATTGAGAGTTATTGCATCTGATCTAACAAATGGAAGATTGATGGTTTTGCCGGATGATCTGCCAAAATATAATATAAACCCCAATCAGTTCTTAGTGGCGAGAGCGATTCGTATGAGCTGCTCTGTCCCCTTTTTCTTTCAGCCGATTACGCTTCGAACGGTAGGGGAGAAAAGGGTTATCGTAGATGGCGGGGTTTTAAGTAATTTTCCTATGTGGCTGTTTGATCAAGATAATGTTATCGCTGAGAGACCGGTGCTAGGATTAAGGCTGGTACCAGAAAAACAACAAGCAGTGGTCCATGAGCGTGATATCAATAATGCAATCGAACTTTTTACATCTTTATTTGAAACGATGAGGAATGCTCATGATGCCAGATATATTTCAAGAAAATTCGTTAAAAACATTGTGTTTATACCAATTAAAGAGGCTGGATTTATAGAGTTTTCTATTTCTGACAATCAGCGGCTAGTATTAATTGATCAAGGTAAAGAAGCGGCGAAGCATTTTCTTAAGGATTGGGTTTACCGAATCAGATGATATAAAACAATAAACAAGTACACTTTGTAGCATCTACTAATAGTAGGGTGCTTTTTTTGTCTCAAAAAGAGTGGCTCTTAATAGTTATAAACGATAAGAATATGTTGATATAATAAATTGAATGAGAAAATAAAAACATTTTCTTTATATATTAGTAATATTTTCCATCATATAGTGTATTTTGTATAGGACGTTTTTCTCATTTATTAAACGATTATAATTTTTTAAAATAATGATATTGATAATCATTATCAACTGTTATATGATAAGAACCATCATATGTTGAAAGGGAGTTGTATGGATGAAAAGGATTTCATTTTTACTACTATCATTATTCATCCTGCTCGCAGGATGTTCAGGTGGTGGCACTTCACCAAATACAAATACAGATTCAAAGGCATCTGAAAAAAATAAGACCGTGAAGATTGCATGGGCAGATAGTGGGTTCCCATCTCCATTTACATTTACCTCAAATGGTCCCGGAGGATATTTACGCAGCAGTTTCATTTTCGACTCGCTTACTTGGAAAGATGAGACTGGGGTAATTCCTTGGCTGGCATCTTCCTGGGAAGTATCTGAGGACAAGCTAACATACACGTTTAATTTAGAAAAAGATGTGCAGTTTCATGATGGAGAATCATTAACCGCCGATGATGTTGTCTTTTCATATAACTATTTTAAGAAACATGCGTTCCAGTGGAATGTAGATATGTCTAAAATAGCTTCACTAAAGAAAATATCAAATCACAAAGTTGCAATTACGTTGACCGAGGAATATTCCCCATTTATCACTGAAATTGCCGGAATTCTTCCAATTCTACCAGAGCATATCTGGTCAGAAATCGAAAATCCAATGGAATATACGGAAGAAAATGCATTAATAGGTACAGGTCCATATGTTCTTGATAGCTATAACAGCTCGACTGGTAATTATCGTTACCTAGCAAATGAGGCTTATTTCAAAGGTGATGTTACGGTTAAGGAAGTTCAATATTTGAATGTAGAGAATAAAATGCTCTCCCAGCAAAAAGGGGAAATAACCGGCGGCATGACGTATAACTATACAGAAGTGAAGCAAATGGAAGAACAAGGGTTTAAAGCGCTTCAAAGTAATCCAACAGGAAGCGCAGTTCGTATTGTTTTTAATTTGGAAAATGAACAGTTAAGTGATAAAAGGCTACGTCAAGCAATTGCCTATGCACTTAATCGAGGTGAAATAGCAGAAAAAGTATTGGGGAATTCCAAAACCATTGTTGGTAGCGGAGGGGTAATTCCACCTGATTCGGATTGGTTTAATGAAGATGTAAAAAAATATGATTATGATGTGGATCAAGCAAATGAAATGTTAGATTCACTCGGATATGAAAAAAATAAAAATGGTGTTCGAGAAGAGCTTAGCTTAAAACTTCTGGTTTCTTCTACTCCTCAGGAAGCCGAATTAATGAGATCAATGCTTGCTGATGTAGGGGTGAAATTGCAAATTCAAACAGTAGATACAGCTACTTTTACAACTGCTATGAGTGAAGGGAAATATGATATGGCTTTAACAGGGCACATTGGATTAAGTGGGGATCCTGATTTCCTCCGCTTATGGTTCTCTGGTCAGGCAAGCAATGCATATGCTGGGAATGCTGTATTCAATCATCAAGAATTTAACGAGTTGGCTAGTAAACAACTGTCTCAAGAAGGGGAAGAGCGTAACGAAACAGTTGATTCTATGCAGGATATTTTAGCTGAAGAGCTGCCTACATTAGTGATTTACCATCGCCCGTTCTACTTTGTTTATGATGCTAATGTATTTGATGGATGGTTTAACACATATGGTGGTATTTCAGACGGAATTCCATTAACAGATAACAAGGCAGCGTTTATTGAATATGATTAAAATTTTTAAGCTGTACGGTTCTCTTCTTCTTATCTTGATTCTCTTAAATTTTTTTCTTCCTCGACTAATGCCGGGGGGACCTCTTGAATATTTAGAGGGGCAGGAAAGCGGTGCAACTTTAACAGAGCAACAAAAGAATTCAATGATTGAATATTATGGGCTGAATGATTCAATGGCTGAACAATTTATTGATTATATAGTTGGCATCGTACAGTTTGATTTTGGATTTTCATATACTTATAAATTGCCTGTTAATGATATCATAATGGACCATATTTCTTACACGCTATGGATTGTCGGAATTTCTTCTGTTCTATCTATTGTAATTGGTATTTTTTTAGGACTGTTATCGGGTTGGGTTCATCATAAAAAAGGTGATAAAACATTCATGTCAACAATGCTGGCAATTGGCGCTTTACCCGAATTTTTATTCGGTATGCTATTGCTTATTGTGTTTGGAGTTATGCTGGATATGCTTCCAATGAGCGGAGCCCATACACCGTTTATGGATAGCGAATCAATATGGGTAAAAGTTAATGATGCGGCTAAGTATGCTATTTTACCAATAGTGACATTAACCATGGTAAACCTGACAAGGATCTATTTACTCGTGCGTAATGAAACGATTCAGGTAGCTTCCTCACCTTACATTGAATTTGCGAAGATGAAGGGCGTCAGGGAAATCCGGTTAGTTTTCAGACATGCGTTTAAAAATGTTTTAATACCTATATTTACTCTGATTATGATAAGAATTGGCTACACCTTTACAGGAGCAATCTTTGTAGAGACGTTATTTTCTTACCCGGGAATTGGGCAGTTATTAAAAGAGTCCATTCTTTCACGGGATTACCCATTGATGCATGGTCTGTTTTTATTATTTGCTGTTATGATTTTGATTTGCAATGCACTGGCAGATTCTATTTATCCTAAACTAGATCCACGTGTTAGAGGGGGCAAACATGTTGAAAAAGTTCTATAAGTTCCCTTTACTTTGTTTAGCCGTGGTCATGCTGTTGGCATTCTTTGGTCCATTACTTTCTCCTTATTCAGCAATGGATTATAGCGGAGGATTGTTTGAACCTCCTTCATCTGAGCATTGGCTGGGTACAAATCGTTTAGGTCAGGATATATTTAGCCAATTATTATATGGAACCCGTACAAGTGTCTTAATTGGACTTTGTATTGCTCTGTGTTCGACAGTTTTAAGTGTATTGCTGGGACTGGCAGCGGGATATTTGCCGAAATTCGATAAATTCATTAACGGGCTGGCCAATATTTTATTAGTGCTTCCAAATTTGCTTTTGATATTATTGGTTGTTGCTTTTACGGGTTCCGGTGTAATTCAGCTTGTAATCATTTTAAGTCTTTTATCGTGGCCGGGTTATATGAGAATTATTCGATCCTCTGTTTTAACATTAAAAGAAAGAGAATTTGTAAAAGCATCGGCGCTGTTTGGTGGCAGTTCTTTTTATGTATTGAAATCTCATATTCTTCCGCAATTGCAGCCCATCATAAAGACTAAATTCGTGATGACATTTCAATCTGCTGTTTTGACAGAAGCAGGTTTAGCATTCCTAGGTTTGGGTGACCCGAATGTGATATCTTGGGGAAGCATGTTAAATACGGCTTTCACACAAACATCTATTTTCTTAACTGGCCAATGGACATGGATTGTATTGCCGCCAGTGATTATGCTGCTCATCACATCGGTTTCGCTTGCTTTCTTATTGGAAGATAAACAGAAGAAGTCTTCAAAAACAAAGAAACAAAAGGGTACAACACCAGTGACCGGCAAGTCTCGCGATTTAAATTGTCACTTGGAGCAGGTTACATATGACGAGACTACTATTGTTGAAAATATCGAGTTTACGATCAAAAGAGGAGAGATTGTGAGTTTGATAGGACCTTCAGGCAGTGGAAAAACAACGATAGCCAGAGCTTTGTACGGGTTATTGCCGGCTCAAAACTGGTCTGGTGATGTTACATATGACGGTGAATCTGTTCGAGGGAAATCCTTTAGGGAAAAGCACTATTGGAAAACATGTTCATATATCTATCAGGATGCACGGGCAGCATTTAATCCAGTATTAAAATTAAAAGAACAGTTTTTAGAAACCGGTATAAGTCTTGCGGAAGCTGAGAAGAGTGTTGAGGAAGTCACGTTAAATAAAAACATTTTGGACAAGTATCCGCATGAGTGCTCCGGCGGCATGTTGAGCCGGGCTCTAATCGCACTCTCTTTGGTAAATAAACCAGCTTTTGTGATTGCAGATGAATGCACAAGTGCGCTGGATCCTATATTGAAAAAAGAAGTAGTGGAACTCTTGGAGGAAAAAGTCCGTTCACATGGGATCAGTCTATTATTTATCACGCATGATTTAGATGTAGCGTATGCAATCTCGGATCGGATTTTTAGTTTAAGTGATAAACAACTGATGAAGGAAGTGCAATGAATGTTAAGAGTTCAAGATGTAAATAAAAGCTACCAAAATCAGGATGTGCTTCGGGGAATCAATTTTGAGATTTTGTGCAATGAATTTATTTGTTTGATAGGAGAATCAGGGTCAGGTAAATCTACAACGGCTGAAATTATTATGGGAATTCAATCACCGACAAGCGGACTTGTTGAAAAAGAGCCATGTTGTACGATTCAATATATTTACCAAAATCCGGAGCGTTCCTTTAACCCGTTTTGGACAATGGAGAAAAGTTTAATGGAACCGCTTGTACTTAAAAAGGAAAAGCCGGAATCAATAAAAAAGAAAATAAAAGAATTAATGGCTAAGGCGGACTTACCGACGGAATTATTAGCAAAAAAACCAAGCCAATGTTCCGGAGGACAAAAACAGAGATTAGCTATTATTAGAGCTTTATTAATGAATCCTAAGCTTTTAATAGCCGATGAAATTACATCTGCTCTGGATCCGCAAACAGAAAAGTTAATCATCAACCTATTAAAGAAATTTCAGGTTGAATTTCATATGTCTGTTTTATACATTACGCACCGAATTCAGTCTGTCGGTAATGTAGCAGATCGAATGATGGTACTTGAGACAGGGACCATTGTCGAAAGCGGACCTCCTTCTCAAGTTCTAAACCACTCAACACATCCCTACACAAAAAAATTAGTAGAAGCATGCTACTACTTTGAAAACAAAAAGCTGAGACGACTTGCCCAGCTCCGACAAGCATAAGAGTAGGCACGTAGGGAGGTGATCTTTCCTCCTGCAGTGGCTACACTTATGACTCGAGGAGTTAGGAGTTGAAGCTAGATTGAATAATAAGCTGAGACGACTGATTTAAGGAATGAAGACTAAAAACGCCACGTCGTGTGACAACGTCTTCATGACCTACATCCTGTAGGCCCGCGAAGAGCATAAGACAGAGGCTCGGAAGGAGGCGTTATTCCTCCTGCAGAGGCTATGCTTATGACTCGAGGGACTAGGAGTTGAAGCTAGATTGCATAAAAAGCTGAGACGACTGGTCAGGCCCGAAAAGCATAAGACAGAGGCTCGGAAGGAAGCATTATTCCTCCTGCAGAGGTTATGCTTATGACTCGAGGGACTAGGAGTTGAAGCTAGATTACTCAACACAAGGAGGAGATACAATGGAACTTAAAATACTGGAACTATGTCCGAATCATGCATTTAGTTATAAAACAGAATTATCATCCGGTCAACATACTAAATTAATGGAATATGAGTTTGCAAACATTGAATTGGCTCCATACAATGTTTTAGTTATTACGGATTTTGCAGATCAGGAGTATTTGTATAAACATAAAGAAAAAATAGAGCAATTCTTAAACGAAGGAAAGATTGTTGTCTTTTGTGGCCACTTATTCAGAGCATGGCTGCCAGGCTGTACGCCAATGATGCCGAAGAAGATTCGCGGCCATCAGGATTACCTAGTAGAGGTTCCTGAGGATTCACCGATTTTTAAAGGTGTAAAAGTAGAGGATATGGTATATACGAAGGGTGTTGCAGGTTTCTTTGCAAGAGGTTTTTATTTGCCACCGAAACATGCGGAGATTTGCCTAACATTTACAGATGGTAAGGCCATTACGTACATTGATCGTGAAACAACGAATGGGACAGTTATTGTTCATGCTGGCAGGAGTTTATTAGGATATGGTCAGCGGAAAAACACAACAAACCAAATAACTCCTCAATTTATAGAGGTCCTTAAGAAAGAATTAGTACGCACCAAAGGAGTTGAGGCATAATGAGAAAAATAGCTGTGATTTATGGCGGGCATGCGCCGCATTATAGAACGTTTCATGAGCCAAAGTATGCGCAATTCATAGACTCTCTTATTTATCAGCTTGAATTGAAAGATTTTGATTTAACAGGATTTGATGTGTTGATTGTTCCTTCTCAATTAAATGGTCAAATACTGCTTGATAATAAAGAGAAGTTCTATGAGTTTGCTGATCAGGGCGGTATTATTGTGGCTATGGGTCCACAGCCATGGGAATGGCTCCCTAATCAAAAATGGGAAGAACGCGAGACGAATTTTTGGTGGTGGCTTGAAGAAAATGCAAATAGTGGGTTAGTAACTAAAAATGATGACCATGAATTTTTTAAGTATATTACGCTTGAGGATTCAACATGGCATCAACACGGAGTATTTTGGCCACCAGAGCATGCTACCACACTTATAGCTACGGATGATGGCGGATCTGTACTGTATATAGATGAACAATCAACTAAGGGCACTTGGATTATTACGACTCTTGATCCTGACTATCATTATGGTTCCTATTTTATGCCGGCAACTGAACGATTTTTAGATGGCCTTTTTCCATGGTTGTATCGTGGAGAATTTAAATAAGTCAATTTATCAGTTAAACTTTTAATCTATAACTTATGGATTATCCTTTATTATAATCACCCTAGCTTATTATTCTAATTTTACCCGTTAGGTGAAATAAGGATTAAAGTATCAATCATATATTGTTCTTTAACGAAAGCACGTAAAAAACCGAACTCTTTAAAAAAGGGCCCGGTTTTTTTTACGTGCTTTCTTTCCTTCTATGACAGTCAGTTTGACATCTGACTTTTTCTTAGGTCTGTTAATCAGCTGTTCTTTAGAAATGACGGTTAATCCATGTGTATTATGTCTGCTTCTTTTGGTTTTAATCATTTCATGTTTACGTTTCTTCTTAATTGTTTTTCGGGCTGCTTTCCTGTATGCCTGATACTCTCCACCCGAGTTACCATTCCTGAATCGTGTAATAACAAAATAAATCAACCCAACAACAGCGGCTCCAATGAGTACGTTTTTAATTAGTTGGAACGGGTTATTTATCAAAGTGGAAATTAACCCCAAAACTGCGAAACCAAGAAGGATATAAATAATAATCATCGAATTCTTACGATTCACAGAAAGCACCTCCTTTAAGAGCATCATTGGCATATTTAGGAAAAAATAAACAACAAGCAAGGAAATTATTTTTCTTTTATTATTCTTTACACTATTTTTTCTTCGAGTAAACCTTGTTTGTAGTTATTTTCAGTTTCGAGCATTTTGTTAAATGATACGATGGCTACCTCAATTTGTTCATCGCTTGGTTCCTTTGTCGTTAAAAGCTGCAACCATAGTCCCGGATAACCTAAAAAGCGCAATACAGGAACGTTACGTACTTTATTGGTTAACTGCAGTACTTCGAATGATACACCTAGGACAATTGGTATTAAGGCAATTCGGTTTAAAATACGAATATAAAGGACATCAGAAGGAACGAACATATATAGAAAAACTCCAACAAATACGGTGAATAAAATAAAGCTGCTTCCGCATCGATAATGCAATCTAGATGCGTTACGAACATTTTCCACCGTTAATTCCTTATTGCTTTCAAATGCGTTGATAACCTTATGTTCTGCCCCATGGTATTGAAAGACTCTTTTTACGAGCGGTGTTAACGATACGATATAGATATATAGTAATAATAATGTGAGTTTGAAAAAACCTTCTAATAATACTTGTACTGTTTCTCCGGGTGCTATGCTCTTAAAAATAACAGCCAAAAATATTGGTACTACGGTAAAAAGTAATTTACTGAGTATAAAGGATAAAATCCCAATGCCTGCTACGCCCAAAATCATACCCAGTTTAGACGTTTCTTCTTCTTCAATCTTATGGTCATCTGCTGGGTCAACGTCATATCGATCTGTAGAGAAAGATAAATGCTTGGAGCCGATTGCACTGGATTCTAATAAAGCCACAATACCACGCAGAAACGGAATCTTTTTTAATTTTATCAGCAGGGGATGGCTTGTTTTTGGCAATGCATAGGAATCGAATGATCCATCTTTTCGTTTAATGGTTGTAACGGTACAATGTTTGCCTCCAAACATTACACCTTCTAATACAGCCTGTCCGCCGTAGATTGGCTTATTATCCAATTTATTCATCACTCCATAATGGTTAAGTTGTCTATATTATCTATTCTACAGAATTTTTCTCTATTTCACTAGTGATTGTTTCCATTTCTCTTATGAACTTTGTCTATTTCGCACATACTAGCAGTTGTGAGGTGATTGGATATGGAAACAGCAAAAGAAAAGCTGAAAAAGCCGATGGGCTATTATGGTGTAATTAATTCAGTTGGATTTTATGGAGGATTGCTTTGGGGTGCGATTTTTCAAATCTGTCACTATTTTCATTTTACGGAAATAGGTCCAACATTTCTTCTTCGCACATGGGTGAAAGCCGATTTTGTTAAAGGGTGGATGGGCGTGGTACTGTCAATTTTATGCCTGTGTCTTATTTCTATGCTCTTTGCTTATGTTTACTCCTTTATTTTTCGTAAGATGCAATCTTATTGGATTGGTATTGTTTATGGGATTGCTCTGTGGGGTCTTTCATTCCTTGTATTAAGGCCATTATTTCCAGGAATGAAAACGGTTGGGGAACTATCAGCGGATACCATTGTAACGACACTATGTATCTTTGTCTTGTACGGACTATTTGTCGGGTACTCCATTAGTTTTGAATATCATGAACGGAAACTAGAGGCAGAGGAAGGAAAGAAAGTAAAAGTGGATTCCGTCCAGTAATAGGTAGTCGAATTTTTCACTCTTGTGTTAAAATTGAAAGTATCACTTTAAAACACGGGAGCCTGGTTATGGATAAAAAAATTTATTTAATCAACGGACCAAATCTAAATTATCTGGGGTTTCGAGAGCCCGAGATTTATGGAAGAACGACTCTTGCAGATCTTGAAGAGTCGTTAGCGACTCAGTCTATAAAACTCGGGGCGCAATTGGTGTGTTTTCAATCCAATTACGAAGGAGCGATGATAGATAGGCTATATGAGGCGGAAACAAACTCGGCTTCAGGGATTATCTTAAACCCAGGGGCATTTACGCACTACAGCTATGCGATACGGGATGCGATCGCCTCTATTTCAGTTCCGGTAATAGAAGTACATATTTCAAATGTCCATGCCAGAGAACCTTTTCGTCATCAATCTGTCACTGCCCCTGTCACGAAGGGTCAAATTGTAGGGCTTGGGTTGAATGGCTATGAATTGGCGTTACGTGCTTTATTGACTACTTAATCATGAGGGAGAGGTCTATTCAATGGAAAAAATTCAGAGATTGCGTGAAAGATTAAGTCAGGAACATATTGATGCTATCATTATTACAAACCCATATAACCGCAGATATATTTCTAACTTTACTGGAACAGCGGGAGTAGTCGTAATTTCCCAGAAGGATGCAAAATTTATTACAGATTTTAGATACGTGGAGCAAGCGGGTAAACAGGCAGTTGGATTTGAGATTGTCAAACATAGCGGACCAATTCAAGATGAGATAGCGGCTCAATTGAAGGAAATGAATGCAAAAAAAATCGGGTTTGAACAGGATGACCTTACTTATGCTACCTATAAGTTATATGAAAAAGTTGTGGAAGGTGAACTTGTTCCTGTTTCCAATGTTGTTGAAAAATTGCGCTTGATTAAGACACCGCAAGAGATTAAGATATTAAAGGAAGCAGCAGACATAGCAGATGCTGCATTTAAACATATTATTGAGTATATTCGTCCAGGTTTAACTGAAATAGAAGTATCAAATGAATTAGAATTCTTTATGCGTAAAGCAGGGGCTACTTCATCATCATTTGATATCATTGTCGCTTCTGGTGCACGTTCTGCATTGCCGCACGGTGTTGCAACAGAAAAAGTAATAGAAAAAGGCGATTTTGTCACAATGGATTACGGTGCCCTTTATAATGGGTATATATCTGATATTACACGTACAGTGGCGGTCGGTAACCCAACTGATGAATTAAAGAAAATCTATGATGTTACCCTGGAAGCTCAGTTGTATGCAATGGAGCATATTAAACCGGGTATGACAGGTCGCGAAGCAGATGCTCTTGCAAGAGATATCATAGCTGCCAAAGGATATGGGGAATACTTCGGTCATTCCCTTGGACATGGGATTGGGCTTGAAGTGCACGAAGGTCCTGGACTTTCTGCTAAATCTGATATTATTTTGGAAAAAGGCATGACTGTCACTTGTGAACCTGGTATTTATTTACCTGGAGTTGGAGGAGTAAGAATTGAAGATGATCTCCTTATTACGGATGATTCTAACGAAACCTTTACTCATTCAACGAAAGATTTACTTATTTTATAAGGCTGTAGGAGGCTATATTGTATGATTTCTGTTAATGATTTTAAAACTGGTTTAACAATTGAAGTGGATGGCGGTATCTGGCAAGTAATTGAATTCCAACACGTAAAACCTGGTAAAGGAGCTGCGTTTGTACGTTCTAAATTACGTAATCTTCGTACAGGTGCTATCCAGGAGAAAACTTTCCGTGCTGGTGAAAAAGTTGCTAAAGCACATATCGAAAACCGTAAAATGCAATACTTATATGCAAGTGGAGATAATCATGTGTTTATGGATAACGAAACATATGATCAAATCGAATTGTCATCTAAGCAAATCGAATATGAATTGAAATTCTTGAAAGAAAACATGGAAGTGTCTATCATGATGTTCCAAACGGAAACACTTGGCGTTCAGCTTCCAACAACTGTTACATTGGTAGTAACTGAAACAGAACCAGGTATCAAAGGTGATACAGCATCAGGCGGTACGAAACCAGCTACTGTTGAAACTGGTCTTACTGTTCAAGTTCCTTTCTTTGTAAATGAAGGTGACAAACTGATCATCAATACTTCTGATGCATCTTATGTATCAAGAGGTTAATAAATAGGTGTAAGACTCCCGGGAGTAAATTCCCGGGAGTTTTTTGTTTAAGCCAAAATATATAGTGAACAACCCCGTCATCCAATTCCACCTTTCCTTAGTTCCGCCATTCCAATTAATTTACTGGATTCTTCTATCTCTATACCTTTTTCCGAATCTAAAGAGATTTTTATTTTACGGTTATAGTCATTTAACCGCGCGTTTGTTTCTAAAAAAGTCATAAACGGCCTGTCCATGAATACATTTTAAATAATGACAGACCAGGCGAGGGAGAGATATGAATTCAATCATTGAATTATTACCTCCGGCTATTGGCGCTGAGTTGAAAGAAATAGCCAAAAATCCAGAGGATATTGAAGAAATAAGAATTAGAGTTGGAAGACCGCTTGAAGTTATGTTCGGAAATGGAATCTCGTATGGCCATAAGCCTGTATTACGGGAGGATGCAGATTTATTTCTTAATAAAGTCAGCCAGTTTTCCTTTTATATGCTCGAGGAAGAGTTAAAACGCGGTTATATAACCGTTCAGGGAGGACATCGGATTGGTTTAGCTGGGAGAGTCATTCTGGAAAATGGAAGAGTGAAGGGACTCAGAGATATCACTTTTTTTAATATTCGGATTGCCAGACAAAAGAAGGGGTTGGTAAATGAATGGGTTCGGTATTTATACCATAATCGCTGGCTATCAACTCTGATTATCGGACCGCCGCAAACGGGGAAAACAACATTTTTAAGAGATCTAGCCCGCTATGCTTCCAGTGGAGATCGCTCCTATCCGATCTGTGCGATGAAAGTGGGGATTGTAGATGAGCGATCTGAAATTGCCGGATGTGTTCAAGGAGTTCCACAAATGGATTTCGGTATCAGAGTAGATGTGCTTGATGGCTGCCCAAAGGCTGAAGGAATGATGATGATGATTAGATCTATGAGCCCGGAAATCATTGTGGCCGATGAAATCGGAAGAATAGAAGATGCTGAGGCGATGATGGAGGCCGTAAATGCTGGTATAACGCTCTTTATAACGGCGCATGGACATTCGCTTGATGATATATTAGCCAGACCCATCATGAAAAACATCGTACAGGAAGCTAATTTTGAGAGAATTGTGGAACTCAAGAGAATAGATCGGCCAGGATGTATATCAAAAATAAAAGATCGTACAGGCAAGGTGCTATTTGATGGGGAAAGAGTGAGAATATGATTAAAATTTTAGGTGCAGTTTTAATTGTTATAGCTACATCCCTTATCGGCTTTGAAGTTTCTAAAAAATTAATCACCAGACCTAAACATATTCGTGATTTACGAGCGGCACTTCAAATTTTGGAAGCTGAAATTATGTATGGGCATTCTCCCTTGAAAGAAGCTGTATTAACACTGGCGAAACAAATTCCTGCTCCAGTTTCGATTCTTTTTACGGACTTTGCAGGCAGGCTCGGCTCAGCCAATCAATCTGTGTCGGCAGCCTGGGGTGAAAGTCTTGAAGTGGTAAGAAAACAATCAGAACTACAGCAAAAAGAAATAGATATCCTTCTCCAATTCGGAGAAACATTAGGTAGACATGATCGCGAGAGCCAGCAAAAACAAATTCAGTTGGCATTGGTTCATCTCGAGAGGGAGGAAGCAGATGCCGTTGATAAGCAGGTGAAATACGACAAAATGGCCAGAAGTCTAGGGTTTTTTGCAGGTCTGCTCATTGCCATTTTAATGATGTAGCGAGAGGGAGGATAGTGGGTTATGGGGATTGATATCGATATTATTTTTAAAATTGCAGGGGTCGGGCTGATTGTTGCGTTCATTCATACGATTCTTGATCAGGTGGGCAAGAAGGAATATTCACAATGGGTCATATTGGTGAGTTTTATTTATATCTTATTTAATGTGGCACAGGTGGTAGGTCAGTTGATTGATCGAATTAAATCCGTGTTTTTATTTCAATAGGAATATTGGGGTGATGAGCCATTGAAATGTTGCAGATAACGGGTGTTGCACTGGTTGGGGCATTTCTGGCAATGATCATCAAGGAACAAAAGCCAAATTTAGCTTTCTTACTTGTTGTATTTGTCGGAAGCGCTATATTTCTTTTTCTGATAGATAAAATCTACGAAATCATTCAAATGATTCAGCAATTGGCCGTTAATGCAAATGTGAATATGGTTTACTTACAAACAGTTTTGAAAATCATTGGAATTGCCTATATTGCTGAATTTACATCACAAATAACAAAAGATGCCGGGCAGGGTGCAATTGCTTCAAAAATTGAATTGGCTGGAAAGATTATTATCCTCACGATGGCCATTCCAATTTTAACGGTCATTATTGAAAGTGTCATTCAGATGATTCCTAACTAATCATTGTGGTGAAAGGTTTAAAGGGGCTGAAGAATAAATGAAGCAATTAAAGTGGACAAGTATCATCATTCTATTTCTAATTCTTAGCTTAAGCAATGGCCAAACAACTCAAGCCTCTCCCACCTCTACTGATTTGCCAGAAGAAACGCAGGCTGTTGAAACATTTAATGTGGGCGATATTCCTCTTGATGATTTAAAACAATTTTGGGATTCGGTTTACGAGGAATATGGAGGTTTTTTGCCTGAGTCCCAAAAAGGAAGCTTTGTAGATTTTATAAGTGGAGAGAAAAAATTCTCTTTAAAAGAATGGCTCAGTGGTATTCTCAAATTCATCTTCCATGAAATTATTGCTAATGGAAAATTACTCGGAACGCTCATTCTGTTGACTGTATTCAGTGTCTTTCTGCAAACATTGCAAAGCACATTTGAAAAAACATCTGTCAGTAAAGTGGCAAATGCAATTGTCTTTATGGTTTTGATGATTATTGCACTGAATAGCTTCTATGTAGCAGTTGATTATGTGATAGATACGATTGCCGCCATCACGGATTTTCTGGTTGCCTTAATCCCTTTATTGCTTGCGCTAATCGCAAGCTCTGGAGGTGTTCTGTCATCAGCATTCTTTCATCCGATGCTCCTGTTTTTAATGAATACGAGCGGAGCGTTAATTGAATATATTGTTTTGCCGATGTTATTTCTATCGACTCTGCTAAGCATAGTCAGCATGCTTTCTGAGCACTACAAGGTCACTCAATTAGCTGGTTTATTACGAACCTGGAGTGTGGGATTGCTAGGTATCTTCATGACCGTATTTCTAGGAGTGATCTCCGTGCAAGGAGTATCAACTGCAGTGGCGGATGGAATTGGGATTAGAACAGCAAAATTTGTGACTGGGAATTTTATTCCGGTAGTTGGAAGGATGTTTACCGATGCAGCTGATACCGTAATTGGAGCATCTCTCCTCTTAAAAAATACAGTTGGGATAGCGGGTGTGGTCATTCTATTGATTATGACAGCTTTTCCAGCTTTAAAGATATTGTTAATCGCCATGGTATATAAGGTGGCTGCAGCGATTTTACAACCGCTTGGAGCTGGGCAGATGATTAAGTGTCTCGAGATTATCAGCAAAAATATCATTTTCGTTTTCGCTGCATTGGCCATTGTCAGCCTTATGTTCTTCCTGACCGTTACTGTAATCGTGGCTGCAGGAAATATCACGATGATGGTTCGATAGGAGGCCGAATGAATGAGTATTTTAACTGACTGGGTAACTAATATAATCGTTTTTATCTTATTTGCGATCATTTTGGACATGCTCCTCCCAAACTCAACCATGCAGAAATATACAAAGCTAGTTATCGGGTTACTTTTGATCGCTGTTTTCATCGCTCCCATTCTATCTATTTTTAATAAAAATTTTACAAGTAACATTCAGGAAAAAATCATGCAGAGCAGTACATGGAAAAATCCAAAATTAGAAAATTCAATGGAAAGTAAGAAAAGAGAAATAGAAGAGACACAGCAGGCATATATATTGGAACATATGGCTGTCCAATTAAAGAATGAAGCAGAAAAGGAGCTGATGGACCAAAGTAATTATGCCATTCAAGATATTACAATTACACTTTTGGATAAGAATGGAGAAATGAATGTAGAAAATATTGAAACCATACACGTATTTGTGGCAGAAAGCCAAGAGTCCAGCTCAGAGGTTGTGCAGCCCGTAGAAAAAATTGATATTAACATTGATCAGAAACAAACCAATATGAATGATATACCGTCATCCGAACTATCCACAATACTATCTAATATATGGGGGATCGATTCAAATAAAATTGTAATCGGATTAAATGAAGGGGGTGATGGGCTTTGAAGAATGATTGGATTCAAAAGATTAAGGACTTATTGTCCAAAGGAGATGAGGGAGGCAAACAAAAGAAAACATATCGGTATCTTGCCATTATTTTAATTGCCGGTATATTACTGATGGTGGCAAGCATGTTTACGAATAAACCCACCTCTGAAAATGGACAAACAAATAAAGTTTTTCAAGCGAGTTCTACGCAAAATCAGAAAGAAGAGGAAGCGGTCACGACCTGGAAATCAACTTCATCAAAAAAGTCTGGATCAATCGGAGATATTGAAAAAATGTATGAAAGTGAATTGAAGGGTACATTGGAAACGATGCAAGGGGTATCAAATGTATCCGTTATCGTCAATATTGACGCAACAGAAACAAAGGTTTACGAAAAGAATTCAGTCGCGCAGCGCCAAACAACAGAAGAAACAGACCGTGATGGCGGGCAGAGAAAGGTTGAGGATTTTTCAACAGATGAAAAGATTGTGATTATACGCGAAGGGGATAAAGAGGTTCCTCTGGTTAGAGAAACGAAGAAACCGGCTATTCGTGGAGTATTAATTGTGGCAAAGGGAGCAGATGATGTTCGTGTAAAAAAGGAAATCATTGATGCGGTAACCAGGGTGCTGGATGTACCAAGTCACCGTGTAGCCGTATCAGCTAAAAAATAAGGATTTTAAGGAGGAAAAATATGTTGTTAAGAAAGCAAACAGTTTGGTTATTGACGATGTTAAGTTTGGTGGCGGTGCTAAGTGTATATTATATAACAACACCACAGGATACAGCGGTAAATCAGGAACAGGATACTCAGACTACGAAAGAAAAAACAAATACAAATTCGTCTAAAGATTCAACTGAAAATGAAGAGTCTTCCACAGTTATAACAAATGAATCAAGTGATTCTATTTTTGAAGCGATGCGTATTGATCTGAATGATGAAAGAAGCAGGCAGAAAGAGGAACTGACAAATAAAGTTGCTTCAAGCGATTTATCGGAAGAAGAGAGAGTGGAAGCACACGCACAGATTGAGGCATTGGCCGAAATGTCCACAAAAGAGGATATGCTAGAGACGATGATTATTGCGCTTGGTTATAAAGACGCATTGGTAAGGGCTGATGGTGATCAAATTCAAATTACTGTAAAAGCTGATAAACAGGATGCAGGGGCTGCAAATGAAATTATCCAAATGGTCACAAAAGAAATTGGCAAAACAAATGCAGTTGCTGTTGAATTTCAACCGGAAAAATAATACCAATCTATGAAACGATATCGGTGAGCTGCCGATATCGTTTTTGGTGTAAGGAAAGAGTTAAAAGCCAATTCCCCTCCATAATTGCTAGTTTATATAATTCAAATCACAACTACCAGCAAATGATGGAGCGTAATCAGGTGAACAGTGTTCTCAAAATGTTAGTATTGGCAGGAAGCTATACTCTGTGTAGCCATCAGTAAATAAAAATGGAATCGGACAAGTTGGCGTATCTGAAAAAGGATTTTAGGTAATCTGTAATTATCTGGAATGTCCAGAGAGATTAGGAAACTCTTTAAAAGCAGGCCGGCAAAATTCTGTTTATATAGTTTTACAGATATTTAACGTAGCTCATCTCAGGGTGGGATTATTAGTTTTAGTAAACAATCCAATAATTTTATATGTAAATAAAAAGGATTGTGAGGTGTTTTTATCGAACTTGTAAATAACCTGCCATAAGAGAAAGCAGAGGAGGGAGTTAAATTAGGAAAGCTTCTAAATTGATCTATAGAGATTTTACTAGTGAAATCTAAATGCTTTTTTTGAGGAAATAAACTACTCACTTCATTGCCGAATCAAGCAGCTAGAGTAAGTTTTGTATGCGCATACAGACTGAATAACTGGATTTTTTTAATAATCTTTTTAACAAAAATTAGAAACTTGCAAAAGGGGTATCTATTTATCAAAATTGAATTTCTACCAGCTATTATAGTATTATATTAGTATCTGGTCATAAATAGGAGGGGTGGTTCCTGATGAAAGTACAGGAAATAAGAGAAATTATAAAATTAATTAACCAAACAACTATTAATGAGTTTGAGTTTGAACAAGAGGGTACAAAAATAAAAATTATTAAAAGTACTGGATTAGAAAACAGTATACAACCAACAGATGCACCAGTGCCTGCACCGGCAGTAC
This sequence comes from Pradoshia sp. Z3_51, assembly GCF_058215915.1. NCBI lineage: Bacteria > Bacillati > Bacillota > Bacilli > Caryophanales > Bacillaceae > Pradoshia > Pradoshia sp. Z3_51. The sequence continues at coordinate 13,969 of NZ_JBZAJC010000019.1, read as the reverse complement.
AATCTGTATCTAAACAAGAGGTTCAATCTGAGAGTATAGAAGAGAAACCGCCTGTTGTGGGAGAAAAAACAGAACAACCATCCAACCTTCACAAGATTACTTCGCCAATGGTTGGCACATTTTATGGAGCATCATCGCCTGATGAAGACCCATACATAAAAATTGGTGAAAAAGTTAAGAAGGATACAATTGTTTGCATTGTGGAAGCGATGAAATTGTTTAATGAAATTGAGGCTGAAGTTTCCGGTGAGATTGTGGAAGTATTGGTGGAAGATGGCCAATTGATTGAATACGGTCAACCTCTGTTTTTAGTAAAAGCCGAATAGGAGGAACCGACTCATGATAAAGAAAGTACTAATTGCAAACCGTGGTGAAATTGCCGTTCGAATTATCCGCGCCTGCAAGGAATTAGATATTGAAACGGTAGCTGTTTATTCTGAAGCTGATAAAACTGCCCTGCATGTACAAATTGCGGATGAAGCCTACTGTATTGGGCCCACTGCCTCTAAGGACAGTTATTTAAATAAGGTAAATATAATCAGTCTGGCAAAATTAACAGGATGTGATGCTATTCATCCAGGCTACGGCTTTTTAGCCGAAAATGCTGATTTCGCCGAAATGTGTAAAGAATGTCATCTGATTTTTATTGGCCCGTCAGCGGATGCCATTTCAAAAATGGGTACAAAGGATGTAGCTAGAGAGACCATGCGCGCGGCCGGTGTACCGGTAGTGCCAGGTTCGAGAGGAATTGTGGATGATGAAGATGCTGCCATTCAGGTTGCTTCTGACATCGGATATCCGGTCATTATTAAAGCGACTGCCGGGGGCGGCGGTAAAGGGATTCGAATAGCAAGAGATGAAGCCGATCTGCTAAAAGGTTTTCGCATTACCCGCCAAGAGGCATTAACTGCTTTTGGCAATCCCGGTGTTTATATTGAAAAATTTATTGAAGATTTCCGCCATGTTGAAATTCAGGTTTTAGGGGACACGTTTGGGAATGTCATCCATCTGGGTGAAAGAGATTGTTCAATTCAAAGAAGAATGCAAAAGCTCGTAGAAGAAACACCTTCGCCTGCAATTGATAGTGAAATGAGAGCCGAAATGGGCGAAGCGGCAGTGACTGCAGCAAAAGCTGTCGATTATACCGGAGCGGGAACAGTTGAGTTTATTTTCGATCATCACAAGCGAAAATTTTATTTCATGGAAATGAATACAAGGATTCAAGTTGAACATCCTGTTACAGAGATGGTGACTGGAATTGATTTAATTAAGGAGCAAATCAGAGTAGCCTCCGGTGAAAAATTATCGGTTGAGCAAAATGATGTTCAATTTAACGGTTGGGCAATTGAATGCAGAATCAATGCGGAAAATCCGAATAAAAATTTTATGCCGTCAGCGGGTCAAGTGGAAATGTATTTACCCCCAGGTGGATTTGGCGTAAGGGTTGATTCGGCAGCATATACAGGCTATTTTATTCCTCCATATTACGATTCTATGGTAGCAAAATTGATAGTCCATGCTCCAACGAGAGACGAAGCTGTTCAAAAAATGAAACGTGCATTATCAGAATTTGTAGTCGAAGGTATTGAAACAACCATACCCTTTCATTTAAGGTTAATGAACCATGATGTTTTTGTTTCTGGAGATTTTAACACAAAATTTCTTGAAACTTATGACGTTATGAATCCATAATAGAGGTAGAAGATTTGGAGGTGTATGACATGGAACAAAATCAAACAGTAGATTTAGAGAGCTATGATGATGGATTGGGCAAGGTTGAAATTGCCCCTGAAGTTATTGAGGTGATCACTGGTATAGCAGCAAGTGAAGTAGAAGGAATTGCCCAAATGCGAGGTAATTTTGCTTCAGGTGTTGTAGAAAAGCTTGGTAAAAAGAATCATGGCAAAGGTGTAAAAGTTGAACTTAATGAGGACAGCATTAAAATTGATGTTTATTGCCTTGTGAAATTCGGTGTATCTATCCCGAAAGTAGCTCAGGAAGCACAGGAGAATATCCGCCAAACATTATTAAATATGACTGCTCTTGAAGCAACTGAAGTGAATATTCATATTGTTGGCATTCAATTTGAAACAGCTAAAGCTGAATCAGATTACCAGGATACAATCTAAATAATTGTATAACTAATGGTGTATAGGCTGCCCTCATTGTGGCACTGACGCACCGACTAAAAAGCACTCAGAACTGAACTTCCCTATATTAAGTTAGGTATTCATCTAACTTTCTTGGGGTAGATCAGCCATACTGAGTGCTTTTATTTTTTGGAAACAAATTTTGTATATAGTTCACTATAAGGGAAATAATGGGAGGTCTAAGATGTCGTTCGCATCTGCAGGTAAGTTAATAGTAAATCACTTAATGACAATCTTTAAATGATGTTACTATACTACCTTTACTTGTCATGATGTGGTATGATTTCATATATGATACGAGGTGCACAAAGTTTAGTGTACTTTTCGAAAGTAAAGGAGTAAGAATTATTCATGAAACGCAGAGAGGCAAGAGAAAAAGCTCTTCAAGCTCTTTTTCAAATAGACGTTGGGAAAGTAGAAAGAGAACTAGCTATAGAACATGTGGTGGAAGAATCAGAGGCAGATCCCTATTTGGTTCAATTGGTAAATGGAACGACAGATCAGTTGGAAAAGATAGATAGTCTTATTATATCCAATTTAGAGAATTGGAAATTGGACCGTCTTTCTAATATAGATCGTAATATTTTAAGAATAACTACATACGAACTGTTATTCAACGAAGAAGTTCCGCAGAACGCTGCCATTAACGAAGCAATCGAATTAGCTAAACTATTTGGGGATGATCAGTCTCCGAAGTTTATTAATGCAGTATTATCCAAGATAAAAGAATCTTTATAAATAGAAAAGATGATAAGATTTTAAGGGGGAGCTGCTGTCATGCCGGCACAGATACTTAACGGGAAATCGATATCAGCAACAATCCGCGAAGAGATTGCAAGTGAAGTTGAATTATTAAAAGAAAACGGCATTATACCAGGTCTTGCGGTTATCCTGGTCGGTGACGATCAGGCATCGCAAACATATGTGCGAAATAAAGAAAAAGCATGTGAACAATTGGCGATGAAATCCGAGTTGATCACCTACCCTGCATCTATTTCCGAAGACAGGCTTCTTGATAAGCTTGTAGAGCTGAATCATCGTCCGGATATCCATGGGATTTTAGTTCAGTTACCTTTACCGGGGCATATTGATGAAAAACGGGTAATTGAAACGATTGATCCTGCTAAGGATGTAGATGGTTTTCACCCAATTAATATTGGCCGAATGATGACCAAGCAGGAGGCATTGTTGCCTTGTACACCATTTGGGATATTAAAAATGGTACAAAAAACAGGAATTGAGATTGCCGGTAAACATGTTGTGGTTGTGGGTCGAAGTAATATTGTCGGCAAACCTGTCGGACAGCTATTTTTAAATGAGAATGCGACCGTAACCTATTGTCATTCAAAAACAGTCGATCTGAGACACTTCACTAAGCAGGCCGATATCCTGATTGCAGCGGTGGGAATTGCTAAAATGATTAAAGCGGATGATATAAAAGAAGGCGCTATAGTAATTGATGTTGGTATGAACAGGGATGAATCGAATAAATTATGCGGTGATGTCGATTTTGATGATGTCATACACAAAGCATCTTATATCACGCCTGTTCCCGGTGGTGTTGGTCCGATGACAATTACGATGCTCATGTATAATACGGTTCAAGTTGCTAAAAAATCTTTGTAAAATAATAAAGAGTATGATTATAAAAAGCTGCCGAAAATTGCTATAATAACATTTACGGCAGCTTTTTTATGTGTAAAATAATAATTCGAAGAAGGAGGCCATATATAAAATGGAGAAAAATCAATATTTAACTGTGGCCGCCTTAACCAAGTATATTAAACGAAAATTTGATGCAGATCCTCATCTTGCGGATATTTATGTAAAGGGAGAAATATCAAATTTCAAAAAGCATTCCAGCGGTCATATGTACTTGACATTAAAGGATGATAAATCAAGAATTAATGCGGTGATGTTTGCTAAATCTGCACAATCGCTCGCGTTTACTCCTGAAAACGGGATGAAGGTTCTGTTGCGAGGAGAAATACGTGTTTATGAACCTACCGGCGGATATCAAATGTACATAAAAGAAATGATGCCTGATGGGATTGGAGAGCTCTTTATTGCATTTGAGCAGTTGAAGAAAAAGCTCGAGCAAGAAGGACTCTTTCAAAGGATGTATAAAAAGCCAATCCCCCTGTTTCCGGCTAAAATTGGAGTGATTACGTCTCCAACTGGAGCTGCGATTCGCGATATTATTACGACCTTAAAAAGGCGTTATCCAATTGGGGAAATTTTGATCTTTCCGGCTTTAGTTCAAGGGAAACAGGCAGCACCCTCTATCGTAAAAGCGATTGAACAAGCAAATGAGTATCCGATTGATGTCTTAATTGTCGGTCGGGGCGGTGGATCTATTGAAGAATTATGGGCATTTAATGAAGAAATAGTCGCAAGAGCTATCTATGCTTCTAAAATACCGATTATTTCAGCTGTTGGCCATGAAACAGATACAACGATCAGTGATTTTGTAGCTGATTTAAGAGCTCCTACTCCTACTGGGGCAGCAGAAATGGCAGCGCCAAGGGTAAGTGATATTGCAGAACGGATTACTATAATGGAAACGAAGCTGATTCGTTACTCTAATCAGCGGATTGAAACAGAGAAAAATCGCTTGTCTGCTATTCATAAATCATATGCTTTCAAATATCCCCACCTGTTATATCAACAAAAATTAGAGCAGCTGGATAGAGTGGCGGAGCGTATTTCACGGAACAGCAAGCTTTATTTCGAACGTAAACAAGACCAATTGTTGGCACTCACGAAAGCGGTGGAGCGTAATATTCCATTGAATTCGATATCGAGAAAAATACGTGAAATTGAACAAATAGAGTCTCGCATGACCCGTGCGGCTGTCCATACAGTTAAAAGTAAACAGCGGGATTATTTGAATACGGTAACGCTTCTTGAGGCAGTCAGCCCTCTTAAGATTATGGAAAAGGGGTTTGGACTGGTTTATAAAGATGAAGATAACTTGATAAAATCAACTGAGTCTGTAAAAATAGGCGATCAAATAACAGTTGTTGTACAAGACGGTGAAATCGACTGTACGGTTAATGATATTAGGGAGAGTGATTGATATGAGTAAAAAGGAAGAGGTTGCTATCACATTTGAAGAGGCAATGTCTAAGCTTGAAGGAATCGTGGCGCGACTCGAGGATGGAGAAGTACCATTGGAAGAGTCGATTAATCTTTACAAAGAAGGAATGGAGTTATCCAAATGGTGTCATGATAAGCTTAAAACAGCTGAAGAGCAATTAACGTTAATTATGAAAGAAGATGCGTTTAAGCCATTTTCCATTGATGAGGAGGAGTAACATGGAAGAGTTTGCTTCCTTCTTAAATAGTAATAAACATCAAATTGAGTCAAGGATGGAAGAAATCGTCTCTAATTTAAATACCCCGTCAACTCTCCAAAAGGCAATGGGTTATTCTTTGGAAGCCGGCGGAAAAAGACTAAGGCCTTTATTAGTGCTGGCTGTTTTACATGCCTTTGGCAAAGAGGGAGAGATTGGCCTTGATACAGCATGTGCTATTGAAATGATACATACGTATTCATTGATTCACGACGATCTCCCGTGTATGGATAATGATGACCTAAGAAGAGGCAAGCCAACGAACCATAAGGTATTTGGAGAGGGAATGGCAGTCCTGGCGGGCGATGCACTCCTTACATTAGCATTTGAAGTCGTTGCTAATCAGTCTAAATATGAAATAAACCCGTCAGTCAAACTTGAATTAGTTCTTGAATTGGCGAGAGCCGCCGGAGCTGAGGGCATGGTTGGGGGTCAAGTGGCCGATATAGAAGCAGAGGAAAATGGTGTTGATTTACAGGGTCTTGAGTATATCCATGAAAATAAGACTGGTAAACTACTTGGGTACAGCATTATGGCCGGAGCCATACTTGCGGGAGCAAGCTTGGAACAGAAGGAGAAGCTAAGGGAGTTTTCCCGCCATCTTGGCCTTGCTTTCCAAATCCGCGATGATATTCTTGATGTTGAGGGTTCCGAAAGTGTAATAGGTAAACCTGTAGGAAGCGATGTTACTAATCATAAAAGTACATATCCATCCCTTTTAACAATGGATAAAGCTAAAATAATGCTGGATCAGCATATTCATTCAGCAAGAATATTACTTTCCGAAATTGATTTTAATGAGACCTTATTACTGAAGTTTGTTGAATTGGTAGCAAACCGTGACCATTGATTTGGAAGGTTTTCCATCCAAATCCACTTACCTAGAATTATGATGTATGCTATACTTTTTGGTATCTAAGAGTGGTGCAGTATTCTAGTCGGTCTACCGTTCTGGAGAGTGAGCCTAAAAATTCACTAAAGGGCACATCGATGATGGTTCTTGGATTGGCTCGGGGCGCCCAGCTTTGGGTCGATTCAGGAAGTAAGGAATTAGGGCGATCCACAATGGCATGTGGGCGTTGACCCTGGTTTCGCGGAGGCTTTATTCTGATTTGAAAATAAATTGGAATATTGGAAAACCTGCATAAACAGGAAACTGTGTGCAGCGTAGCCTGCCTTGAGTGAAGTTTGAGGGGATTGCGAAAGGAGCGTATATACATCAGTTGGCCATTGATATATCTACTGCCATCGCATGAAATCGGCTTTGCAAAAGAGGCTAAAGAATTGGTTAAGGGCTGTCGGGGAAATCTCCTAGACTGTTCAATGACATATATGAAGGATTAAGGTACGGACTAAGTGGCAATCCAGTCCAATTGACGGAAACGCAGTTGAGTCAGATTTAAAGGGGAACCGCCGATATGGCGACATTCGGTAACTGACTGGGAAATCCTACTGGACCTAAGCCGTAAAATTAACTTCCTATATGACCACTCTCCTATAAAAATTACTTTAAAAGCTTGCTGATAGCAGGCTTTATTTTGCATATAGGATGGTTAGAGTATATATATTATGAAAAAAATATTGAAAGAATCAGCCAGATGGACAGTTACGATTACCGTTATTACGTTTCTTCTTGCAGCTATATTTACAGTCGTATCTACCGTAGCTTTAAATGGCGTTGGTTGGATAAGTGGTTTGGCGATTGTTCTTAGCATTGTACTTATTGGTATCTTCTTTGATATGATTGGTATTGCAGCTACTGCTGCTGATGAAATTCCTTTTCATGCAATGGCCTCCAATCGGGTACACGGAGCGAAGCATTCTATTCGGATCGTTCGAAATGCCGATAGGTTTGCAAGCTTCTGCAATGATGTAATCGGGGATATTTCGGGTATTGTTAGTGGAACAGCAACTGCAATTGTGATTGTGCAATTATCAATCAGCTTTGACTGGAATGAAGCGTCAGTAGCTGAAAGTGTTGGTTCGATTATTTTAACGAGTTTAATCGCAGCATTGACAGTGGGCGGTAAAGCAATGGGCAAAACCCTTGCTATTCGATATTCAAAGGATATTATATTTGCAGTGGGCAAAGTATTGTACATTCTCGAAGAACATTTCCAAATTGTTATTATAAAGGAAAATAAGGGAAAGAGACTCAAAAGAAAAAGAAATGAAAGTGAGTGATCCTGATGGATATGCTATCCATAAAAGACCCATCTTTTCTTAAAAAGATGTCCAATGCGGAATTGGAGTCTTTGGCACAGGATATTAGGGATTTTTTAATTAAACAACTATCTGTTACCGGCGGGCATATTGGACCAAACTTGGGTGTAGTAGAGTTAACGCTCGCCTTACATAAGGAGTTTAATAGCCCAAAGGATAAATTTTTGTGGGATGTCGGCCATCAGTCTTATGTTCATAAAATATTGACAGGGCGGGCATGTCAGTTTGAAACTCTCCGTCAATACAAAGGGCTGTGTGGATTTCCAAAGATGAATGAAAGTGAGCATGATGTTTGGGAGACAGGTCATAGCTCAACTTCTTTGTCAGCTGCAATGGGTATGGCGATTGCTCGTGACTTGAAAAAAGAAAAAAGCTTTATCATTCCTATTATTGGTGATGGTGCTTTAACAGGTGGTATGGCCCTTGAAGCATTAAACCATATAGGACATGAAAAAAAAGATATGATTGTTATCTTAAATGATAACGAGATGTCCATTGCTCCAAACGTAGGTGCCCTGCATTCTATTCTCGGAAGAATGCGGACAGGAGGCAAATATAACTATGTTAAAGATGAGCTGGAACAACTGCTTAAAAAAATACCGGCTGTGGGTGGCAAGCTTGCTAATACAGCTGAACGTATAAAAGACAGTTTGAAGTATCTGGTTGTTTCCGGAATGTTTTTTGAGGAACTGGGCTTTACTTATTTAGGTCCGGTTGATGGACACGACTTTGAAGATTTGTCTGAAAACCTTAAATATGCTAAAAAAACAAAAGGTCCTGTTCTTTTGCATGTGATTACGAAAAAAGGAAAAGGTTATAAACCTGCGGAAACAGATGCAATTGGTACGTGGCATGGTACGGGGCCATATAAAATCGAGACAGGCGATATAATCAAGGAATTGAATGCACCTCCGGCATGGAGTGCACTAGTCAGCGAGACTGTCAGAAGATTGGCGAGAGAAGACGAGCGGATTGTAGCGATTACTCCGGCAATGCCGGTAGGTTCGAAGCTGCTCGGATTTGCTTCTGAATTCCCTGATCGAATGTTTGATGTCGGAATCGCGGAACAGCATGCGACTACTGTTGCTGCAGGACTTGCCACGCAGGGAATGAAGCCATTCCTAGCGATTTATTCTACATTCTTGCAACGTGCTTATGACCAGGTTCTTCATGATATATGCCGACAAAAATTAAATGTCTTCATTGGGATTGATCGAGCAGGACTTGTTGGAGCAGATGGAGAAACCCATCAGGGTGTATTTGATATTTCCTTCCTGCGCCCTATGCCTAATATGGTTATTATGATGCCCAAAGATGAAAATGAGGGACAGCATATGGTGAATACGGCTATTCAATATAATGATGGTCCGATTGCCATGCGATTCCCAAGAGGAAATGGTTTGGGTGTTCCGATGGATGAAGAGCTAAAAACAATCCCGATTGGTACTTGGGAGGTCCTGCGTGAAGGAAATGATGCTGTCATATTAACATTCGGCACAACCATTCCAATGGCGATGGAAGCAGCTGATAGACTTCAGAAGGATAATATTCATGTGAAGGTAGTAAACGCTCGTTTTATAAAACCATTGGATCATGAAATGCTTGCTGAATTAATGTCTGCCAATTTGCCAATCCTAACAATAGAAGAAGCTGTTCTTCAGGGTGGTTTCGGAAGTGCAGTACTTGAATTTGCAGAGGAAAATGGATTCCATAAAGCTTATATCGAAAGAATTGGAATACCGGATGAATTTGTAGAACATGGCAGCGTCGGTAAATTGCTTCATGATATTAACCTAACGACTGAACAAGTGGTAGAAAAATTATCTAAGATGACCTATAAAGTGACGAAAAAGGCGTATTAAATATGAAAAAAGAACGTGTAGATGTATTATTGGTTGAACGTGGATTAGCGGAAACAAGAGAAAAGGCAAAAAGGGCAGTAATGGCTGGTATTGTTTATTCAAACGACCTGCGAATGGACAAGGCTGGTGAAAAAATAGCTACCGATGCGCCGCTATCCATAAAAGGGCAAGTAATGCCTTATGTATCAAGAGGCGGCTACAAGCTGGAAAAGGCTATGGAGACATTTACTATTTCCGTTAAGGATAAGTTAATGATTGATATTGGGTCATCGACGGGAGGGTTCACAGACTGTGCCCTGCAGAACGGTGCAAAAAAATCATATGCTGTTGATGTCGGTTATAACCAACTGGCTTGGAAGCTGAGACAGGATCCGCGGGTAGTCGTAATGGAAAGAACGAACTTCCGTCATTCAGTACCTGAGGATTTCACTGAAGGTCTGCCAGAATTTGCTACAATTGATGTTTCTTTTATATCGTTAAAGCTTATCTTACCGGCTTTAAAACGAATTCTTGTGCCTGGAAGCGATGTTGTAAGTCTTGTAAAACCGCAATTTGAAGCTGGTCGTGAGCAGGTTGGAAAAAAAGGAATTATTCGTGATAAAAAAGTACATCTTCAAGTTGTGGAGCAAATTCGAGACTTTGCTATCCAGGAAGGCTATATACTAAAAGAAGCTACTTTTAGCCCCATTACAGGCGGGGATGGAAATATTGAATTTTTATTCCATTTATACTGGCCAGGGGAAGGTTCCGATTGTACACAAGATGTAGTCGTGAATCTTGAGCAGGTAGTTGAAGCGGCACACGAAGCGTTAAAAACGAATAAAGGTGAAGATAAGTGAAATGTTTAATCCCCCGGTGGCTTTGCCATGGGGGTTATTTCTTTATGCAATCCTTGCATAAAAATACATAAAATACATGTACTTTTGTGACAAAATCCGCTAACATTAGGTATGGAAGGCATTATATTGAGAGGTGTCAAACTAGATGAATAAAGGTCAAAGACATATAAAAATACGTGAAATCATTACAAATAATAATATTGAAACACAAGATGATTTAGTGGATATTTTAAGAGCGGAAGGGGTAAATGTTACGCAAGCGACTGTATCAAGAGACATTAAAGAACTGCATCTGGCAAAAGTACCAATGCAGGATGGACGCTATAAATACAGCCTGCCAGCAGATCAGCGCTTTAACCCTTTTCAAAAACTTAAACGGGCATTGGTAGATGCGTTCGTGCGAATTGATTCAGCCAACAATCTATTGGTCATGAAAACATTACCAGGTAATGCTCAGGCAATTGGTGTGTTAATGGACAATTTGGATTGGGAAGAGATTCTCGGAACGATTTGCGGAGATGATACATGTTTAATTATTTGCAGAGATGAAAAAGATGCTGAAATCATATCAAAACGTTTTCTTGATATGCTTTAAGAAAGTTGGGATGAAAGATGTTATTGGAACTCTCCATTCGTAATTTCGCCATCATTGAATCACAAACGCTCTCCCTCGATAAAGGTTTGACTGTACTTACTGGTGAAACAGGTGCCGGTAAATCTATAATCATTGATGCAGTACAGCTATTGGCCGGTGGACGAGGATCGTCTGAATTCATAAGACATGGTGAAGAAAAAGCTGAACTGGAAGGTTTGTTTCAGTTGCCGGATTCATTACACCCAGCCATAGAGAAAGCAAAAGAATTTGGGATTGAATCTGAAGACAATATAATTATTATCAGAAGAGATATGTATACCTCAGGGAAAAGTGTGTGCCGAATCAATGGGAAGATGGTTACAATCTCAACCTTAAGAGAGGTAGGGAGAAAATTAATTGATATTCATGGACAGCATGAACACCAGGAGTTAATGGATCCCGATTTTCATCTCCCTTTATTGGATCAATTTGGCGAGCAGGATATTAAACAATCTCTGACTGAATATCGGAAGCTTTATAAGCAATATAATGAAACCCGTCAGCAAATGAAAAAATTAAGTGAAAATGAGCAGAAAATGGCACACAGGCTTGATTTGATACAATTTCAATTTGATGAGATCCAAAAGGCTGAATTGGAGATTGATGAAGAAGAGCAATTAATGGAGGAAAAGCATAAACTGAGTAACTTTGAAAAGGTTCACCAAAGTCTACATAATTCCTATATGTCCTTAAATAATGAGAATGGCGGACTTGATTGGGTCGGTAATGCGATGACAGACCTACAAGGAATTGAACACATTGATGAACAATATAAAGAGTTATCTGAATCAGTGAAAAATGCGTTTTATATTCTTGAGGATGTAACAAGCTCGATTCGTTCCCAATTGGATTTATTGGAGTTTGATCCTGAAAGACTTCATGATATTGATGCAAGACTTAATGAAATTAATCATTTGAAGCGGAAATATGGTAAGACGATCAAGGAAATTCTGGAGTATGCTGCAACCATTGAGGAAGAGATTGATACGATATTGAATCGCGAAACACATCTTGAAAAATTAAAAACCCAGCTATCAGCTTTAGAGAAAGAAGTAATCCTAGAGGGCACAAATCTGTCAGAGCTGAGACAAAAATATGCACATCTTCTAACGGACGCAATCCACCGTGAACTTAAAGAGCTGTACATGGATAAAGCCGTATTTGAAGTGTATTTTCATCATTCTGGACAAGATCAATCCAATCTTATTGGTGAGAACGGGATAGATCAGGTGGAATTTTATATTTCTGCTAACCCTGGTGAGCCTGTAAAGCCGCTATCCAAAACGGCCTCCGGTGGAGAACTTTCACGTATTATGCTGGCTATCAAAAATATCTTCTCTCAACACCAGGGAATCACATCGATTATCTTCGACGAAGTAGATACAGGAGTCAGCGGACGGGTTGCACAGGCAATAGCCGAAAAGATATACCGTGTGTCGGAAGGCTCGCAGGTATTATGTATCAGTCACTTGCCGCAGGTAGCAGCTATGGCAGACATTCATTTATTTATCTCTAAGGAAATTACAGAAGGCCGTACAAAAACGAATGTCAAACCGCTTGAAAAAGAGGAACGAGTAATAGAGATTGGCCGAATGATTTCCGGTAAAGAATTAACAGCTTTAACAGAAGAGCATGTAAAAGAAATGCTGAATCAGGCTGATCAAATTAAATACAATATAAAGACAAACTGAGGAGCGTTCTCCTCAGTTTTTTTCAATACTATTGTCTCCTCATTAAAATTATCTTATGTAAATATTTTACCATTGTTATTCCTATCCATAATGGGTAGCTTTTTATTTTGTACTTTTGTTATAAAGTCAATCCCTCTCGGCAAAATTATAAGGGTAGCCATAGAAACGAGGAGAGTGAATGGATGAAATCGATATCAATAAGAAAATGTTTCGGTGTATTTCTCCTTGTTTCGCTGTTAGCCGTTATTTTTAGCCACCCAATGCAAAAATATTTTGAAATTCCCACCAAACTTACTTTATTTGAAGGACAAAATAAATCATTTAAAAAAAGCCAGTTCCTTAATGCAGAAGTGGTCTCTGCAAACTCTGGAGTTTTAATTGATAATCGTTCCAAGGCTCTGAATATTAAGGGCTCTAAAAATGGGTATAACCAAGTCGTTTTTAATATTGCAGGTATTCCTGTTAAAACGGTTGACATAGAGGTTTTAAAGGATTTTAAGGTAATTCCGGGAGGGCAATCCATTGGAGTGAAATTGAATACATTGGGTGTCCTTGTGGTAGGCCATCATCAAATAGCAACCGAGAAAGGCAACCTTTCGCCAGGTGAGATTTCAGGAGTGCAAGTTGGAGATATTATTACTGCTATAAACGGGAAACCAATTACCAAAATGCAGGATGTCGCTCCTTTCGTTCAGGAATTTGAGAAGAATAATAAACCGCTGATTGTAGATATATTTCGGGATAATGTAAAATTGACCAAACAATTATCTCCTTTAAAGGATAAGAATGAGAAAGTATTTAAATTGGGGTTATATATTCGTGATTCAGCTGCGGGTATAGGTACAATGACCTTTTACCATCCACAGACGAGAAAATATGGGGCTTTAGGTCATGTTATTTCTGATATGGATACAAAAAAGCCAATTGTAGTGAAGGATGGTCAAATTGTTAAGTCAACCGTTACCTCGATAGAAAAAGGAAGCAATGGAAATCCTGGAGAAAAGCTGGCTCGTTTTGCAGCTGATCGGGAAGTAATCGGGAATATAAACCGTAATTCTCCATTCGGTATTTTTGGACGGTTGAATCGGCAAGTGGACAATGGAGTAAATGATACACCAATGCCAATTGCTTTATCAAATGAAGTCGAAGAAGGACCAGCTGAGATTTATACAGTTGTGAACGGAAATAAGGTAGAGAAATTCGATATTGAGATA
>NZ_JBZAJC010000018.1:0-51789 GCF_058215915.1 Pradoshia sp. Z3_51 | reverse complement strand
ACGCGAGTCCCTGTGAGAGTAGGACGTTGCCGGGCAATTTAAGAAACCAGTTCAGTTGATGAGCTGGTTTTTTTGTGTTGTTTTTATAGGGACCAGGGAGGATTTTGGATACTTGTTAGAGCTGGATGGGTGAGGAGTCGGGAAGGATCTTTCGTCAAGGATACTACCTTAAAGACTTGTGGAAGCTATAGAAAAGCTGCGCTATTCAACACCTATGGGACATCTATACTCGGGGGAAGGTGGGTGAAGTGTGGAAGAAAGCAGTTATGCTCCACCTATGAAGCATCTATGCCCGATCTATACCGGGGTATAGGTGGTTGAAAGGTAGGTGAAGTATGGAGGAAAGTAGCTAGCTATGCTCCACCTATGAAGCACCTACGCCCGATCTATCACCTACCTGCTCCCCACCTATCCCCGAAATAAAGATACGAAAAAGACAAAGGAAGCCACCTATCAAATACTAATGATTCCCCTTTCCTGGGGTTATGTAATTAAAGCTACGAATAGTTGAGCTATGCCAATTTCAAGAACACACCCCAGCATTTTGCTACAACATTTAAGCCGTGAATTCCAAAGGTTTCTACATGAATTATTCCTCAAAGATATTTATATGTTGGACATTTTGAAAGACATACAACGAAATTCACTTGTGGGCATAGAATAATATATAAATTTAAAATATTGTATACAGTTTGTGGCCGGGGGCGATACTAAGAGGTATGGAGGTGTAGTAAATGGCCAACTGCGAGCGTGAAACAAATGATCATCTTAACGAAGAATGTGCAATCTGTGAATCGACGAAAAAAAAGGGAATGCATCTATATAATATTTTTATTTGCTCGGAATGTGAGGATGTGTTAATTCATACAGAAACAAATGACCCTTTGTATAATGAGCATGTAGAGAAGTTGAAGAAAATGAATATTTCCAGTATTTACTCATAAAACTTGAATACCGCTATACTCCATCCTTATAATATAGTCAGCTGGCCCCTTCAACCGGAAGGAGCCTTTTTATTTGTTGGAAAAGGAGGCGTGTATGAGTGGCGGAAAAAATAATTAAAGTACCAATATTAGATATGCTGGAGAAACACCGAAATAAGAAGTCCATATCCATGCATGTTCCAGGCCATAAAAATGGTGTTGTCCTGCCTATTGAGGCTCCTCGGAGTTTTAGTTCGGTCCTGTCATGGGATGTGACAGAACTTGCAGGATTAGATGATTTGCATGAACCAGAAGAGGGTATTAAAGAGGCTGAAGCATTATTAGCGAAGTTTTATCAGACTAAAAAAAGTTACTTTCTTGTGAATGGAACAACTGTCGGTAATCTTGCGATGATCTTGGCTAGTATTGAGCCTGGAGATAAAGTCCTTGTACAAAGGAATTGCCATAAATCTGTGATGAATGGATTAAAACTAGCTAAAGCTAACCCAATATTTCTGACGCCTGTTATAGAATCTGATATTTCAATTGGTGTTCCATATGAAACAATTTATAATAGTTTGAATGATCATCTGGATGTAAAAGCAATTATTCTTACATATCCTAATTATTATGGGTTGGGAGTAGATCTGGCATCTATCATTAAGCGAGCTCATAAAAAGGGTATTCTAGTTTTAGTTGATGAAGCGCATGGTGCCCACTTTGCGGCAGGTGCTCCTTTTCCGCCATCTGCTGTCAATTTGGGGGCAGATATAGTTGTTCACTCAGCTCACAAAACCCTGCCTGCTATGACAATGGGCTCCTATTTACATATAAACAGTGAATTGGTAAACCAAGAGCGTGTGGAAGGGTATTTAAGAATGCTGCAATCAAGCAGCCCATCTTATCCAATTATGATGTCTCTAGATTTAGCGAGGGCTTATTTAGAGAGCTATTCAGAAAAGGATAAGGAATATTTAATAGAGCAAATTGAGTCTTTTAAACAATATTTACGAAGGCATGAGGAACTGTGCATTTTCGAATCAGAAAACAGCGATATTCAGGATCCTTTAAAGCTTGTTCTCTATCATAAAAACGGAATGTCAGGCTTTGAGCTGCAAAAATTAATGGAGCAAGCAGGGATTTATTCAGAGCTCGCAGATGAGCTGCATGTACTGCTTGTTCTGCCTTTATTAAAGAAAAGTCAACCATATTCTGTTGATGATATTATACAAAGGCTAGAAAGGATTAATTGGATTACAGGAGAACAAACACGAATAAGCCTGGCTAGTAACCCATTAAAAAATAAACAACAACATATGGAGAGTGTCCTAGCAATATCCTATGAGGAAATGGATATAATGCCGCGGAAAAGAATTTCTCTTGCTCATGCATGTGGAGAAATCTCAGCAGAAACAATTGTTCCATATCCTCCAGGTATTCCGCTCATTCAAAAGGGAGAGATTATTACCTATGACATGGTGCAGAAATGCACATCCTTACTAACTCAGGGGGCTAAAATCCAAGGAGGAGTTTATTTAAAGCAACAACAAATTGAGGTCTTTGTGTAAGTCACATATGATATACTATCTAGTAGTTACAATATTGGAGGTTACTGCCTTGAAACGTGGAGTTTTTATAACGGTAGAGGGTCCTGAAGGGGCTGGGAAAACGACCGTACTAGCAAGAGTGGGAGAGCAGCTTGAAAAGGAAGGCTACTCAATTGTACTGACAAGAGAACCTGGTGGAATTCCTATTGCAGAACAAATCCGGCAGGTCATCTTAAATCCTGATCATACTGAAATGGATTCCAGGACAGAAGCACTGTTATATGCAGCAGCGCGCAGACAGCATCTTATGGAGAAGGTGGTACCTGCATT
The DNA here is from genome assembly GCF_058215915.1 of Pradoshia sp. Z3_51. NCBI lineage: Bacteria > Bacillati > Bacillota > Bacilli > Caryophanales > Bacillaceae > Pradoshia > Pradoshia sp. Z3_51. Next base: position 48,989 of record NZ_JBZAJC010000018.1, on the reverse strand, counting down.
AAATAAAGGCTGTATTGTCTTATGTGACCGGTTTGTAGATAGCTCATTGGCTTATCAGGGGTATGCAAGAGGTCTTGGGATAGAGGAAGTCAGAGAAATCAATCGCTTTGCTATACAGGATACCATGCCAGAACTTACATTGTTCTTTATGATTGATCCTGAAATTGGCTTGAAGAGAATTGAAAATCATAAAAGTCGGGAAATAAATCGTTTGGATCTTGAGAAGCTCAATTTCCACCAAAAAGTATATGAGGGCTATCAACTATTAATAAAAAATGAACCTGATAGAATAAAGGTAATTGATGCAAATCAAAGCTTTGAAGAAGTTTATCAAGAAACTCTTCAACAAATTCGGACATATATTCACAGGAGACCTTAAGGCAAATGCTTTAAGGTTTTATATTTATCACTTGAATTGCTTTATGGTTACAGAATAACTGGTATAATGGATAAGTAAAGCTTTTTCTTTATAATCCTTATAGGAGGTTTTAGCCATGAAACTTATAATAGCAGTAGTACAAGATAAAGATAGTACTAAATTATTAGGTGATTTGGTCGACAATAACTTCCGAGCAACTAAGTTGGCTACAACTGGAGGATTTTTAAAATCCGGTAATACTACCTTTTTGATAGGTACTGAGGAATTAAGGGTGAATAAGGCTCTTGAAATCATAAAGAAGAACTGCAAATCCAGAGAGCAGCTTGTAGCACCAGTTACTCCAATGGGTGGTAATACAGACTCTTATGTACCTTATCCAGTAGAGGTCGAGGTAGGAGGAGCAACAGTTTTTGTAATGCCGGTGGATAAGTTTTACCAATTTTAACAATTTATACAGTCAGTGAGGATGAGAGGAAATAAGCATGATTAACACGTGGGATCAATTAGCCAATCAACAACCAAGAGTATCAATGATGCTCAAGAATAGCCTAATGAAGAATCGTGTGGCCCATGCTTATCTTTTTGAAGGAGAGCGTGGTACCGGTAAAAAGGATACAAGTATTCTTCTGGCTAAATCTTTATTTTGCCATAACCGAGAAGACGGTTTTCTTCCCTGTGAGGAATGTACAAATTGTAAAAAAATTGACCATAAAAACCATGCGGATGTCCATGTTATTGAACCGGATGGTTTATCGATAAAAAAGGAACAAATTCGATTGCTTCATGAGGAATTTCAAAAGAAGGCAGTTGAGTCATCACAAAAAGTTTACATTATTACGCATGCACATAAAATGACTGCTTCTGCGGCCAATAGTTTATTGAAATTTTTAGAAGAACCTCATGCAGGGACAACAATTATTTTGCTTACAGATCAAATTCACCGCATGCTTTCAACCATCCTATCCCGTTGCCAAACGTTATCCTTTATGCCGTTAAATCCAAAGGAATTAAGTAAGCAGTTAATACAGGCAGGAGTACCTGTCACGAAGGCTCCCTTGATTGCGAGTTTGACGAACAGTGTCGATGAAGGTTTGTCGTTAAATGAGGATGAGTGGTTTGCACAAGCCCAAAAAATAGTGGTAAAATTATTTGAAGCAATGAAAAATCCTGTGGATGGTATTATGGTCATTCAGGAGAGTTGGCTTTCGCATTTTAAAGAAAGAGAACAGACAGAAATAGGCTTAATGCTCCTATTGAATATATATCGTGATCTCCTTTATATACAGCTGGATAAGCCGGAAGAGATTGTATACAAAGATATGGAGGAAAGGCTTCGCCAATTGGCCATTCAACATTCCCCCAAAAAATTGGCGTATCAAATGAATCAAATATTAGAGTCAAAACGAAAAATTTCGGCTAATATAAACCCACAGCTGTTAATGGAGCAGCTTGTGCTTAACCTTCAGGAGGGGTTTACACTTGTATGATGTTGTAGGAGTCCGCTTTAAAAAGGCGGGTAAAATATATTATTTTGACCCAGGTGATTTGGAAATAGCCAAGGATGAATACATCATAGTTGAGACAGTACGCGGAGTAGAGTTTGGAAAAGCTGTTATACCCAGAAAGCAGGTTGGGGAAAATGATGTAGTTCTGCCCCTGAAAAAAGTTATTCGAATAGCTGATGAAAAAGACCGGCTGATTGTGGACGAAAATAAACAAATCGCTGAACAGGCATTTCAAGTATGCAGCGAAAAAGTGGTTGAGCATCGTTTGGAAATGAAGCTTGTAGATGTTGAATATACTTTTGATCGTAATAAGGTGATTTTTTATTTCACAGCAGATGGACGAGTTGATTTTCGTGAGCTGGTTAAAGATCTGGCAGCTATTTTCCGAACACGTATTGAATTAAGACAGATTGGTGTCAGGGATGAGGCAAAAATGCTTGGAGGCATTGGACCTTGCGGCAGGATGTTATGTTGTTCTACATTTCTTGGGGACTTTGAACCGGTCTCCATTAAAATGGCTAAAGACCAAAACTTATCATTGAATCCCACGAAAATCTCAGGTCTATGCGGGCGTTTGATGTGCTGTTTAAAATATGAGAATGATGAATATGAGAGCGCAAAAGAGCAGCTTCCAGATTTGGGAGAGTACGTGGTTACACCGGTTGGTCGCGGTAAAGTAATCGGTCTTAACATTCTTGAAAAAATCATGCAAATAGAATTGCAGGGTAAGGAACGAGTAGTTGAATATACGCTGGATGAGATGATGGAGGAAGGCACCTTCTCGATTCAAGCCACAGATTAATAAGGTGGTGGGTGTTGATGAATAAAAAGGAAATTTTCGATTCGGTTAGCAGTATGGAAGCTCAAATTGGAGATTTGTATAAGCAACTTGGAGATTTAAAAGAACATCTCGCAGAAATATTGGAAGAAAATAATTCCCTCAAGTTAGAAAACGAAAATGTAAGGCGTCGCTTGCTGGATTTAGAAAAGACAAAGCCTGCGGTTTCTCAGAAAAAGCAAGCAAAAAAAGGCAATAAGCTAATGGATGTCGGAGAGGGCTACGATAATTTAGCGAGACTATATCAAGAAGGTTTCCATATTTGTAATCTGCACTTTGGAAGTCCACGTAAAGATGGGGATTGCCTGTTTTGTCTTTCATTTTTAAATAAGAAATAAAGATAGTCTTTCCTATCGATAGGAAAGACTATTTTTATAATTGATTTTTTACTGTATATAGGTAGGAGCGGATTGTAGAGTGTATATATTAAAGGATGATGAGCGTCTGGATTATTTATTGGGAGAGCCACTTAGGATTATTCAAAGCCCGAGTGTCTTTTCTTTTTCATTGGATGCTGTTTTATTATCTAAATTTGTATATGTTCCCATTCAAAAAGGGAATTTGGTCGATTTATGTTCTGGAAATGGTGTCATTCCACTCTTGCTCAGTACACGCACCAAGGGGCGTATATACGGAGTGGAGATTCAGGAGCGACTATATGATATGGCCGTTAGGAGTATAGGCTACAATAAGCTGGATGATAGAATTGAAATGTACCATGAGGATTTAAATAAAATTATTCCAATTCTCGGCCATGATAAATATGATGTTGTCACCTGTAATCCACCCTATTTTTTGACACCAGCGAAGGAAATTCAAAATGAAAATGAACATTTTGCCATAGCCAGGCATGAAATTAAATGTACATTGGAGGATGTAATCAGAGTGAGCAGCCAGCTTTTAAAGAACGGCGGTAAAGCGGCCTTTGTTCATAGACCCGGTAGGCTGCTTGATATTGTAACGTTAATGAGAAAGTATAGATTAGAACCAAAACGTCTTCAATTTGTGTATCCAAAGGCAAATAAAGAGGCAAATACAATCCTGATTGAAGGAATAAAAGGCGGAAATCCTGATTTAAAATTATTGCCACCATTAATTGTGTATGATGAAAATAATGAGTATACCAAAGAATTGAGAACCATCATCAATGGACAAGAATAATCACTATTTTTATGTACTTGAATGTGCGGACGGCAGTTATTATGCTGGGTATACAAATGATGTAAATAAGAGAGTGAATACACATAATGATGGGAAAGGTGCCAAATATACACGAGGGAGAAGGCCTGTGGTGCTTCGCTATGTCGAGGAGTATCAGACAAAGACAGAGGCTATGCAGGCTGAGTATCGCTTTAAACAGCTAAGCAGGGGCGCCAAGGAAAGGATCGTACAAATGGGAGGAACAGATAATGAAGGCCCAAAAAAGCTTTGAAAAAGAGAATGAAGCAGTTCTCTATTTAGTACCAACACCAATCGGTAATTTAGATGATATGACATTTCGCACAATAAATATCCTCAAGCAGGCAGATTTAATTGCGGCAGAGGATACAAGGAATACAAAAAAACTGTGCAATCACTTTGATATTCAGACACCGTTAGTCAGTTATCACGAGCACAATATGAATCAGAGCGGGGAATCCTTGATTGAGAAAATGAAAAGTGGAAAACAAATTGCCCTCGTAAGCGATGCCGGAATGCCTGCTATTTCAGATCCTGGCTATGAGTTAGTCCAGTCCTGCATAGAGGAGGACATAAAGGTCGTATCATTGCCTGGTGCAAATGCGGCACTAACGGCACTGATTGCTTCAGGTATAGTCCCGCAGCCATTTTATTTCTATGGATTTCTAAACCGAAGCCGTAAAGAGAAGAAGAAAGAACTGGAGCGATTAAAAATAAAGGATTCGACCATAATCTTCTATGAATCTCCTCATCGTTTAAAGGAAACACTTACGATAATGTATGAGTATTTTGGAAATCGAAAAATAGTATTGGCAAGAGAGCTGACAAAAAAGTTTGAGGAATATATTCGAGGGACGATGTCTGAGATTATACAATGGGCTAATGAACATGAAATACGCGGTGAGTTTGTGATCATAACCGAGGGGTCAGATAGGGAAGAGTTAGATGATCTAGGAACAGCCTGGTGGACAGAGATGGAATTGAAAGAGCACGTCGATTTTTATATTGAATCTGAGAACCTTAAACCGAATGAAGCGATAAAAAAGGTTGCGAAAGATAGGGGTCTTCAAAAAAGAGAAATCTATCAGGCTTATCATGTTGAAGAGAATTAAATTAAAAGCTAATCAAAAAGCTCCCCGAAAGGGAAGCTTTTTGATTAGTTGTTTACAACCAAGTTTTCTTGAATCTCTTTAAGAAGCTGTTCTGCTCCTTCACGGCTAAGGATTAATTTACCGTCAGCAAGTGTGAAGTTGTTGTCGGATACTTCACCTGTAACTTGGCAAGTCATATTCGGCTTATATTTTTTTAGAATAATTTTTTCATCGTCAACATAAATTTCTAAAGCATCTTTTTCTGCGATTCCTAAAGTACGACGAAGCTCAATTGGAATTACCACCCGTCCAAGCTCATCTACTTTACGTACAATACCTGTGGATTTCATAAAAATACTCCTCTCATAGTAAAATATTTTTTTAATAAAATTCGTCATTATTCGACAAAATTTAAGGATGTTTTCATAATACCAAGCATTCCCAAAACCGTCAATGTTTTTGGATTGCATAATAATAGTAGTTTATTCCATATTTAGTGAGGTTTTATGAAAAAAACAGTAAAAAAACGATATAAATTTACATAAATCTACATTAAATGAATCATTTACATGGACAAATTGACGATAAATTATAAAAGATTCAAAATAAATCAAATATATTTTGCGCATATTTGTAATTTTATTACAAAATTAAATATATTCATATAATTAATACATCTTGTCTACAATAATTATTTGTGAAAAAGCTTTCAATATATGAGTGTAATAAAATTTTCCAAAAGCGCCCCGGGTTCATATGTATAAAAATAATTAAAATTCCTTTATAATGTACTATTATGTAATGTATTTATAAGCAAATCTTACGTACTTTATTGCAAGGCCTTTAAGGAGTGGAAAAGATGAAGGAAAAATTAAATACTTTTTATATTACTACCCCAATTTACTATCCAAGTGGAAATCTTCATATTGGACATGCATATACGACAGTTGCAGGAGATGCAATGGCTCGTTATAAGAGAATGCGTGGATATGATGTTATGTACCTAACTGGTACAGATGAACATGGGCAAAAGATTCAGCAAAAGGCAGAAGAAAAAGGAATCAGCCCGCAGGAATATGTTGATGGTATGATCAGAGACATCAAAATACTATGGAACAAGCTTGATATTTCTTATGATGATTTCATTAGAACCACTGAAGAAAGACATAAGAAGGTTGTTGAGAAGATTTTTAAACGCTTGCTTGATCAGGGCGATATTTATCTTGATCAATATGAAGGCTGGTATTGCACTCCATGTGAATCATTTTTCACAGATCGTCAGGTAGAAGAGGGCAATTGTCCTGATTGTGGACGTCCAGTTGAAAAGGTAAAAGAAGAATCCTACTTCTTTAAAATGAGTAAATATGCTGACCGATTATTAAAGTTTTACGAAGAGAACCCTGAGTTCATTCAACCGGAGTCACGCAAAAATGAGATGATTAACAACTTCTTAAAGCCTGGTTTAGAGGATTTAGCTGTTTCCAGAACAACTTTTGACTGGGGCATAAAGGTGCCGGGTGATCCTAAGCATGTTATCTATGTTTGGATTGATGCATTATCTAATTATATTACGGCTTTAGGTTACGGTACTGATGATGACTCCAAGTACATGAATTATTGGCCGGCAGATGTCCATTTGGTTGGTAAGGAAATCGTTCGTTTCCATACTATTTACTGGCCAATCATGTTAATGGCACTTGATCTACCTCTTCCTAAAAAAGTATTTGCACATGGCTGGCTATTAATGAAAGACGGCAAAATGTCTAAATCTAAAGGGAATGTTGTAGATCCTGTAACGCTCATAGATCGATATGGTTTGGATGCCCTTCGTTATTACTTATTGCGTGAGGTTCCATTCGGAGCGGATGGCGTATTTACTCCAGAAGGCTTCGTTGAAAGAATTAACTTTGATTTAGCCAATGACCTTGGAAACTTATTGAACAGAACTGTTGCAATGATTAATAAGTACTTTGAAGGAAAAATACCAGCTTATAAAGGGTCAGAGCGTGAATTTGATCAGCAGCTGCTGCAGGCTAATAAGGAAACGGTAGTAAAATATGAAGAGGCAATGGATGATATGCAATTCTCTGTTGCGTTGTCTACTATATGGCAATTGGTAAGCCGCACAAATAAATACATTGATGAAACTCAACCATGGGCCTTAGCGAAAGATGAAGCTAAAGTTGACGAGTTGGCATCTGTAATGGTTCATTTAGCAGAATCCTTAAGAAGAGTTGCTATCATGCTGAAGCCGTTCCTAACTGTAACTCCTGAAAAAATATTTGAACAATTGGATTGTCAGGATCCTTTATTACAAAGCTGGGATAGCTTGAAAGAGTTCGGATTGATCTCTGAAAATTCAACTGTTAAAAAAGGACAGCCTATCTTCCCTCGCCTGGATATGGAGGAAGAAGTTACTTATATTAAGGAAGCGATGCAAAGCACGGCACCAGCTGCACCGGTCCAAGAAGCGAAAAAGGAAATCGAACAACCTACAGAGGTAGAAGAGATTACGATTGATGATTTCAAAAAGGTGGAGCTCAGAGTAGCTCAAGTAATAAAGGCTGAGCCCGTGCCAAAAGCAGACAAACTGTTAAAACTTCAATTAGATCTTGGATATGAGCAGCGTCAGGTTGTTTCTGGCATTGCGGAGCATTACAAACCAGAAGAATTGACTGGTAAGAAGGTTATTTGCGTAACGAATTTAAAACCGGTTAAACTTCGCGGTGTACTATCTCAAGGGATGATTTTAGCTGGTAGTCTTGATGGTCAATTAGCGTTGGCCTCAATTGCGGAATCCCTACCAAATGGGGCACAGGTTAAATAATTGATTTTGAACGTAGGGATGTTACATGTGAAACATCCCTATTGTTTTGGGTATAGAGAGGTATTCTAGGCAAATGGTAAAGGAGTGCTAACATTGTTATTTGATACACATGTGCATTTAAATGATGAGCAATTTGATAATGATTTGGAAGAAGTTATCAGTCGAGCCAAAGCGAATGGAGTAGAGCGGGTTATCGTTGTTGGTTTTGATGAGAAGACTATTAAACGAGCAATGGAGTTAATAGAAACTTATGACTTTATGTATGCAGCGATTGGTTGGCATCCGGTAGATGCAATCGATCTAACTGATGAATATCTTGAATGGATTGAGGAGCTGACCAAGCATCCAAAAGTGGTGGCAATTGGAGAAATAGGCTTAGACTATCATTGGGACAAATCACCGAAGGATATCCAAAAGGATGTATTCCGCCGTCAGATTCGTCTTGCTAAAAAACTTAAGCTTCCTATCATCATTCATAACAGGGATGCTACAGAGGACGTAGTAGAGATCCTTAAGGAAGAGCATGCAGAAGAAGTTGGCGGAATTATGCATTGCTTTAGCGGCAGTGTGGAAACGGCACAGGTATGCTTAGACATGAATTTTTATATTTCTTTAGGCGGACCGGTTACATTCAAAAATGCAGTTAAACCCAAAGAGGTTGCAAAGGCCGTGCCGTTGGAAAGATTATTGATTGAAACCGATTGTCCTTATTTAGCCCCTCACCCGTTTAGAGGGAAACGAAATGAACCAGGCTATGTCAAACTTGTTGCTGAGGAAATAGCAAGGTTGAAAGAAGTTTCTTATGAGGAAGTTGCTGAAGCAACAATGAGTAATGCCAAAACACTTTTTAAATTGATTTAAAGACAGATTCCCCCATTTTATTGGATGAAAATATACGTATATGGATAGGTAGACTGGATGTCATTAACTGCTTCGAGACAATCCTTACTCTAATAAGCATGAGAGCGGTATTATTTGACAAGCCTATTTATATATTTATATAATGCATTCAGTGAAAAGGGGGTAATTTTTTCGTGAATAAATACATGAAAAACCTATTTTCCAGGCCGCGGCAAACGCCAAAGGTAATATTAATGATGACTAGTATCGCTGTATTTCTATTAGCTTCCGGAGTTTTATTTTTTGAAGGAACAAAGAAGACAGTGGCACTGAGCCTGGATGGAGAAAAGCAAAAGGTAAAAACCCATGCTGATACCATAAGTGAATTACTTGAAGAACATGACATATTAGTAGATTCGAAGGACTATCTCAGTATACCTGAAACGACTAAAATAAAAGATGATTTACACATTGTGTGGGAGCCTGCTGTTGATATAAAGGTCATAATAGATGACAAAGAGCAGAGCTTTGCTACGACTGCGAAGACAGTTGAAGATGTTTTAAAAGAGGAAAATATACAGCTAAGGAACGAGGATTTCCTGTCCCATGATATGAATGACAAGATAGAAGCCGGTATGATCATACATATTGAGAAGGCTTTTCCTGTTACCGTAATTGATGGTGAGAATGAAAAAATACTATGGACAGTCTCGACCCCTGTGAAGGACTTTTTAGATACTGCCAATATACATATTGGTGATTTGGACCGTGTTGAACCTGGGATAAACGAGCAGCTTAGTAAGAAAGCATCCTTGTCTATTACACGAGTTGAAAAAGATACGGAAGTAGTGGAAGAACCGATTGCATATGAGACTATCAAGCGAAATGATCCCGCATTAACCTCAGGAAAACAGAAAGTAACCACTGAAGGCGTTAACGGTCTCATAAGTAAGAAATATGAGCTTATTAAAGAAAATGGGAAAGTTGTGTCCAAAAAGCTGATTTCAGAAAATGTTATTAAGGAAAAAACTGATCAGGTAATCTCCGTTGGGACAAAACAAAAACTACCTATAGCAAAGCCAATGTCTAATGTAAAAAAGAACGTGCAGAAGGCTAGTGATAGTGATGAATATTATGTTACGGCTACTGCCTATACCGTTGACTGTGATGGCTGTTCGGGTAAAACTGCAGTTGGCATTGACCTGCGTGCAAATCCGAACAAAAAGGTTATCGCTGTTGACCCTAACCTAATACCGCTTGGCTCAAGAGTATATGTAGAAGGCTATGGTTATGCAGTTGCAGGAGATACAGGTGGCGCCATAAATGGGAATAAAATTGACGTCTATGTTCCTACATCTGCCGAAGCCCATAACTGGGGTGTAAAAAAGGTCAAAATAAAAGTTATTCGTTAAATATTACGGTAATTTATACAGTGGATTTCGTATCCGCTGTTTTTTTACGTTATAATAGGCAGGGTTAACCGTAAATAAATTAATATTACATTAATATTACAAAAATAACACAAATATATCAATTGTAAATTACAAATTTTAGATAAAATTTTTTGGAGGGAAAATGAAAATCAAAGAAATTATTGTCGTTGAAGGAAAAGACGACACCACGGCCATCAAACGCGCTTTAAATGCTGATACAATAGAAACGAATGGTTCAGCTATTAATCAGGAAACATTAAATAAAATTCGCTTGGCGCAAAAGGTCAGGGGAGTGATTGTTTTTACTGATCCTGACTTTCCGGGAGAGAGAATAAGACAAATCATTTCACAGGAAGTACCCGGATGCCAGCATGCGTTTCTGCCAAAGCACTTGGCTATCCATAAGTCAGGGCGTGGGCTGGGTGTTGAACATGCGTCTGATGAAGCCATCAGAGATGCATTAAAAAATGCGAAACTAATGGATTCGGAATTAAAAGAAGTAATCAGTAAGGATGATTTGGTCTTATTTGGTTTAGTTGGCGGTCCAGGTTCCGCTGAGAGACGGGAAAAGTTAGGTCGATATCTGAATATCGGCTATGCAAATGGCAAACAGCTATATACAAGATTGAAGATGTTTGGAATCTCAAAGGAAGAGCTCATGAAGGCAATCGAACATATAAATGGAGTGGAAATAAATGAATAAAGATATTGCAACCCCAATTAAAACAAGAGAAATACTGGATAAATATGGATTCTCCTTTAAGAAGAGTCTTGGCCAGAACTTCTTAATTGATACAAACATACTACGAAATATTGTTCACCATTCGGGTGTCCACTCAGAGAGCGGAGCAATAGAAATTGGGCCGGGTATTGGCGCGTTGACAGAACAATTAGCAAAGAACTGTAAGAAAGTTGTAGCCTTTGAAATAGATCAACGCCTTTTGCCGATCTTAAAAGATACTCTTTCAGCTTATGATAATATCCAAGTTATTCACGAGGATATACTGAAAGCAGACGTAGCAAAAGTGATTAAGGAGGAGTTTACTGGTCAGGTAGATGATCTTCATATTGTAGCGAACTTGCCATATTACGTTACTACGCCGATTATCATGAAACTACTTGAAGAACGTCTGCCCCTTGAAAGCATAACGGTTATGCTTCAAAAAGAAGTTGCTGATCGTATGGCAGCAGCTCCAGGAACGAAAGAATATGGGTCATTGTCGATTGCAGTCCAGTATTACACAACAGCTGCAGTAGCCATGATTGTACCGAAAACGGTATTTGTGCCGCAGCCTAATGTAGATTCTGCTGTTATCCATCTAAAGGTCAGAGATAAACCGGCTGTAGAGGTTGAAGACGAAGGTTTCTTTTTTGAAATTACGAGGGCAAGTTTTGCTCAAAGAAGAAAAACGATTTTAAATAACTTAGTTTCCCAGCTTCCTGATGGAAAAGCAAGAAAGGAACTGATTCTCCAAGGGCTGGAAGCTGCGGGTATAGATCCGATTAGAAGAGGAGAGACATTATCTCTGCAAGAGTTTGCCGATTTGAGTAATGCTCTTAAACCTCATTTTAAATAAATATATAAAGCAAAAAAAGCCAGTTCAAGTTGATCTGGCTTTTTTCTGTCTTCACATCTGACCCTTGATCTGCATAGCCTATGTTGAATCCATTGATTAGTTGCAGTGACATAATATGGAGTGAGGCTTTCATGATAAAGGTTAATGATATAGTTGGTCGGAAATCATATGATTGCGATATCTATTTTCGTGTTATAGATATTTTGGAGCATGATGGCGGAAAAATTGCGATCATATTTGGTGAAGATATACGTTTGGAAGCAGATGCACCCCTCTCGGATCTAAAAGTAATAGGCGAAGATGAGAGAGCTACAAGAAATATGTATACAGATACTTTGGTGAATCAATCAAATCATCTTATATCACAGGAATTTGAGCGATTGCGTCATAAAAAAGAATATGAAGTCACAGATGGGTACCGACAGCCTGTTGATTATTTTCAAATCCCTGGAAAGGTGCTGCATCTTGATGGAGATCCTAGTTATTTGGAGAAATGCCTGACCCTTTATAAGCGCATTGGAATTCCTGTACACGGAGAACATTGTAAGGAGCGTGAAATGCCTTATAAGGTTGGAGAATTATTGGATCAATACAGGCCTGATATCCTTGTCATCACAGGCCATGATTCCTATTCGAAGTCTAAAGGAGCCATTAATGATATAAATGCATATAGGCATTCAAAGGACTTCGTAATGGCCGTCAAGGAGGCTAGGAAAAAAATTCACCATTTGGACCATTTAGTTATCTTTGCAGGTGCTTGCCAATCTCATTTTGAATCATTAATCGTTGCTGGTGCTAATTTTGCCAGTTCTCCTTCCCGTGTGAATATCCATGCATTAGATCCGGTTTATATTGTTGGAAAGATAAGTCTTACGCCTTTTATGGATCATGTGAATGTATGGGAGGTTCTTCGTAATACTTTAACGGGTGAGAAAGGGCTTGGAGGAGTTGAATCGAAGGGTGTTCTTAGAATCGGAATGCCTTATCATACAAACGAGGCGAAGGAAAAGCTTGAAACAGATGACTGATTGTCTAACCCATATCATATGGTTTTTTAAAAGGTTCTTACCTATCTCTCAACTCTTGAATTAGTACTATTTATAAGCAGATTCTTAACAGAATGATTGCTAATGCCAAAAGTACCGATGGTTAATGATCGGTGCTTTTTTTATATTCACCAGATAAAGGGATAAAGTCAGTATTGATCCCTGCTAAATTGATTCCGCTGACTCGTGTTTAGTGAAGGGTAGAATGTTTTGTAGAAGTGGCTCTCCAAGATAGTTTTATTCAACAAAATAAATCATTTATCCCCTCTATAATCTTAAACATAATGTAATTGGAATTTACATACATATCTATCTGTCGAATAGGGTAGAATAAAAGAGAGAAAAAAACGGTATTTTTCTTGTGAAAAACATTGACAAACAAATTTGATCACTGATATAATTTATTATTTTATTTGACCGTCATTAGTCTATGTGATATACTACTTTTAGTGAGGTGGACGAAGCATGCCAAAAAGTTTGAATGATATTAAACAGATTTTGGATTCCCATTTGGGACAGAAGTTGCTACTCAAAGCGAATGGCGGTAGAAGAAAAACTATCGAACGTTCAGGTGTATTAGCTGAAACTTATCCCTCAGTATTCGTTGTCGAATTAGATCAGGATGAGAACTCTTTTGAAAGAGTTTCATACAGCTATGCAGATGTATTAACAGAAACGGTAGAATTAACATTTACTGAAGAGACATCAGGAAAAATGGCGTAACGGCAGTGAACAATAGTTCTCTGCTTTTTTATTTGCCTACATGAATATATTGGCTGTTATGAAATTTAGTTTTAGATAAATGATATAAAGGTCGTACCGATAAAAAGGAGCTGTTAAACTTGGGCAGAAGAGGTATGATGTCTGAAAAGTTTAAAGAAGAGCTTGCTAAGGAACTTGGTTTCTGGGATGTAGTGCAGAAAGAAGGATGGGGCGGAATTAGAGCCGTTGATGCAGGGAATATGGTGAAAAGGGCAATTGAAATAGCAGAGCAGCAATTAGCCAATCGATCATAAATGCTGTGACATTCGACTTTCCGAAAACTAATACTTGTTCGGTACGGCAATTAAACCCCAGGGATTTATATCCTGGGGTTTTCTTGTTCGCCACAAATTAAAGAGAAAAATTTATACGAATAGTGGCGATTGGTGTTACGAAAATGTACAATGTGAGAAGGTAACAAAAGGATAAGTAGGTGAACAGAATGAAATGGATGGAGAAAGCACCTGCTAAGATTAACTTGGCACTGGATGTTTTATATAAAAGGGAAGATGGCTTCCATGAAGTTGAAATGGTTATGACGAATGTCGATTTAGCAGATCGGATCGAACTGATGGAACTAAATAACAATACCATAAAAATTAACTCGCATAACCGCTATGTGCCGGATGATAGTCGGAATTTAGCTTATCAGGCAGCAGCATTATTGAAAAAGAAATACGAGATTAATACAGGTATTGAAATAATCATTGATAAACATATCCCTGTGGCAGCAGGTCTTGCAGGTGGCAGCAGTGATGCTGCAGCAACATTAAGAGGGTTAAACCGTATTTGGAACCTTGGCCTTTCTATGGACCAGCTTGCAGAGCTTGGAGCTGAGATAGGATCAGATGTATCATTTTGTGTGCATGGTGGTACAGCAATCGCAAGAGGCAGGGGAGAAAGAATTGAGCATCTGCCAGCACCTCCAAACTGCTGGGTAGTTTTGGCGAAGCCGACAATAGGGGTATCTACAGCAGATGTCTATCGTAATTTGAAGATAAATGAATTGGCACACCCTAATATAAATTCAATGGTAGAGTCTATATATAATCAAAATTATGAGGCTATGTGTCAAAGTATGGGAAACGTTTTAGAGAGTGTAACGTTAAAAATGTATCCTGAAGTGAAAATGATTAAGGAACAAATGAGCAGGTTCGGAGCTGACGCTGTGTTAATGAGTGGAAGCGGACCTACAGTATTTGGCTTGGTTGAACATGATTCACGTATGCAAAGGATTTATAATGGGTTAATGGGTTTTTGTGAACATGTTTATGCAGTTCGCCTGCTTGGAAACAGGCTGGATATTGAATAAGCACGGACATTAATATAAAATCATAATAAAATATTCGTGTTCTGGGGGTAAAAATGAAATTGCGCAGAAGTGAACGTCTTGTAGATATGACAACCTATTTGATGGATCATCCCTCCACCCTTATTCCACTATCCTTTTTCTCAGAAAGATATCAATCTGCGAAATCTTCTATCAGTGAGGATCTCGTGATTATTAAACAGACCTTGGAAGCAATGGGGAATGGAACGTTGGTTACTGTCCCTGGAGCGGCAGGCGGAGTAAAGTATATTATTGGCGTGAGTATGGAGGAATCTGACCAAATCATCAAGGATTTATGTGCTTTGATGGAGACACCGGAAAGGCTGTTACCAGGCGGCTACCTTTATATGACGGATATTTTGGGTCAGCCAAAAATAATTGGTAACGTAGGAAAACTAATTGCCTCACATTATGCAAACCAAAATATTGACGTTGTTATGACAGTAGCAACAAAAGGTATTCCTTTAGCATATTCAGTAGCTCACTATTTAAATGTTCCGGTGGTTATTGTCAGAAGAGATTCATTAGTAACAGAAGGCCCGACATTAAGCATTAATTATGTGTCAGGCTCAAATAAAAGAATTCAAACAATGGTCTTGTCGAAGAAAAGTCTTAAAAGGGATTCGAAGGTTTTGATTGTGGATGACTTCATGAAAGCCGGCGGAACCGTAAACGGTATGATTAACTTAATTGAGGAATTTGATGCAAATGTAGCAGGGATTGCTGTGTTAGTTGAAGCTGAAAATTCTGAGGAGCGTCTTGTCGATGAGTACCTATCTTTGATTAAATTGACGGATGTGAATATGAAGGACAAAACAATTAAGGTAAATAAAGGGAATTTCTTCCGATCTAAGTAGGAAGTAATCGGCATAACCGATTGGATGTTCAGTGCCTTTTATACTGCGATTATATTCAGTTATTAAAAAGTTTCACAATTATTTCTATATTTTTCAAAAAAAAGAAGGAATATCATAATTTTTGTGGAAATAGTTTAGTAATTCGCATTATAAAAGGTGGTGACATAGATGGAAGTGACTGACGTAAGATTACGCCGCGTCAATACAGATGGTAGAATGAGGGCGATTGCATCCATTACTTTGGATAATGAATTTGTTGTTCATGATATTCGAGTTATAGATGGGAATAATGGCCTGTTTGTGGCAATGCCAAGCAAACGCACACCAGATGGAGAGTTCCGTGATATCGCTCATCCAATCAATTCTGGAACGCGCGGTAAAATCCAGGAAGCTGTTCTTGCCGAGTATCACCGTATTGGTGAAATGGAAGAGGTAGAGTTAGAAGGAGCAGGAGCATCTTAATAGATAGAAAATTTAAAATCAACATCTAGAGCCGACCATCTGAGAGGCTCTTTTTTATTTTTCTTCACAAATTCCTCTAATACTCTCCAGTGCATTTCTCTTCACAAATTTATAAATTAATTCATGGTTTTGACTCCACTTCTTGAAAAGAACATGGAGTTAAGGTATATTCGTAATGGATAAAAAGGTAAACGGAGGGCAATCATGACGAACCGAAATGCTGTAATACTAGCTGCGGGAAAAGGGACGAGAATGAAATCCAGCTTATATAAAGTATTACATCCCGTATGCGGCAAGCCGATGGTAGAACATGTTATAGATAACGTATCATCCATTAAGGCGGAGAAAATTGTAACGATTATTGGTCATGGCGCTGAAGAGGTTAAGTCAGTCTTAAAGGACAAGACTGAATATGCACTGCAAGCAGAACAATTAGGAACTGCCCATGCGGTTATGCAAGCACAGGACCTACTTGGTAGTGAAGAAGGCACAACTCTTGTGATTTGCGGAGATACACCTCTTATTACAGCAGAAACGTTAGATGCATTATTAAATCTGCATGCTGAGCAAAAAGCAAAAGCTACAATCCTCACGGCACGAACAACCAATCCTGCTGGTTATGGTCGTATCGTGCGAAACAAAGAGGGCTTGGTTGAGAAAATTGTAGAACATAAAGATGCAACTGAAGAAGAATTGCTTATTGAAGAGATTAACACTGGCACTTACTGTTTTGATAATAAGCTCTTATTTGATTGCTTAAAGAATGTTTCTAATCATAATGCACAGGGTGAATACTATTTACCGGATGTTATTGAGATACTAAAGAAACAGGGAGAAATTATTTCTGCATATGAGACACCTGATTTTGCAGAAACGCTAGGTATTAATGATCGAGTAGCACTGTCTCAGGCAGAAACATATATGAAGCGTCGTATTAATGAACAGCATATGCGTAATGGAGTCACTATTGTAGATCCAGAAAACACATATATCCATAAGGATGTACAAATAGGAACGGACTCATATATATATCCAGGTACGACTATTACTGGTCATACAGTAATAGGAAGCGGCTGTAAAATAGGGCCGAATACGGAAATCGAAAATTGTAATATCGGAGATAATACGGTTATTCGCCAATCGGTTGCACATGATAGCCAAATTGGATCTGAGGTTCAAATAGGACCTTTCGCCCACATTCGTCCTCAATCCAATATTATGGACGATGTTAAAATTGGGAACTTTGTTGAAATCAAAAAAACCACCTTTGGTAAAGGAAGCAAGGCATCTCATTTAAGTTACTTAGGAGATGCAATTGTTGGAGAAGGTGTAAATGTTGGATGCGGAAGCATCACGGTAAATTATGATGGTAAAAATAAATTCCTGACTACGATTGAAGACGGAGCTTTTATCGGTTGTAACTCGAACCTGGTTGCTCCTGTAACTGTAGGAAAGGGAGCATATGTTGCCGCTGGTTCAACGATTACGAAAGATGTTCCAGGTGAGGCATTATCAGTTGCCCGTGCACGTCAGGTAAACAAAGAAAATTATGTAGGCAAGTTAAATCTTAAAAAATAGTCTTGGAGGCCCATAATGTCAAATCGATATTTAGATCCTAATTTAAAGGTTTTTTCTCTTAATTCGAATCCCGGATTAGCAGAAGAAATTGCTAAAGAGATTGGCGTTGAATTAGGAAAATGCACAGTGTCGCAATTTAGCGATGGTGAAGTACAAATCAATATTGAAGAAAGTATTCGCGGATGTGATGTTTATGTCATTCAATCAACAAGTCAGCCTGTAAATGAACATCTAATGGAGCTGCTAATTATGATTGATGCGCTGAAAAGAGCGTCTGCTAAGACCATTAATATTGTTATGCCTTATTATGGTTACGCGCGTCAAGATAGAAAAGCAAGAGCACGTGAACCTATTACAGCCAAGCTTGTAGCTAATTTATTGGAAACAGCAGGGGCATCACGTGTCATTACACTTGATCTTCATGCTCCTCAAATTCAAGGATTCTTTGATATTCTGATTGATCACTTAATGGGTGTGCCAATTCTTGCGGATTATTTCCAACAGAAGAATTTGGAGGATATCGTTATTGTATCTCCGGATCATGGCGGAGTAACAAGAGCCCGTAAAATGGCTGATCGCTTAAAAGCACCTATTGCTATTATTGATAAACGCCGTCCAAGACCAAATGTTGCAGAAGTAATGAATATTGTTGGCAACATTGAAGGAAAAACAGCTATCTTAATTGATGATATTATTGATACTGCCGGTACGATTACACTCGCTGCCAATGCGTTGATTGCAAATGGAGCAAAAGAAGTATATGCCTGCTGTACACATCCAGTACTATCAGGTCCGGCAATTGAAAGAATTCAAAGCTCCAAAATTAAAGAACTGGCTGTTACAAACACCATTGCACTACCAGAAGAAAAAAGAATTGATAAGATCGTAAATCTATCAGTGGCTTCTTTAATTGGAGAGGCAATTATCCGTGTTCATGAGGAACAATCAGTAAGTACATTATTCGATTGATCAGAAGTCTGCCATAAGGCAGACTTCTTTTAGTTATCATTCAATGTAACTTACCCATAGTGATAAGTGAATTGTTTCGAATTCAGGAGATTAGGGAATATGAAAGGGTGATATTTAAAATAGATTAGGATGGTGAAGCAAAATGGTTACAACTTTAACAGTAAGTGAACGAACAGATTTGAAAAACTCATCTTTAAGAAAATTAAGATCAGAAGGTAATTTCCCTGCAGTTGTATATGGGAAGGAAAAAGAAGCGAAGACAATATTTGTAGAAGAAAGTAGTTTTTTAAAGGCGATTAAAGAAAGTGGACGCAATGGCGTACTATCGCTTGAGATAAATGGAAGTAAGGAAAAGGTAATGCTTACAGAGTATCAACAAGATCCTATAAAAGGGAATATTGTGCACGCTGACTTTTTAATCGTGAATATGTCGCAGGAAATGGATGTAGAGGTGCGAATTGATCTTGTTGGACAGGCAGAAGGAGTGAAATCCGGAGGTATGCTGCAACAAACTCTGCACACAGTAACAGTATCCTCTAAGCCTGATGATATTCCAGGCTCAATCGAATATGACGTTTCTGATTTAAAAATTGGTGATTCCATTATCATCGCTGATTTAAATGTAGATGGTTCTTATACCATTTCACAGGATGAAGATGAAGTCGTTGCATCCATCCTTCCTCCTACAGTTGAAATGGATGATGATGCTGTAGAAAAAGAAAGTGCTGAGACAACGAATAATAAAGAAGACTAAGTTTATACTGATGAGCAATATAGGTTGTGAAATAAGAAGGTTGTTGAGAATTGTCGATTCTCAGCAGCCTTTTTTATCATGACAAAAAAGAGAAGAGGACATGCTAAAAAAATCACAAATTTTTGTTATCCTTATTTTCCTTTGAGGATGAAACAGTATAAAATGTTAAGAGGAAACTAATTAGTTTGATATTCACAAGGATGTGTAAAGGTATGAAGTTGATTGTAGGTCTTGGAAACCCAGGATCACAGTATGAGCGAACACGTCATAATATCGGGTTTTTAATCATTGATTATTTGGCTGAACGCTGGAATATTAAAATGAATCAAAGTAAATATAATGGCTTATATGGAACAGGAACCGTTAATGGAGAAAAGGTCGTTTTATTAAAGCCATTGACATATATGAATCTTTCGGGGGAAGCCATTGCTCCGTTAGCCCGTTTTTATAAAATAGGTCTGGATGATATTGCAGTCATCTATGATGATCTTGATTTACCAAGGGGTAAAGTTCGACTCAGACAAAAGGGAAGCGCCGGCGGTCATAATGGGATGAAATCAACCATCCAGCATTTGGGCGGAGATAGTTTTAACCGTATAAGAGTTGGAATTGGCAGGCCGGAAGGAAGAATTCCCGTACCCGATTACGTTTTAACCAATTTCAAGGATGATGAATGGGAAATCATGAAGGAGGCAATTGATAAATCCTTAAAAGTCTGCGATCAATGGCTTAATGAGCCATTTTTAAAGGTAATGAACTCATTTAATGGGCAATAATCATATCCATCCACTAGACTGAATAAACAATAAGATAATGGTGCATACTAGCGGTATATAATAAAGCGGAGGGTATGATATGACGCTACATTATTGCTGCAGGCACTGTGGGCACACTTTAGGTGAGATTAGCGAACAGCAGGATGAATTATATCAATCGGTTTATGATTTTCTTTCAACCGAGGAAAGAAAAGAGATTATTGAATATGGTGAGAATGGAACTATTCGCATTCGATCAATTTGTGAAAGCTGCCAGAATACGCTGGATCAAAATCCAGACTATCATTTGCTTGAACACTTAATACAATAAGACAGTGGACTGCTTTGGATGAAAATTCCAAAGCGTTTTTCTGTTTATTATTTTCACATAGCAGACCAACTATAAATATATAAATTATGTAGAAGGCTGAAGGGAGGACGGATTATATGAATAAATTGCAGCAACTACTTACAGATAACAAAGATATTCGATCCATTACAGATGGGCTACAGGAAGGTCTGAAGGAACAATTATTAGCCGGTTTAACAGGTTCTTCGCGTTCTCTCTTTATGGCAGCGCTATATGAACAAACAAATCGGCCCCTTCTAGTGGTGGTACCGAATCTTTTACATGCCCAAAAAGTATATGAAGACCTAACGTCGATTTTAAATAAAAATAAAGTATTTCTATTTCCAGCAAATGAATTGATTGCTGCTGAATTAAGTATTGCCAGTCCTGAACTGCGTACACAGAGAATAGAAACACTTAATTATCTTGCAACAGAGGAAAAAGGCGGAGTTATTATTGCTCCGATTTCCGGTATTAAAAAGGTGCTTCCACCTCGTTCTGTTTGGAAGGAATCCTTGATTGAATGGAATGTGGGCGATGATCTGAATATCGAGAGCGTATTGGAGAATTTAATCTCGCTTGGATATTCGAGAACGGATATGGTATCGACTCCAGGTGAGTTTTCTCTTAGAGGCGGAATATTGGATATCTATCCTCTGACAGAAGAAAACCCTTTCCGGATTGAATTGTTTGATACAGAGATTGATTCCATTCGTATATTTTCAGCTGAAGATCAAAAATCGCTACAAAAGGTAGAAAAGGCATTTATCAGCCCGGTCAATGAAATTATTTTGAATAAGGGCAATGTGGCTAAAATAGCAGAGCATTTAGAAGCCGGCTTAAGCCAATCCTTAAAGAAGATTAAAAATGCAGATGCACAACAGCGGATGGTTCAGCAAATCGAGCATGAAATTGAAATGCTTAGAAGCGGGAATAAGTTTGACCATATCACTCAATATATGTCACTGGCCTATGATAAACAGGCTAGTTTGCTAGATTATATTCCGACAGAGAGTATCGTCATTTTTGATGAAATCAGCAGAATTCAGGAGATGGGTGAACAGCTGGATAAAGAAGAGGCTGAATATTATACAACTCTACTTGATGAGGGGAAAATTATTCATGATATTACTCTATCTCATTCACTCTCTTCACTTATGAGTCAACATAAATATCCGCATATTTATATGTCATTGTTTTTAAGGCATGTACCTCAAACAAGCCCTCAAAACATCGTAAATATCAGCTGCAAGCAAATGCAGGATTTCCATGGGCAGATGAATTTATTTAAAGCTGAGGTAGAACGCTGGAAAAAAGGAAAATACACAGTTGTTCTTATGGGTGCCGATGAGGAGCGGGTCAAGAGAATAGAGCGTATCCTAGAGGATTACGAAGTCGATGCAAGCTTTGTACAAAATAAAGATGATATTAAGATAGAATCCCTGCAAATTATGGAGGGGCAGCTACTGACTGGATTCGAGCTTCCTATGCAGAGACTAGCACTCATTACGGAGAAAGAACTGTTTAATAAGCGAACAAGAAAATCAGCCAGAAGGCAAAAAATGTCCAATGCCGAACGTATAAAAAATTATTCGGAATTGAAGCCTGGCGATTATGTTGTCCATGTAAATCACGGGATAGGGAAGTTTATTGGTATTGAAACATTAGAGATTAATGGAATTCATAAAGATTATCTTCATATTCGCTATCAGGGAACTGATAAGCTTTATGTGCCAGTAGATCAAATTGACCTGATTCAGAAATATGTTGGTTCAGAAGGTAAAGAACCTAAGATGTATAAGCTTGGCGGTAATGATTGGACACGCGTAAAAAGTAAGGTTCAATCAACGGTCCAGGATATAGCTGATGATCTAATCAAATTATATGCAGAACGAGAGACCGCGAAGGGCTATGCTTTTATGCCGGATGGAGAAATGCAGAAGGATTTCGAAGCCTCTTTTCCATATAAGGAAACAGAAGATCAGCTGAGATCTATTGTTGAAATCAAGAAGGATATGGAACGTGAACGTCCAATGGATCGTTTACTATGCGGTGATGTAGGATATGGGAAGACTGAGGTTGCCATTCGGGCAGTATTTAAAGCTGTTGCTGATGGTAAACAGGTTGCCTTTTTAGTGCCAACTACCATTCTTGCACAGCAGCACTATGAGACCATGCGTGAAAGGTTTCAGGATTTCCCAATCAACATCGGCCTTTTAAGTAGATTCAGAACAAGAAAACAGCAGAATGAAACAATTAAAGGTCTAAAAAACGGAACAGTTGATGTGGTTATTGGAACACATAGAATTTTATCTAAGGACATCGTTTATCGAGATCTTGGTTTACTTGTTGTAGATGAAGAGCAACGATTTGGTGTAACACATAAAGAAAAAATTAAACAACTAAAAACAAATGTAGATGTTCTGACTCTGACAGCTACCCCAATACCAAGAACCTTGCATATGTCCATGCTTGGTGTGAGGGATCTTTCAGTAATTGAGACACCTCCGGAAAATCGTTTCCCTGTGCAAACCTATGTAATGGAATATAATCCGATGCTAGCACGGGAGGCAATTGAGCGGGAGATGGCAAGAGGAGGACAGGTATACTATCTGTATAACCGTGTAGAAGATATTGAAAGAAGAGCTGAAGAGCTGTCGATGCTAATCCCGGATGCCAAAATCGTGACTGCGCATGGAAAAATGACAGAAAGTGAGCTTGAATCTGTCATGTACAGTTTCCTTGAGGGTGAGGCTGATGTGTTGGTAAGTACTACCATAATTGAGACTGGAGTGGATATTCCTAATGTAAATACACTCATCGTTTATGATGCAGACAGGATGGGCTTATCCCAGTTATATCAACTACGGGGAAGGGTTGGAAGATCCAATCGTGTAGCATATGCGTATTTTACTTATCGGCAGGATAAGGTATTGACAGAGGTTGCAGAAAGAAGATTGCAGGCAATAAAGGAATTTACAGAGTTGGGTTCAGGCTTTAAAATAGCAATGAGGGATCTGACCATTCGAGGTGCAGGTAATCTTTTGGGTGCGGAGCAGCATGGCTTTATCGATTCTGTTGGATTTGACCTTTATTCCCAAATGCTCAAAGAGGCAATTCAGGAACGAAAAGGGGATACCAATAAAGAAGTCCATAATCTGATTGAAATTGATCTTAAAGTAGATGCATATATTCCGGATTCTTATATTTCTGACGGCAATCAAAAAATCGAAATGTACAAACGTTTCAGAAGCATATCAACTTCTGAGGAATTGGATGAACTTCAGGAGGAAATGCTTGACCGATTTGGAGAATTTCCACAAGAAGTTACCTACCTGTTTAAAATTGCAGAAATTAAAGTTCTTGCCATTCGGGCAGGTGTAGAATTAATTAAACAAACAAAAGATGAAGTTACTATTATCACCTCTGAAAAAACAAGTAAAGAAATTGATGGACATGTATTATTCAGATCTGCTTCAAAGTTTGGTCGTATGGTCGGACTGGGTATGGAGGCTAATCGCTTGAAAATGGTTCTTTACGTAAAGAAAGTACCGGTTCAGGACTGGCTCAATGCTGCCTTTGAATTAGTTTCTGAGTTGGAACGTAACAAAAAGGTTAAAGAAAAGACTGAATAGTAAAATGTGAACTATGTGCTTTTTAAAGCAATCAAGTGTACCAATGCCCTCCTTTTTATGGTGATACATAAAGAAAAAATTTTCTTTATGTATAGAAGTTACCATTAGAAAAATACTATGTACAACATCGGCGGCATAGTCGATTTGGGCAGCAGGATGTGTCGCAAAAAATCAACCCGATGAAAGAGAGGCAACATAGAATGAAAGCAACTGGTATTGTTCGTCGTATAGATGATCTAGGACGCGTTGTTATTCCAAAAGAAATCAGAAGAACATTGAGAATCCGTGAGGGAGATCCTTTGGAAATCTTCGTTGACAGAGATGGCGAAGTAATTTTAAAAAAATATTCTCCTATCAGTGAACTTGGAGACTTCTCTAAAGAATATGCAGAGGCACTTTATGATAGCTTAGGAAACCCAGTTCTAATCTGTGACCGTGATACATTTATCGCAGTAGCAGGAAGCTCTAAAAAGGAATTCCTTAATAAAGCAATCAGTGACTCTTTAGAGAAAATTATGGAGGATCGTAACTCAGTTCTACATACTCAAAAAGGTTCTTTTTCACTTGTAGATGGCGTTGATGAAGAAGTAGCATCCTACACAGTGGCTCCAATTGTTGCAAACGGCGATCCAATCGGCGCAGTTGTGATTTTTGCTAAAGAAGCTACAGTTGGTGAAATTGAATTAAAAGCAATCGAAACAGCTGCAAGCTTCCTTGCGAAGCAAATGGAACAATAATATATTATTGTTTAACGGTTAATTGTGAAAACTCCAAGGAGTCTCCAATTAACCTTTTTTTGTCTCCTAAAAACAGGACATGACTATGAAAAAGAGGCAACCAATACTCCAAATAATGATTATTTTTGCTTATGTTATAATATTTTGGAAATAGATAGAGAGGTGCTTTATTTGGATGAGCCGTCAGAATGATTCTTCACACAGAGTTTTAAAGGGCGCTGTTATTCTGACAGCAGCAGCTTTAATCGTAAAAATATTGAGTGCTGTATACCGAATTCCTTTTCAGAATATGGCTGGGGACACGGGTTTTTATATTTATCAACAGGTTTATCCATTTTACGGAATAGCTGTTGTTCTGGCTACTTATGGATTTCCAGTTGGTATCTCTAAGCTACTGATCGAATTTAACAGGTCTGGTAATGATAAAAAAGAAAAGAATAAAATAATAGCAGCTTCTTTTATATGGGTTGCTCTCTTCGGAATTATATTGTTTTTATTCTTGTACTTGGGAGCGGACTTGATAGCGAAGATTATGAATGATATTCAACTTGCCCCGTTAATTCGTATGGTGGCCTTTTCCTTTTTGCTAATGCCCTTCATTTCCATTGTAAGGGGTACTTATCAGGCGTCTGGAAATATGCTTCCAACTGCACTTTCCCAAACCTTTGAGCAGCTATTTAGAGTTACCTTTATTTTGATTGGTACATATTTGCTTATGAAATTAGAATATTCTTTATACACTGTTGGAAAAAGTGCGATAGCAGGGTCGTTAATTGGCGGTATTGCCGCTATGGGGGTTTTGGGACTTTATTTATGGAGAGAACGCCGTGATTATTTTCCAACCCTGATGCCAGAAAAGGAAATATTGATCAAAACGGGAGCAGTCCTTTTATTTCAGGGGTTAGCTTTTTGTTTAAGTAATATGTACTTGCTCCTTCTTCAACTAATTGATTCCTTCCAACTGTATACGAATCTCCTGTCTCAAGGGATACCTGCAGAGGAAGCGAAAGCGATGAAGGGTGTTTATGACCGAGGGCAACCGTTGATACAGGTAGGGCTTGTTGTAGCCACTTCACTTTCTTTGTCAATTGTCCCGGTATTAACCAGCTTGCAAAAAAGTAAAGCAATTGAAGAAGTAAAGAAAATGTGCCGTTTGGCTATAAAAATCAGTTCTGCTATTGGGGTTGGAGCAGCTATTGGGTTGGCTGGAATTATTCAGTCAGTAAATATTATGCTTTTTAAAGATGATGAAGGGGTTGGAGCTTTAAGCGTTCTCGCTATTTTAATATTGTTCGCATCCCTCCTGGTGACATGCTCAACTATTTTGCAAACAATGGGGTTTTGGAAAGCATCAGTTATGGTTATTCTGCTATCGGTAGGAATTAAAGTCCTTTTAAATCCTTGGTTGATTGCCGGAAGCGGAATAAAAGGGGCTGCCTACGCAAGTCTTCTTGCGCTGATGGCTGCTTGTATCCTGCTGCTTTATCTGGTAGGGAAATATATAACTGGAAGGAATATGGAATTTCAGCATATAGCAAGCCTGGTGATAGCCGGTATTGTCATGTATATTGTATTAAAAGGCTATTCAGCTTTACTTTCATTTTTTGTAGGCGAACTTGGTCAGTCGAGAATATTGGCCTCCATACATGCATTAAGTTCCGTTGCAATCGGAGGAATGATTTATCTGTATATGCTGCTTAAAATGAATCTATTTAAAAATGATGAATTGGCCCATCTACCGGGAGGACATCATTTGATAAGAATTATGAATAAAGGGAAAATCAAACGTTAGGAGAGCTGAAGTGTGACTAACCAAATCACAATTATAGGTTTAGGGGCAGGAGAGCTTGATCAAATGCCTTTGGGTATTTATAAATTACTGAAAAATACAGAGCTTGTATATGCAAGAACTATTGAACACCCGGTATTGAAAGAATTGGTGGCTGAGGGTCTGAAGGTTGAGAGCTTTGACTCCATCTATGAGGAGCATGATCAGTTCGAAGCAGTTTATGAGAAAATTGCAGAAATTCTAATTCAGAAGGCTAAGGTCCAGGATGTAATCTATAGTGTGCCGGGGCATCCGCTGATCGCTGAAAAGACTGTACAAATCTTGCTTTCAGAAGGTGAAAAGAAAGGGATATCTGTACATATTAAAGGTGGCCAAAGCTTCCTCGATGCCATGTTCACATCCGTAAAAGTGGATCCGGTTGAGGGTTTTCAATTTCTAGATGGTACGGATCTTTCATTGAGGGATGTCAATATCACTCAGCATATGATTGTAAGTCAGGTCTATGATGCCTTTGTTGCTTCCGAAGTGAAGCTGACTTTAATGGAAAAATATCCGGATGATCATGAAGTTTATTTAGTGACCGGTGCAGGGATGAGCTCCGAATCAGTTGAACGCATGCCGCTTTATGAATTGGATCGCTCCATGCAATTGAGCAATTTAACGTCAGTCTATGTACCTCCGATTCAGAAGGAAGAAAATCAATATAAGGAGTTTTGGAAGCTGCGAGAGATCATTGATAAACTCAGATCTCCGGAGGGATGCCCATGGGACAGGGAACAGACTCATGAATCACTAAAGAAGTATTTACTGGAAGAAGCTTATGAATTGATTGATGCAATTAATGAAGGTGATATTGATCACATAATTGAAGAGCTTGGTGATGTATTGCTTCAGGTGATGTTACATGCCAGAATCGGAGAAGATGAAGGGTACTTTTCCATTGATGATGTCATTAAAGGTATATCTGAAAAAATGGTGCGCAGACATCCTCATGTTTTTGGTAATGAAAGGGCAGAATCAGCAAGAGATGTAGAGGAAACCTGGCAGAGGGTTAAAAAGGAAGAAGGTTCAAATACCTCTGGTTCCATTTTGAATGTCAGCACCCATTTACCGAATCTTATACAGGCTTTTGATATTCAAAAGCAAGCCTCTAAATTTGGCTTTGATTGGAATGATGTTTCACCTGCCTGGGAAAAGGTTTTTGAAGAGCTTGATGAATTTAAAGCAGAGTGGATTAAGAATAAACCAAACACCCATAATATAGAATCTGAATTTGGAGATATTCTGTTTGCCCTTGTAAATGTGGCTAGATTGTTAAAAATCAACCCAGAAGAGGCGCTGCATCGGACAAACCAAAAATTCAGAAAGAGATTTTTGTTTGTAAATGATTGCGTAAGGGAATCAGGAAAAGCATGGAGCGATTATACACTTAAAGAGCTTGATGAGTTTTGGGAACAAGCCAAAGAGTCAGGTATATAAAGGAATAAATGGAGGTTGAATACATAGTGAGATTAGATAAGTTTTTAAAGGTTTCCCGGATTATTAAAAGGAGAACAATTGCAAAAGAAGTTGCAGATCAGGGAAGAATTAAAATAAATGGTAAAGAATCCAAAGCTTCAGCCGATGTAAAGATTGGAGATATTTTGGATATCAGATTGGGGCAAAAAGTACTGACTGTCCGTGTAGATAAACTTCTGGAGACAACGAAGAAGGATGAGGCAGCAGGAATGTATACCCTCATAAAAGAAGCAAAACTATCAGAGTCGTTTTAAGCATGGTCTAATTCCTATCATCCTATCATACACTTGTACAAATGTTTGATAATGGGGGATTAGGATGAACCAATATTATGATACAAACCAAACGAGTAAATCAGCTGGACCTGATCACGATATTAGCATGAAGGGTAGAAGGCTTCTCGATATATCAGGTGTTAAGCAGGTAGAGAGCTTTGACAATGAGGAGTTCCTTCTCGAAACGGTCATGGGGTTTCTTTCGGTCAGAGGGCAAAATCTACAAATGAAAAACCTGGATGTCGATAAAGGAATTGTATCAATTAAAGGTAAAATACTTGAAATCAATTACTTGGACGAACATAGCGGGGAGAAAGCTAAAGGATTCTTTGGCAAACTGTTCAGATGAGTCTGGACACCCAGTTTGTAACCCTGTTATCCATGATTGGCATGGGTATTTACTTTGGAGCAGCATTTGATACATACAACCGCTTTTTAGTTAGAGCAAAGAGAAAAGTATGGTTTGTTTTTATTAATGACATCTTATTTTGGTGCATTCAGGCCTTGCTCATTTTCTATGTTTTATACGAATCCAATCAGGGAGAATGGCGCTTTTATATCTTATTGGCACTGCTATGCGGTTATTCCGCCTATCAAGCCCTTTTTAGAAATTCATATAAAAGATTGCTGGAAATGACTATTTATTGGGTTAATAAATTCAGTAAATTCCTTGTTAAATTGGGAGCTCTCTTATTCATTCGGCCAATAAAAGGGTTAATTGCGCTAATTATTACTGTTATATTGCTTATATTTCAAGTGTTGCTAAAGTTTGGCAATCCTCTATTATGGCTTGCCAAGTATCTTTTAAAGGCATTAATATCGATAGTAAGGGTGATTTTCTATCCCTTTACTAGTACAGCGTCATGGCTTTGGAAGACAATTCCGGGCGGTGTGCGATCACCTGTCGAAAAGTTTTTTGATAAACTAGCAGGAATTGGAAAAAAGTTGAAGAATACTATCAATAAATTATTAAAAAAATGGACAAATAAGTCTTAAAGGAGGAAAGGAAATGGGATCGCTTGATAAAAAGAAGGAAAATATCAAACAAATCGATACGCCATATGCCCAATATCAAGAGAAACGAACCCAGTCCTTTGAGAAAAAGAAATTAGGATTGACAAGAAGGCTTGTAATATTTGGGCTTTTTGCCATCATAACAACTGGGATCGTTCTTACAACACTCTTTTCTCAACATTCCGCTTTGAAGGCTAAAGAAGAACATAAAAGTGAATTGAAAGTGAAATTGTCAGATCTTCAAAAGGATGAAGCAAGATTAAAGGAAGAAATCATTAAATTGAATGATGATGAATATATAGCAAAGTTTGCGCGTAAAGAATATTTTCTATCAGATGATGGAGAAATAATATTCAATCTTCCCGAAAATGAGGGCAAGTAGATATCCCTCACGTTGACACATATTTTTTTAAGTGATTATAATATAAGGGGAAGCTATAACTTCCATTATTTTATTTTTTTAATTTCTTAAGGAGGAGCAATTTTTTTATGTCAATCGAAGTAGGCAGCAAGTTACAAGGTAAGGTAACAGGAATCACTAATTTCGGAGCATTTGTTGAGCTGCCCGAGGGTTCAACAGGACTTGTCCACATCAGTGAGGTTGCTGATAATTATGTAAAAGATATTAATGATCACCTAAAAGTGGGAGATCAAGTTGAAGTAAAAGTCATAAATGTAGAGAAAGATGGCAAAATCGGTCTTTCTATAAAAAAAGCTGTTGAGAAGAAGGAGAGCGAACAACCTGCGCAATCATCTTATCAACAACGACCTCGTTATAACAGAGGAAACGATTCACGTGGTGGAAGAAATGACTCTCGGGGAGGAAGAGGAGGACATGATTCCAGACCGCCGCGAGAAAGCTTCGAACAAAAAATGGCCCGCTTCTTGAAAGATAGTGAAGAGCGTATGTCATCTCTTAAGAGGAACACAGAATCCAAACGAGGTGGCAGAGGCGGAAGACGCGGCTAAACCTTGCTGCTGAAACAAAATGGCAATTTATATAACAGACCAACATCAGTTGTTGGTCTGTTTTTGTTTTTTACATTTGATTATCAATTGATATAGGGATTATATGGCATAGATAGGGTAGTATAATCCTGCTGTTTAAAGGATTTGACTAGAATGAGCATGTCAGTAAATGTTGTTCATTTAAAAATCAATAAAGCCATCATGTTAAAAATGTTTGATTGTTGAGTGTTCTTATAGATGGAATAGTATGAAGTGATAAATCTAGAAGAGTTATATTCTTTATAAACACAAAAAAACCAGGGATATATCCCTGGTTTTTTGTATAGATGACCCCTACGGGATTCGAACCCGTGTTACCGCCGTGAAAGGGCGGTGTCTTAACCGCTTGACCAAGGGGCCTCAAAATAGCGGCGGAGGGGATCGAACCCCCGACCTTACGGGTATGAACCGTACGCTCTAGCCAGCTGAGCTACACCGCCATAATCAAATATACTTTTAAACACAAAAATTATCTTACAATCTAGTAAATACTTTGTCAATGGTTTAAATATTTTAGCCAATAATTAGAATATTACATTTAAATAAGTATCTATTTCTTCTATCTTCTAGCCTTTCCTACAAAGTAGTTTAATAAAATATTCTCCTTTATGATTCCTTCGATAACCTTTGTGTTTTCTTCTGCCCATTCACATGGAATGCCGTCGAACACTTTATAAAAACTCATCCTCCGTTCTGACAAATTTAGGATTATATCCCCTTTATAATAAAAGACAATCACCTGTTAGGGAGTGGTAATGTGGATAAAACACAAAGTACAATGTATGGATCGGTAACGGATGTTCAATATGATGCTGGCAAATGGAATCCTACTCAATTAGTGGACAAGTATGTAACGAAGCTAGAGGATTACTTCGTGAAACAAGGATATATATTAGTAGTTTTGGGATTTCTCCTGGGAAGGGCGCTTATCCTTTCACAGTTGGCTCCTTTTTCTCTCCCATTCTTTGCAGCAGTATACATGATGAGGCGGGAACGTTCTCCGCTTGTTATGGTCGCCTCAATAGGAGGTGCGTTAACAATCTCCTGGTCAGCAGGTTTAAGTTTATTTGCTTCATGTGCCTTATTCCTCCTCTTATATAAGCTAAGACAGCCATCAGTGGAGAATCAATTTAAAGTTGTTGGTGTATATGTTTTAATAGCCATGGGAATTGCAGGAGCAACGGAACGCTATTTGAAATATATGAAGTTTGAGATATACGATGCCATGATGATCGGTGTTGAAGCAGGTTTAGCTCTTATTCTTACCATGATTTTTATTCAATGTATCCCACTGATTGCTATGAAAAAAAGTCCACAGGGACTAAGGACAGAGGAAGTTATCAGTTTGATTATCATGCTGGCCTCTGTTATGACCGGTACGATCGGCTGGTCGATTTATCATATATCTCTTGATCATACATTGAGCAGATACTTAGTTCTCCTTTTTGCAGTCTCTGGAGGAGCCTCAATTGGATCGACAGTAGGAGTGGTAACTGGTTTAATATTCAGTCTGGCCAATCTGAGCAACCTTTTCCAGATGAGCTTATTGGCCTTCTCTGGTTTACTAGGAGGCCTTCTTAAAGAAGGGAAAAAAATAGGGGCATCATTAGGTTTAATAATTGCCACATTATTAATTGGCCTTTATGGGGAAGGGAGTCAAAATATATCAGTAACTCTATATGAATCTTTATTGGCTATTGCTTTATTTTTTATGACCCCTGCTACCCTTATTTCAAAAGTAGCCAAACATATTCCTGGAACAGCAGAGCATACGAATGAACAGCAACGTTATGTCAGGAGGGTCAGAGATGTTACTGCGCAAAGAGTGAATCAATTTTCATCTGTTTTCCAGGCTTTATCGAATAGTTTTTCACAGATGGAGGAACAAACAACGAAGGAGGTAGAAAAGGAACGTGAGTTGGATTATTTTCTTAGCAATGTGACTGAAAAAACATGCCAGACCTGTTTCAAAAAGGATCATTGCTGGGCGAAGAATTTTGATTATACGTATGGAATGATGGGAGAGTTGGTTGAGAGTTTACAGGACGAGTCCGGGCAAGTTCCGCAGGCCACGCAGAGAGAATGGAAACGGTTCTGTACAAGATATGATAAAGTGACGGAGGCGATGCTTCAGGAGATCTCTTATTACAATGCAAACCAAAAATTAAAAAAACAAGTGAGAGAAAGTAGAAAGCTCGTGGCAGATCAACTCCAGGGAGTTTCAAAGGTAATGGAGGACTTTGCTAAGGAGATTACAAAAGAACGCGAAAATCTCCATATTCATGAAGAACAATTACTGGATTCCATACGGGGGTTCGGTTTGGATATCCACCAAATAGAAATTTATTCCCTGGAACAAGGGAATGTTGATATAGATATGCAAATCCCAGATTGCGAGGGAAGTGGTGTAGGTGAGAAATTAATTGGCCCCATGCTCTCAGATATATTGGAAGAGCATATCATTGTTTACAAAGAAGAGTGCAGTTCGTTTCAGGGAGGTTTATGCCGCTTAACATTCCGTTCTGCCAAACGCTACACAGTAGAAACTGGTGTAGCCCATGCTGCAAAGGGAGGAGGGCTTGTATCAGGGGACAGTTACACCATGATTGACATCGGAAAAGGGAAGCATGCGATTGCCATTAGTGATGGCATGGGAAATGGAGAAAGGGCCCATAATGAAAGCTCAGAAACCTTAGGGCTACTGCAAAAAATACTAGAGTCTGGAATAGAGGAAAAGGTAGCTATTAAATCGATTAACTCAATTCTCTCATTGCGGACTACAGATGAAATCTTTTCAACACTTGACTTATCGATGATTGATTTGCAGGATGCGAGTGTTAAATTTTTAAAAGTGGGTTCAACTCCAAGCTTTATAAAGAGAGGGCAGCAGGTTACGAAAATCCAATCTAATAACTTGCCAATTGGTATTATCAAAGAATTTGATGTGGATGTGGTTCATGACCAATTAAAGGCCGGTGACCTTTTAATTATGATGAGTGATGGAATATTTGAGGGGCCAAAACATGTAGAAAATTATGAAGCATGGATGATTAGAAAGATTAGAGAAATCGGGACTGACAGGCCACAGGAAATAGCTGATATTATTCTCGAGGAGGTAATCAGGACAAGCTCAGGAAAAATTGAAGATGATATGACAATTGTCGTCGCACAAATCAATCATAATATTCCAAAATGGACAAGTATACCTGTCGGTGCCAAGAAGAAAAAAGCTCAATAATAATATCCTCCTAATCGTATAAAGCGCCTATATATAGGCGAAGATGGAAATAATAATAGCGGTATAGGAGGATGATGAAATGAAGACAGGTACTGTTAAACAAATATTATTGCTGACAGACGGCTGCTCCAATCAGGGAGAGAGCCCGACAGCGATGGCTGCACTAGCACGTGAGGAAGGAATTACTGTAAATGTAATTGGTGTTATGGATAAGGACATTATAGACGAGGGGGGAATGCAAGAGATTGAGAATATAGCATCATCTGGTGCTGGCATTCATCAAATCGTCTATGCTGAGCAATTATCACAAACTGTACAAATGGTCACTAGGAAGGCAATGAACCAAACGATACAGGGCGTAGTGAATAAAGAGCTTCAGCAAATATTGGGGAATCATATCACTATGGAAGAATTACCACCTGATAAACGCGGCGAGGTAATGGAGGTAGTGGAGGATCTGGGAGAAAAAGTAAAAATGGAGGTCCTTGTATTGGTTGATACAAGTGCCAGTATGAAGCATAAGCTGCCAACGGTTAAAGAGGCGCTTATAGATTTGTCTATAAGTCTAAATGCGAGAAGTGGTGAAAATCAGTTCTCAGTTTTTATATTTCCCGGGAAAAGAACCGAAGTGGAAAGAGTAATGGATTGGAGTCCTAGACTTGAATCTCTTTCTAAAATTTTCGCCAAATTAACGACTGGAGGGATTACCCCGACTGGTCCGGCTATTCGTGAGGCCATTAAGTATTTTAATAAAGAGTCTTCTATAAGGAGAATAGTAGGCGACGATGATCAATACTTCGAAGAAACCATGTAGCTTCCCAATTGGATCAGTAATCAGGGGCAAATGGCATCATAAGAGTTATATCATTCGAAAAGAATTAGGGTATGGCGCTAATGGAATTGTTTACCTCGCAGATTCTTCGGATGGATCAGTAGCAATCAAGTTTAGTGATAACAGTGCTACTATTGCTGCAGAAGTAAATGTATTAAAATCATTTGCAAAGGTCCAGGGAATATCCCTAGGACCTTATTTGATAGATGTGGATGATTGTATAGGGAGTGGAAAAATTATTCCTTTCTACGTGATGGAGTATATTTCCGGAGATTCCTTTCTAACGTTTGTGCAAAAAAGAAGTTCAGATTGGCTTGGTGTACTCATGCTGCAGCTTCTAAACAGCCTTGAGGAAATGCATAAGCTAGGATGGGTTTTTGGGGATTTAAAACCTGAAAACTTGATAGTACAATTACCCGATTTTAAAGTCCGTTTTATAGATGTAGGAGGAACCACGCAAATCGGTCGTGCGATTAAAGAATACACTGAGTATTTTGACCGGGGATATTGGGAGCTGGGGGGCAGAAGAGCAGAGCCATCATATGATTTATTTGCGCTCGCTATGATAGTGATCAATGCAGCCTATCAAAAAAGGTTTAATAAAAACGGAGAAGGAATTAACCAATTAAAGGAATTGGTGAAAAACAAGCAGGAACTCAGAGAGTTGGAGTCCATTCTTTTAAAAGCTTTGAAGGGTCATTACATAACGGCAACTGATATGAAAAAGGAAGTCATATCTCATTTACACACAAAACAAACCGCTACCCGCACCGCTGTAAAAAAGAATACTCCAGTTAACACCAGTCGAGTACAGATGAGGAAACGAAAATCCAATGATAAAAGCAGTTTCTTTGAAACGTTTTTTTTAGTTGCTATCATTACTTTGCTTTATGCATTTTATATGTTTGGTCAAGTTGTATAAGTTCACAACAAATACAAACAATAACGCTGTCTCTACCGTTTTTTTTGAAAGATAATTTTTGGATTCCATTTGTAAGAGTGGTACGATAATAATTAATTGAAAGCAACGGTAGAAAGGAATATTTATGTTAGAGGCGAAAGTGACTGCTTATATTAATAAAAAACAATTGATTAATCATAATGACACGATTTTGGTTGGTGTTTCCGGTGGGCCGGATTCATTGGCATTGCTTGCTTATTTAAATAGCATAAAAAAATCCTATAATCTAACCCTTGTGGTTGCCCATGTAGATCATATGTTCAGAGGTGAAGAATCATTTGAGGAGTATTTATTTGTAGAAAAAATATGTGAGGAATGGGGAATCCCATTTGAAGGAAGTCGGATAGATGTCCCAAAATATATTAAAGATACAGGTAAAAATCCACAACAGGCATCCAGAGATTGTCGATATGCATTTTATAGGGATATAATGGAAAAGTATGCGGCGCAAAAATTAGCTCTTGCTCATCATAAGGATGATCAAGCGGAGTCAGTCTTAATGAACCTTATTAGAGGGACTTCTGGGATGGCGAGGATTGGAATTCCTCTGAAAAGATTATTCGGGGGTGGATGGATCATACGTCCTTTTCTTGCTGTTACAAGAGAAGATATTCTGGAATATTGTACAGAGATGAATCTCAACCCACGCATAGATCCGAGTAATGAAAAGGATATTTATACCCGAAATCGATTCCGCAAATACATATTACCGATGATAAAAAAGGAAAATAGTAAAGCGCTTGATCATATTCAACGGTTTAGCGAGGATTTGGAGCAAGATGAAGGGTTTTTGATGGTGTTAGCTGAAAAAGAGTATAATTCTCTTGAATTAACTGAAAAGGACGGGATTTTAAAAGTTCCCATATCTTCTCTTGGAAAGGTGCCAAAACCTTTACAAAGGAGGGTGATTCATCTAATATTAAACTATCTTTATCAAGTGAAACCTTATGTATTTTCATACGTACATATAGAGTGTATTCAGTCTTTATTGACAGAATCCAATCCTTCCACCTCCGTGCAATTACCTTCTGGGCTTCAAGTTACGAAAGCATATGATCAGTTGCTTTTCCATTTTGGAAGGCTGCCATCAGTAACTTTATCAAAGGAACTCCGTATACCGGGGAAGACGGCTCTTGCGAATGGCGCCGTTATTGAAACAGTACTGCTGGATCCCTTATCTGAAAAATGGGAGCATGCATCTCGATATACATGTATTTTACCTTTAAGTGAAGAGGACTTACCATTAAGGGTGCGGAATAAGCGGGATGGAGATCGTTATCAGCCTAAAGGCTTCACGGGCCATAAAAAACTGAAAAAGCTGTTTCTTGAACACAAGATACCTGTGCATGAGCGGGAGAGTTGGCCAATTATTGTTAATAAGAATGATCAAATTGTTTGGATACCAGGTCTGCAAAAGATTAATTTAGAAAAGACCCCGATGCCAGCCATCATGATAAAGTATGTTGAATAATGCTCTTCTAGGAGGACTACCGAATGACGATTCATAATGATATTGAGAAAATTTTGATTTCAGAAGAAGAAATCCAAGGCAAAATTAAAGAACTCGGGGCTTTGCTTACAGAGGAATACAAGGATCTTAATCCATTAGTGATAGGTGTGCTGAAAGGTGCAATGCCTTTTATGAACGATTTATTAAAGCATGTAGACAGCTATTTGGAAATGGATTTCATGGATGTTTCCAGCTATGGTACTTCTACGGTTTCAAGCGGTGAAGTTAAAATCATTAAAGATTTAAACACATCTGTAGAAGGCAGAGATTTGCTGATTATTGAAGATATCATAGACAGCGGTCTTACCCTCTCTTATTTAGTGGATTTATTTAAATACAGAAAAGCTAAATCCATCAAGCTTGTCACATTATTGGATAAGCCATCCGGAAGAAAAGCGGATATACATGCGGATTACGCTTGCTTTAATGTACCTGACGAATTTGTTGTCGGATACGGGCTTGACTACATGGAAAAATACAGAAACATTCCATACATTGGCGTGTTAAAAAGGGAAGTTTACGAAACTGCCAAATAGGGATATAGATGATTAATAACCGTTCTATTCACATAATAGACTGTGCTATGATCTTTATATAAAATATATAAGTAACCTGATTGTAGATACGAATACTATATTTAGTTTTTTGGGAGGAGGTTAGGGATGAACCGTATTTTTAGAAATACCATATTCTATTTACTTATTTTTGTGGCGATTATCGGAGTAGTAAGTGTGTTTAACCAAAATTCCGAGCCAACTAAACATATTTCTAATAATGAGTTTATTGAAAGTCTTGAAAAAGGTGAGGTTAAATCCGCTGATTTACAGGTGGAACGCGGAGTATATTCTGTTAAGGGTCAATTAAAGGATGCTAAGGAAAATGAGTATTATTTAACATATATCCTTGCAGAACAGGCTGAAGAGGTTACTGACTTAATTGATGAACAGGGTGTAAAATCTACAGTTGCTCCAGCAAAAGAAACAAGTGTATGGGTAACATTCTTAACTTCAATTATTCCGTTCGTCATTATTTTGCTATTGTTCTTCTTCTTGATGAATAGTGCGCAAGGTGGCGGAAACAAAGTAATGAGCTTTGGTAAAAGTAAAGCTAAGCTTTACAGTGAAGAAAAGAAAAAAGTGCGCTTCAAAGATGTAGCAGGTGCTGATGAGGAAAAGCAAGAACTGGTTGAAGTTGTTGAGTTCTTGAAGGACCCTCGTAAATTTGCTGAATTAGGTGCGAGAATTCCAAAAGGTGTACTTTTAGTAGGACCTCCGGGAACAGGGAAAACCTTGCTTGCAAGAGCAGTAGCTGGTGAAGCAGGTGTACCTTTCTTCTCTATCAGTGGTTCAGACTTTGTTGAGATGTTCGTGGGTGTGGGTGCTTCCCGTGTGCGTGACCTTTTTGAAAATGCGAAGAAGAATGCACCATGTATTATTTTTATCGATGAAATCGATGCAGTTGGACGTCAGCGTGGAGCTGGCCTTGGCGGGGGACACGATGAACGTGAACAAACCCTGAACCAATTGCTTGTTGAAATGGATGGTTTCGGAGCAAATGAAGGTATCATTATCATTGCTGCTACAAACCGACCTGATATTCTTGACCCGGCTCTTTTACGTCCAGGCCGCTTTGACCGACAAATTACGGTTGACCGTCCTGACTTAATTGGAAGGGAAGCTGTACTTCGTGTACATGCACAAAACAAACCGCTTGATGAAAATGTGGATCTTAAAGCAATTGCGATGAGAACCCCAGGTTTCTCCGGTGCTGATTTAGAAAATCTCTTGAATGAAGCTGCTTTGGTAGCTGCAAGACAAGATAAGAAAAAAGTAGATATGAGCGACATTGATGAAGCAACGGATCGTGTGATTGCCGGTCCTGCTAAAAAAAGCCGTGTCATTTCTAAGAAAGAAAGAAATATTGTTGCCTTCCATGAATCCGGACATACGGTTATCGGGTTGGTACTTGACGAAGCTGATATGGTCCATAAGGTAACAATTGTTCCGCGTGGCCAGGCAGGTGGTTATGCTGTAATGCTTCCGCGTGAAGATCGTTACTTTATGACTAAGCCTGAACTGTTCGATAAGATTACCGGATTATTGGGCGGACGTGTTGCTGAAGAAATTGTCTTTGGTGAAGTGAGTACAGGAGCTCATAATGACTTCCAACGTGCTACAAGTATTGCCCGCAAAATGGTAACTGAATATGGAATGAGTGATAAACTCGGACCGATGCAATTTGGCCAGGCTTCAGGAGGCCAAGTATTCTTAGGTCGCGATATTAATAGTGAGCAAAACTATTCTGATAAGATTGCTTATGAAATTGATATCGAAATCCAAAATATCATCAAAACTTGCTATGAACGTGCAAGAAAAATTCTTACTGAAAACCGCAGTAAGTTAGACTTAATTGCTAATACATTACTTGAGATTGAAACGTTAGATGCTGAACAAATTCGCCACTTAGCGGATTATGGTAAGTTGCCTGAGCGTAAGGTAGCGAGCGATGTTACAGTGAATGTATCAGCTAAAAAGGAAATTCTGTCTGAGGATCTATCCAAAGACGATACAATATCCGAGCAAAGAGAAGATGATCAAACTCCTCCTACACCACCGGATATGGAAACAAACGATCCTAATAAATTGTAAGAATTCTGAGTGTCCCATCATATGAATGGGGCACTTTTTTTGAAAAGGGATAGAATGCTAACAGGAAGTTGGTCATGAAGGCGTTGCCACAGGATGTGGCATACTTAGTCTTTGTTCGTTAAATAAGGGGCTTCAGCTTTTTGATTAATCCAGCTTCAGGGCCTAACCGCTCGAGACATAAGTGTAGCTGCTGCGGGAGAGAAAAAGCGCTCTCCCTCCGCACCTCCTCTTATGCTTGTCGCGGTTGAGCAAGGCCCTTTAGCTTTTTGATGTAATCTAGCTTCGACTCCTAGGAGCTCGAGTCATAAGCAAATACCCTACGGGAGAAGAACCCTCCCTCCGAGTATTCGTCTTATGCTTGTCGCTCCTGACCAGTCGTCTCAGCTTTTTGATGTAATCTAGCTTCAGGGCCTAACCGCTCGAGACATAAGTGTAGCTGCTGCGGGAGAGAAAAAGCGCTCTCCCTCCGCATCTCCTCTTATGCTTGTCGCGGTTGACCAAGGCCCTTCAGCTTTTTTGATAGGGGGTTTTTGCATGTTATTGGTGATGGATGTGGGGAATACGAATATTTCGATTGGTGTTTATAGGGATGATGATCTTTGTTTTCATTGGAGAATTGGTACGGATAGGGGAAAAACTGAAGATGAATACGGAATGATATTTAATCAGTTGTTGAGTCATGTTGGGTTAACCTTCCATGATGTAAAAGGAATGATTCTTTCCTCTGTTGTGCCTCCCATAATGTCTTCACTTGAAAGAATGTGTACAAAATACTTTCAACTGAGGCCTTTGGTTGTTGGGCCTGGTGTTAAAACGGGATTAAATATAAAATATGATAATCCTAAAGAAGTTGGGGCAGATCGAATCGTGAATGCTGTGGCTGCAATTCATGATTATGGAGCGCCAATCATTATAGTAGACTTTGGTACAGCGACAACGTATTGTTATGTAAATGAGCATAGCCAGTATTTAGGAGGGGTGATTGCCCCGGGAATTGAAATTTCTACAGAGGCGCTCTATTCGAAGGCTGCTAAACTGCCCAGGATAGAGATTGTTCGTCCTGCCAATATCATTGGGAAGAATACAGTAAACGCTATGCAGTCCGGCGTTTTATATGGTTTTATTGGACAGGTAGAAGGAATTGTAACCAGGATAAAAAAACAGAGTAAGCAGAATCCTATGGTTATCGCTACTGGCGGAAGAGCATCTATGATTGCAAATGAAACATCCATAATTGATGTTGTCGATCCGTATTTAACATTAAAAGGTCTGCAAATCATCTATTCAAAGAATATACAACAATAATCCTGTAATGGATTTGGAAGGAGTTTATCATGAACGATTATTTAGTTAAAGCACTAGCATTTGATGGACAAGTAAGGGCGTATGCAGTCTCAAGTACGCAAACTATTGCAGAGGCACAAAGAAGACAGGATTCTTGGCGTACAGCATCTGCTGCGTTGGGAAGAGCAATGACAGCGGCTGTAATGATGGGAGCCATGCAAAAAGGCGAAGCAAAGATTACTATTAAAATTGAGGGTGATGGTCCGATTGGTCCGGTTATCATTGATAGTAATGCAAAGGGTGAGGTTAGGGGATATCTGACAAACCCTCATGTTGATTTTGAGTCTAATGAACATGGAAAACTTGATGTAAGACGTGCTATTGGTACAAATGGTACGTTAACTGTTGTTAAAGATATTGGATTAAGAGATAATTTCTCTGGCCAAGTTCCTTTAATTTCAGGCGAGCTTGGTGAAGACTTTACTTATTATTTTGTTGCCTCTGAGCAAACTCCTTCATCTGTAGGAGTCGGTGTTTTGGTTAATCCGGATGACTCGATTCTTGCTGCGGGTGGATTTATTATCCAGCTAATGCCCGGCACGGAAGAAGAGGTTATAGAAAAAATAGAGAAAGC
Organism: Pradoshia sp. Z3_51; assembly: GCF_058215915.1. NCBI lineage: Bacteria > Bacillati > Bacillota > Bacilli > Caryophanales > Bacillaceae > Pradoshia > Pradoshia sp. Z3_51. The sequence continues at coordinate 7,375 of NZ_JBZAJC010000018.1, read as the reverse complement.
TCTAGGATCAATTCCGCCTATATCCAAAATGATTCAGGATGGTTTAACTCCGGAAGAAGTACTTAATAAAGTATTGGGAGAAACAAACGTAAAAATATTAGAAAAAATGCCAATATCGTTCCAGTGTCAATGTTCCAAGGATAGGATAGCAAATGCTTTAATCAGTCTTGGAAAAGAAGAATTAGAAGATATGATCGAGACAGATGGTCAGGCTGAAACCCAATGTCATTTCTGTAATGAAAAATATATATTTACCAAAGAGGAGCTTCAGGAGCTAAAAGACACAGCTAAGTAATTTATTGGAGGAGTTACTTTGTCAAGTAAGCAATGTTGGTCCATTATCGCCGGTTTAATTCTATTGAATATTGTGACTGTCCTTTACTTTACGGTGGGGGAAAATTCAATGAAGGAAGATGCAACGGAAATTGTTGCTGCAGTAGGGGATGAAGAGATTAGCCGTCCAGACTGGCTCGCTGAATTGGAAAGGATACATGGCAAAGATGTATTAACTACAATGGTAAATGAAGAAGTTATTCTTCAATTGGCGGCTAAGCATCAGCTGACTGTTTCTGAGGATGAGATGAAAGTGGAGGCTGTTCTTCGGCAAGCGTTATATGGTTTTACTGGAAATTCACCCGCTCATATAAGTGATAAGGAGCACAAAAAGAAACTTGAAGTTTCAATTCTGCTTGAGAAGTTGTTGACAAAGTATGCCGTTATAACAGACAAGGAAGTTGAGTCTTACTATAAAAGTAATGAAAGCTTATTAAAGTTCACTGATCTCTATCGTCTATCCCATATCGTACTTAGTGAAAAGGCAAAAGCAAATGCGATTATTAAGGAATTGAAGGCGGGAACTGATTTTGCTGCAATGGCAATAGAGCGCTCGGAAGATAAATATACGGCCAATAATGGTGGAGAATTAGGGTATATATCTTTAGATTCCGAGTCTGTCCCTGAAGAATATAAAGAAACTGCGGCTTCATTAAAACCAGGGGAATGGAGTCAGCCAATTAAGATCAAGGATGGATATGCGATACTCTATTTGCGTGATCAGATTGGTAAATCCGAACTATCCTTTGGAAAAATAAAATCTAATCTTAAAAGAAAGACTGCAATGGAACAAATGAATATACCTGTATCTGCAGATATGCTTTGGGAACAGTATGATGTGGATTGGATTTATGGAAAATAGAGTCATGTGCTCTATTTTCTTTTATATACTGTAAATGAGCCATAAAGATTATTTCACATGGTTAGATGCGAGAAAATCTGGGAATTTAGAAGTATAATAGTTGACAGAAAGCGTAAAAATAGCTAAATTGTATATAAAACCAATGAAAATACTATGGATTAGGGGTGGATAAGTTGGGTAAAATAGCAAATAATATTTCTGAATTAATAGGTAATACACCTGTTGTTAAATTAAATAAGATTGTAGAAGATGGATCTGCAGAGGTTTATTTGAAATTGGAATATATGAATCCGGGAAGCAGTGTTAAGGATCGTATCGCACTTGCCATGATTGAAGATGCCGAGGAAAAAGGTCTTCTAAAGCCGGGTACAACGATAGTTGAACCAACAAGCGGTAATACAGGCATTGGGTTGGCATGGGTTGCAGCAGCAAAAGGGTATAAAGCTATATTGGTAATGCCGGATACAATGAGTATGGAACGCCGTAACTTATTGAAGGCATATGGAGCCCAACTTATTCTTACTCCTGGTAAAGATGGAATGAAAGGTGCAATTGCTAAGGCGGAGGAACTTGTTAATGAACATGGGTACTTTATGCCGCAGCAGTTTAAAAATGAGGCCAATCCAGAAGTCCATAGAAAAACAACCGGTAAAGAAATTGTAGAACAAATGGGCGATCAATTGGATGCCTTTATATCCGGTATAGGTACAGGCGGAACTATTACGGGTGCTGGAGAAGTGCTGCGTGAGAAATACAAAGATATTAAAATTATTGCAGTTGAACCAGCGGATTCACCGATTCTATCAGGCGGTACTCCAGGGCCTCACAAAATTCAGGGGATTGGTGCAGGCTTTATACCTGATACATTAAATACAAATATTTATGATGAAATTATAAAAGTTGAAAATGAACAAGCCTTTGAACAAGCAAGAAAAGCTGCTAAAGAAGAGGGTATTCTTGGTGGTATTTCTGCAGGGGCAGCTATTTTTGCAGCATTGGAAGTTGCCAAAAAACTTGGTGCCGGCAAAAAAGTTCTAGCAATCATCCCGGATAATGGTGAAAGATATTTAAGTACACCATTATATAACTTTGAAGATTAATCGTATAGAAGAGTAAATAAGCTAAACATATGGAGGAGGCTAAATGCCTCCTTTTGTTTTGGTTTTCTGTGTTTCTTTCTTTTTTACAAATAACATGTGGTATAGTGATTTGCATAGAGTAATTTCGGAGTCTAATTAAAGGAGCAAATTATTATGGAACTACCACAAAAAAAGATGATTCTAGAATGTGGACAATATAGATTGGAACTTGGACAAAGCACTAAGATTATGGGAATTTTAAATATCACTCCGGATTCGTTTTCTGATGGAGGCCAGTTTAACAAAGTAGAACAAGCGGTTTTGCGTGCAAAGGAAATGATAAAAGCTGGAGCAGATATCATTGATATCGGTGGTGAGTCGACGAGACCTGGCCATCAGCGAATTTCGTCAGATGAAGAATTGGAGCGAATCATTCCTGTTATTAAGGAATTAACAAAAGAGATCAATGTACCGATCTCGGTAGATACATATAAAGCGGATGTGGCAAAAGAAGCACTTCATGCAGGGGCAACTATCATAAACGATGTTTGGGGAGCTAAAGGTGATGAGGAAATGGCCCGTGTTGCTGCCGATTCAGGCGCTCCGATCATCCTCATGCATAATCGTAAGCAGGCTTCCTATGATCATTTTTTGCGTGATGTTTTAAATGATTTATATGAAAGTATTCAGATTGTTAAAGATGCTGGAGTTAGTAACGATAAAATTGTGCTGGATCCAGGTATCGGCTTCGCGAAGTCACTGGAGGAGAACTTGCTGATGATGCGAAATTTAGACATATTGACCAGCCTGGGTTACCCCGTCTTATTGGGAACATCACGTAAATCAATGATCGGCAGAACACTTGATCTACCAGTAGAGGAAAGAATGGAAGGTACAGGGGCGACAATATGTTTAGGGGTTCAGCAGGGGTGTCAAATCATAAGGGTGCATGATGTGAAAGAGATGTCCCGTATGGCCCGTATGATGGATGCGATGCTTGGAAAGGTGAAAGTAAATGGATAAAATAATTCTTGAAAATATGGAATTTTATGGATACCATGGTGTTTATGAAGAAGAAAATAAGCTTGGACAGCGTTATAGAGTAAGTGCAGAATTGTATATGGATCTGCAAGTCGCCGGAGAAACAGATGATCTGAATAAATCGGTTAATTATGCTGAAATATACACTTTATGTAAGGCTATTGTGGAAGGAAAGCCATATAATCTAATCGAAGCAGTGGCAGAAAAGATATCAGCAGAAATTTTAGGCACATATTCAATTATTCATTCATGCAAAATCAAGGTTGTGAAACCAGACCCACCGATACCGGGTCACTACGATTTTGTTGCAGTTGAGATTATAAGGGAGCAAGAGCAGCATGATGAATAAAGTTTATATTGGATTAGGTACAAATGTAGGGGATAGAGAATCGAATTTAAAGGATGCCATAAGCGAATTGGCAGCAGTACCTGAAAATGAGATTATATCTTTATCATCTATATATGAGACAAATCCAGTAGGCTATTTAGAACAAGGTAAATTTTTGAATATGGTTGTTTGTATAAACACAACTTTCGATGCACAAACACTATTGGTTACCTGCATGAAGATAGAACAAAATCTTGGCAGAAAAAGGGAAATTAGGTGGGGTCCGCGAACAATAGACCTTGACATTTTGTTATATAATCAAGAAAATATTGTAACGAAAAACCTAATTGTCCCTCATCCGCGGATGCTTGATAGGGCCTTTGTGGTTATCCCGCTCGTGGAGATAGATAAGGACATCATTCTGCCTAATATGGAAAAACCTATAAGGGAAATCATGGATGATATCCCCGAAAAAGAAGGGGTTCGGATATGGAAGCGGAAAAATGGGGAAGGCGTATTAGGGCATTTAGAAAGCTGAAAGGTTTTACTCAAGAGGAATTTGCAAGGGAGTTATCTGTCTCTGTCTCAATGCTTGGCGAGGTAGAAAGAGGCAACCGAATACCCTCTGAGCGCTTTTTGCAGGATATTGCAAATCAGTTGGACATTACAGTGGAGGAACTAAAACCTCTCGTTAAATAGATTTAATGATAAGTGCAAGTAAAGGATAGGGAGGAATTGAATTGTTGAAGATTGGCAATGTCGAAATGAAGAATCCGGTTGTACTTGCACCTATGGCCGGAGTTTGTAACTCAGCATTTCGTTTAACAGTTAAGGAATTTGGGGTAGGGCTTGTTTGTGCAGAAATGGTTAGTGATAAGGGAATAATTTATGGAAATGAAAAAACCCTCAACATGCTCTATATTGATGAACGAGAAAAGCCATTGAGCCTTCAAATTTTTGGTGGAGAAAAAGAATCGCTTGTTCAGGCTGCTCAGTTTGTGGATAAGAACACCAATGCAGATATAATTGATATTAATATGGGCTGTCCTGTTAACAAGATTATTAAATGTGAAGCGGGAGCCAGATGGTTACTAAATCCGGATAAGATTTATGAGATGGTTTCAGCTGTAGTTGATAAAGTAGATAAACCGGTTACGGTTAAAATGAGAATTGGCTGGGATGACAAGCATATATTTGTTGAAGAGAATGCAAGGGCAGTTGAAAGAGCGGGCGGAAGTGCGATATCTGTCCATGGACGTACTCGGGTTCAAATGTATGAAGGAACGGCAAACTGGGATTATATCCGTATGGCAAAAGAAGCTGTCAATATACCGGTTATTGGAAATGGGGATGTACAGACTCCACAGGATGCCAAGAGGATGCTTGAAGAAACTGGCTGTGATGGAGTCATGATCGGTCGTGCTGCACTCGGGAATCCGTGGATGATGTACCAAACCGTTAAGTATTTAGAAAATGGGTTCCTTTTGCCGGAGCCATCTGTTCGTGAAAAAATCGATGTTTGCGTCCTGCATCTTGACCGCCTTATTGCATTGAAGGATGAGTTTATCGCTGTGCGTGAGATGAGAAAACACGCAGCTTGGTATTTGAAAGGTATTAAAGGAAGCGGTAGAATCAGAAATGAGATAAATGAGTGCAACACACGTGAACAATTGGTAGGGCTGCTTTATAATATGGTGGAAGATATTGAACTCCATGAAGCCGTTCGTGCAGTTTGATGATTTGACAGTACCTGATATACTGTATAATAAGTATGTAGAAACTGCCGGTAAAACCGGCAGTTTTTATGATACTTTTAAAAGGATAATGATATTTTTTATATATTAGGTTCTAAGGTTGTGTAAAATAAAGGAACAGTATATACGTGATAGAGATGGAGTGGAAATAAGATGAGCAATTATGAAGAATTAAACGACCAATTAAAAGTCAGACGTGACAAAATGAACCGCATCCAAGAAATGGGCATAGATCCATTTGGCAAAAGATTCGAACGTACACATTTGGCTCAAGAAATTAGCAATGAATATGCAGATGTGGAAAAAGAGGATTTAGAAGCAAAGAATGCGGAAGTATCTATAGCTGGCAGAATTATGACAAAGCGTGGAAAAGGAAAAGCAGGCTTTGCTCATATTAAAGATGTGAGCGGTCAAATTCAAATATATGTGCGTAAAGATGCTATTGGGGAAGAAGCTTATGAGCTATTCACTATGGCTGACCTTGGCGATATTGTAGGTATTAAAGGAACGGTATTTAAAACTAAAGTGGGAGAGCTTTCTATAAAAGTAAGCCAGTTTACATATCTTACTAAGTCCCTTCGTCCTCTTCCGGAAAAATATCATGGATTAAAAGATATTGAAGAGCGCTATCGTAAGAGATATTTAGACTTAATTACAAGTGAAGAAAGCCAAAAAACATTTGTAACACGCAGTCGTATCATTCAGGCAATGAGACGTTACTTTGACGACCAAGGATTCCTTGAGGTTGAAACACCAATGCTTCATTCAATTGCTGGTGGTGCATCTGCACGTCCGTTTATAACGCATCATAATGCGCTTGATATGCCTATGTATATGCGTATTGCCATTGAATTACACTTGAAAAGGCTAATTGTTGGTGGTTTGGAAAAAGTATACGAAATCGGTCGAGTATTTAGAAATGAAGGAGTGTCCACAAGACATAATCCTGAGTTCACAATGCTTGAGCTTTACGAAGCTTATGCTGACTACAATGATGTAATGGACTTGACTGAAAATGTCATTGCTTATATTGCAAAAGAAGTTTTAGGAACAACTGTCATTCCTTACGGTGATTATGAAGTGGATTTAACACCAAAATGGACAAGACTTCATATGGTAGATGCAATTAAAGAATACGTAGGTGTAGATTTCTGGAAAGAAACATCAGTTGAAGAAGCGCGTGCGCTTGCTAAAGAACATGATGTCCAAATTACTGAATCTATGACATACGGTCATATTGTTAACGAATTCTTCGAGCAAAAAATCGAGGAGAAGTTAATACAACCAACCTTCATTTATGGTCATCCGGTAGAAATTTCTCCGTTGGCTAAAAAGAATGAGGATGATCCACGCTTTACTGATCGTTTTGAGTTATTTATCGTGGGACGTGAGCATGCGAACGCCTTCACTGAGCTAAATGATCCAATTGATCAGCGTCAACGCTTTGAAGCGCAATTAAAAGAGCGTGAACAAGGTAATGATGAAGCACATATGATGGACGATGATTATATAGAAGCATTGGAGTATGGTATGCCTCCAACAGGAGGTCTTGGAATTGGTATGGACCGTCTAATTATGCTACTAACTAATTCACCTTCAATTCGTGATGTACTGTTATTCCCGTTAATGAGACATAGATAAGATTTTAAAGAAGAAGCTGCCGATTAAGGGCAGCTTCTTCTTTATTTTCTTTAATTCGTATAATTGATATATGAAGATAAGGATATAAATCTAAGCTTCATAGTATAAGAAAGGATAAAAACAAAAACTTTTATAAAAAAGTATTGCAAAATAAAAAACAAGGTGGTATATTAATAAACGTCGCTGCTGCAGTATTAAATACGAAGCAAGCGATAAAGAAAAAAATAAAAAAAGTTGTTGACATGAGGTTGCTAACTTGGTATGATAGTTAAGTCGCCAAAACGACAACAAAACAGATTGTTCTTTGAAAACTAAACAAAACGAAACGCCAAGCAAG
>NZ_JBZAJC010000017.1:0-52524 GCF_058215915.1 Pradoshia sp. Z3_51 | reverse complement strand
GGCCCCTTGGTCAAGCGGTTAAGACACCGCCCTTTCACGGCGGTAACACGGGTTCGAATCCCGTAGGGGTCATAAAACCATGTACAAGATGTACATGGTTTTTTTATTTGCCACCAAACTTCTGATAGCTGTTGACCTGCAATCTTTTATCTTTAGTGTGACCTACGGATGCTTATCAGATTCTAATGGTAAAAGTTGAGAGAAAATTCCTTTTGAGTAAAACGTAATAGGTTTCGAAAGGCCTTATATGTATCAAAATGAAAAAATAGATAAAAATCTAGAAACACGCATAAAATATAGTATGAAAATAGCAGTGCACACCTTCATTCAATGTGCACTGTTTTTATTATTCCCTCAATTCAATTAATAAGCTAACTTATCCCGCTATATTTTACATTTATTCCTGTCTTATTACATTGTGATATATTTACTATATGAAATATTAAAGAGGTGCTTTTGATTGAGTGACAAAGCAGTTGTTTGAATATTTATTAACCGTGAATAACCTGCGTTTTAAGGTTATCCGTGATTATAAAGAGTATGAGAAAACTTGGTCCAAGTCATCCCTTGAGGAATACGGGGAAGACGTGTATGTAATGGGGGAGGGAGAAGAGGAGGATGCTATCCTAAAAATACACAGGAAAAACCGTAGGCGATGCCGATAGCACACCTCCCGATCCCGATGAATCCATAAGGGAGTGGATTACCTACTCGTATGATAACGAGAAACATTCCCCGACAATCCCAGATTCAAAGGTGATTACAGAAGGAGATTCACACGTAGAAGTCAGGCTCGATGAGGACTCGAATCGGTTCGGTGAACATTTTGGATTTAATAGAAATAATGGAGACAGCTGAATCCAATGGAAACACTGGGCTTGTGCAGTATCGTGTGCAGCTTCTGTGCAGTATTTGTCCAATGTATAAAAATACAGGAGTAATGGGTTTTTACTGAAAATAGAAAAAGGCTCAACACCTTGATACACTTGGGGTTAAGCCTGAAGAAGTATGGACCCCACCCTGTCAATTTACTATTCTGAATCTTATATACAATATATGCATAAATAGAGTCCAAACAGTCCACTAATTCAGGGTGCCATTGATTATTTATACAAACTGAATCTCTTAATTCCGTTGTTTATAGAAACCCATAGTATCAATTTGAATTCTTAGAAAAAATTTAGACCAGAAGCAAGGATCTGTGCGTTTGTTTAATCTGGATTATTAGTATGATATTCCTCTATATCAACTTTTAGCCGCCATTGGATTAACTATTTGTAAAATCCACAATAAAATTACTGTCTTGAGTATTGCTAGTCTTAGAATATATGTCCATCGCTTTCAATAAAAGAAGGATTTGGAAATTCTCATTAGGATCCTTAAAATCTGTCTTCAAATACTCTTTCAAGTTTTCTAGTCGATAGAGAAGTCCACTCTTTGAAATCTTTAATAAGCGTATCGTAGATTCAATTTTTAAATTATTATTTAGATATATATATAAAGTTTCTAAGAGCTCAATCCGTTTTTGTTCCTTTAATGAAAAGATTCCTGCAAATCGATTATTCGCAAGTTGCTTAATATGTTCTATATTTAAATCATTAATAAATATTGATAAAACACTAATATCTTTAAATGCAGTAATGGATGCGTTGGGGTTGGAGATGAGAGCAATTGCAGCCTCATTATAGTGAGAGTTTGCCTCCAAAATGCTATGTCCTATCTCGCTGTAACCAATTTGAACAGGATAATTAGGGAATTGTTCCATTAAAGCTTCTCTTAAATTACTAAAAACCTTCTGAACCATAGAATGATCTTTTAGAGGATGAAATAACAAAATAACTAGTTCCATCTCCTTAAAAGAAATAAGTATACGCTGTTTTTTTAAGTGTTCCCGAACAAAGTTTTCAAACTCTTTTTGAATCCTATACATATTATTATTCCTTCTCACAATAGCAACGGTGTATAGTTGGTTAATATCAATATTAAAGTAGCGAGACCTAGAAAGAATCTGATTTATATCTGTTAAACGTTGATGCAAAATATCATTAGTAAACTTGGATTCACTCTCTGCTTTTGATTTTTCTATAATAGAATTCATCATAAGTAGAACAGAAATTACATTTGTCAATTTAGATAGTATTAAATAGTCATATGAGGAAAATGTTGTTGGATGCATCGATATAACTGACAAATATGCAACGACTTTATTTTTAATGACAATCGTGTTTGTTAAACGAACATGATTATCTAATTGAACAACCTTTTTTGTGAAAGGAAGTTGCTGACGCTTTTCAAAAAAATAAGTACCTAATTGATTTCTCTCATTTTGGTCATATATCTGCATATCCTGCTCAATTAATTGTCTATCGATCTCTGATAAATTAGTAGAATGTACAAAGTTATAAAATATATCTTCTATTAAAAAGGTTCTGCCAAAAATTTTTTCAGCTTCTTTAAATATATCCTCTACTGTTGCTCCATCAATAATCGCTTGAATCATTTCACTTTGAATATTGCCAAGTTCAATCAGATCAAACGATACTTGATTTTCAGAGTTTTCATTTGATTCATCAGGTAAAGGGTTAACAGTATAAAACTCCCATGTACAATTTTCGTCACCTCTTGCTACACAGGTTTTCTCAACTACCTTTACTTCAAACTGAAAAATGGTGCTCATATAGCCAGTAGCAAATCCCATAAGTGTATGACAAACTGGTACATCACTTTGACCAAAATAATCTAGATGAACTTTTGCCTCGTAAGACTGTAACCACGTTCCTATACCATAAACAGCCTTAACTGATTTATCACCATAAAATTCCATATACCCTTCGAAAATCGAACCGTTTATATGTCCTTTTTCACAATGAAGAGTAGGCCCTTGTTTAAGTAGATCTTGTATATCGAAATATTTTTCTCTCATTCGGTGAGCTTCTGAAACCCCTAATTGATACCCATAATTAAACATTAATTCTGTTGCTTTCTCTATCCCATTTATTTCAATGATATCTGCTTTTAGAAAACTTAAAGCCTTAACGATTGCAATATTGTCGATATCTTTCTCCCTATTTTCAAGATGAAAAGTAGTCCTTTTTAAAGAAATAACACGTTGTTCCAACCTATTCCCCCCTTAATTGTAAGAAGTGCCTCAAAAAATATTGTTATTTCTCTCTTAATACTAAAATACCATAAAAAAGAAAAAACCAAACGAAATATACTGAAAACGCTTTCAAATTAATACAATTAGTCTGTTTTCAGAATATTTTATATCTAATATATTGAATGTGTAAATGATAAAAAACAAACAAAAAAGGGGAAAAGAAAATGTTACCAGAGATTGCTAAACTAGGTCATATTGCTTTAATCACACCGGATTTAAAAAAATCACTATGGTTCTTCTCTGAAGTCTTAGGTTTAGAAGAAACAGAAGTAGTGAATGGTACACATTATTTACGTGCATGGGGAGATTTTGAACACCATACACTATCGCTAAAACAAGGGGAAAAATCAAAAGTAGATCACATTGGTTGGCGTACAAAACGTCCTGAAGATGTAGAGAAATTTGCTGAATTACTAACTGAGGCTGGAGCAGAAGTGAAGTGGGTTGAATCGGGTGAAGAAGCAGGTCAAGGAAGAGCAATTCGCTTTGAGTTACCCAGTGAGCATCCATTTGAAATTTATTATGAGATGGAAAAAACGCATCCAGATCAAGACCGCAAATCCGTGCTAAAGAACCAAACTTATAAATCTTGGAGAAAAGGTGCTTCACCTCGTCGTATTGACCACGTGAATCTAGCGACTTCACACGATCCATCAGTAATTCATAAATGGTTAATTGATAATTTGGGATTTAAAATGCGTGAATATGTAGATTTAGGAAATGGAGTTATTCAAGCTGGTTGGTTAAGTGTAACTCCATTGGTTCATGACATAGCTGTTATGGCTGAACCGGAAGCTAAAACACCTAACCGTTTACACCACCTAGCTTATTGGTTTGATAATGCCCAAGATATATTACGTGCAGCTGACATTTTAAGTGAAAATGGAATTGAGCTTATTGGGCCAGGTAAACATGGTATTTCACAGGCAATTTACTTATATGTAAAAGACCCAGGTAGTGGTCATCGTGTGGAACTATTTTCAGGAAGTTATTTGATTTTTGAACCTGATTGGGAGGCTATTAAGTGGACTCCTGAAGATTTAAAAGTTGGTTTAACTTATTGGGGACAAGATCTTCAGGGAATGGATGCTGATTCAACAGAAGCATAGGAGGGACTATAATGAGCTATTCAACAGAAACTTTAGATACAGGTCGGTTTCAAACGTTCTATTGTGAAGCAGGACAAGAAAATGAGGAAGTAATCGTATTCCTACACGGTTCAGGTCCCGGAGCGAATTCAGTAAGTAATTGGCAACATATTTTACCAGAGCTTGCAAAGAACTATCATGTGATTGCTCCTGATATGTATGGATTTGGAAATACAAAACACCCCGAAGTACACCCAAAATCATTTTGGGAATGGACTCAGCTACGCGTTGAGCAACTGCTTGAACTACTTGATAAGAAAAACATAGAGAAATTCAGTCTCGTAGGTAATTCAATGGGTGGTTATGTGTCGTTAAATGTTGTTATGTATGCACCTGAACGAGTGAAAAAAGTTTTACTTATGGGCAGTGCTGGTGGAGAAACACCGCCTACTCCGGAAATAATACGAATGGTTGGTTTTTATAAAAACCCAACGTATGAAAACCTACGAAACTTAACAAGTTGGTTTGTTTATGATCCTGCAACGATTCAAGATTCATTAGAAGATATTTTAGAAATTCGATATGAAACTATTCAACGTGAAGAGATTCGCAATTCCTATTTGCAAAATATGTTCCCTATGCCTGGGGAAGGTCATATTCCTCCCAATGCATTACGTCAAATGAAACAACCATTCTTACTACTGCATGGTTTTAATGACCGATTTGTTCCAAAAGAGAGCAGTATTAATTTGATGGAACATTTACCTAATGCAGAGCTTCGTTTATTTACACAGTGCGGACATTGGCTGCAGGTAGAAAAGCGAGAAGATTTCATTAAAGCAGCTAAAGAGTTCTTCTAGTTAACTAGAATACAATAACGTGAGGTCACTAAAGAAGAGATTTTAATGTTTTTTAGTGGCCTCACCAGTATTTAAAACTCCGAATATAACATCTTCGCTAACTAAGATTTGTTATAAACTTGAAAACGTATAATAGGAGGGTTATAAATGTCAGTTGATACAAAGCAAAAATCCAAAGGATTTACAGATGTTGAACTAGAGCTTATTGAAAAAGCACGTGAAGCAGGCCTACTAGCAGAATCAGAAGTAGCAACTTCCGAAATAAATGCCTCTGTTTCTCGAAACTATGTTAATAAGTTAATTGAATCAGGAATTACTCGTGCAAATCTACCGAAAGAATATGGTGGTCCACAAATTTCGTTACGTGGCCTTGGAGAAATTGTACGTACTATCGCGTACCATAATATCTCAGCTGCATGGTTAGGTTATTTCTTCCCTTTACACAACTCCTTAACAGCACACCTTCCACAAGAAGGTAGAGACGAAATTATAAATTCAAACGGTTTGATCGTGGATGTTTTCGCGCCAGTTGGACAAGTAACCGTGGTTGATGGCGGTGTTCGCTTAACAGGTACTTATAACTATACAAGCGGTGTTAACTTTGCAGAATGGATTGGTTTAGGGGCAATTGCTCAATTACCTGAATCAAATCAACCAGAATTAATTATGTGTTTCATGCGTAAAGATGAAGTGAAAGTAAATGAAAATTGGGATACATTTGGTTTACGTGGTTCAGGTAGTAACCAAGTGATTGCAACGGAAGTATTTATTCCAAGAAGACGCGTTTTAAGACTTGAATTAGCGAATGATACACGCCGTCCACCGGAGGGTTCTAATTATGATCCCGATTATCCTTATTACCATGTACCATACTTCTCTGCATTCTATCTTGGGTTTCCAAATATGGCATTAGGTGGAGCTAGGCGTTTGCTGGATGAATATAAAAAGAGAACAGAAGCACGTGTTCGTCTACATGGAGAAAATGAAAAAGATTCTCCTCGTAGTCAGCGAATTCTAGCTAAACTTATGTTGGAATATAAAAAAGCGAATGGTTTAATGGAACAATATTACGATCTATTAGCAACTTATGAAACAGAAGGTCCATACGAAAAAGGGGAGTTTTCTTCACTACGTGCAGAAATTATTAAAATTTGTCAAGAAATCGCTACGACAGTAATGGTCTCACTCGGTGGGGCATCTCTAATAAAAAATGACACAATTGAAGTGTTTGTACGAGACATCATTGCCGTAGCCACACATATAACGTCTCTATATGAAGATGCACTATACACATATGGTCGTAATTTATATGGCTATCAAGGAATTGGTATGGGCTAATTCACCTTAATAACGAGTCAAAAAATGAATGTTTATTCAATTGAAATATGAGTAAACAAGGGGGATTTAGACATGGCAAAATTAAAGGTAGCCATTTTAGGGTCAGGCAACATTGGTAACGATTTGATGAAAAAAATTCAGCGGTCCTCTTTTCTAGAGTTAACGGCTGTTATAGGGATTGATCCCAACTCCGAGGGCTTACGAAAAGCACGTGAAGCAGGTTTTCAAGCTATCGATACGGGAATTGAAGGCTTTCTTCAAACTCCAGGACTTGCAGATGTTGTGTTTGACGCAACTAGTGCTTATGCACATGTGAAGCATGCAAAGCTACTAAAAACTCACGGTAAGAGAGTAATTGACTTAACCCCAGCAGCAATTGGACCACTTACAGTACCAACAGTGAACCTTTACGAACATCAACAAGCAGATAACGTAAATATGGTGACATGTGGTGGACAAGCAACAATTCCAATTATTTATGCAGTATCTCAGCTTTATGAGGTAGAATATGCGGAAATTGTTGCCACAATTGCAAGTAAAAGTGCTGGCCCAGCAACACGTGCGAACATTGATGAATTTATCGCAACTACTTCACGTGCCATTGAGGTTGTCGGCAAAGCAAAAAAAGGAAAAACAGTTTTAATTTTAAACCCTGCTGAACCACCAATTATGATGAATGACACGATTCATCTGTTAGTAGATCATCCGGTAACAGATGAGGAAGCATTGATTGATGCACTTAAAAAAATGGAAAAAGCAGTTCAGCAATATGTTCTAGGGTATCGCTTAAAAACACGTCCATACATTGAGGGAAATCGTATCACTGTATTCCTGGAGGTTGCTGGTGCTGCTGATTATTTACCTGCTTACGCTGGTAATTTGGATATTATAACAGCTGCAGCTATTAAAATTGCTGAGGAATGGGCAAAGGCAAAGACAACTGTGTAAAGGAGGAATACGATGAAACGCGATATTATCATAACAGAAGTAGCTTTAAGAGATGGCAGTCATGCGGTCCGTCATCAATTTACAGTTGAACAGGTTAGGAAAGTTGTTGCTGGCTTAGATTCAGCAAACGTACCATATATCGAGGTTGCTCATGGAGATGGTCTTGGGGGATCGACGGTTCAGTACGGCCATTCACATACGGATGAGTTTAAGCTCATCGAGGCTGCTGTAGAAACTGCCGGAAATTCAAAAATTGCTGTACTTTCCTTACCAGGAATTGCAACGAAGCCTGATATTAGACTTGCAGGAGATTTAGGTGTTTCTATGGTTCGCGTCGCTACACATGTCACGGAGGCAGACGTTTCATTACAGCATCTAAGCTTAGCGAAGGAGCTGGGTCTAGAAACAGTTGGTTTTCTAATGATGTCCCATATGGCTGAACCAAGTAAAATTGTAGAGCAAGCAAAAATTATGGAAAATGGTGGAGCAGATGTCATTTATATTGTAGATTCTGCAGGTGCTCTACTTCCAATTCAGGTAGCGGATCGAATAAAAGCATTGAAACAAGAAATAAACGTTCCTCTAGGTTTTCATGCACATAATAATTTGTCACTGGCTGTGGCAAATTCATTAACTGCTATTGAACATGGAGCTGATCGTATAGATGGCAGTATCCGTTGTTTAGGTGCTGGTGCTGGTAATACACAAACCGAAGTCCTAGTAAGCATATTGGATAAAATGAATATTGTTACAGGAATTGATTTATATAAAATAATGGATGTAGCTGAAGAAATTGTAGCGCCAATTCTGCCAACACCTCAAGAGATTACACGCGGTAGCTTAGTATTGGGGTATGCGGGTATTTATTCAAGCTTCTTATTACATGCGCAAAGAGCTGCAGAAAGATTTGGTGTAGATGCACGTGATATTCTCATAGAGATCGGTAAACGTAAAGCAGTTGGTGGTCAAGAGGATATGATTTTAGAGGTTGCTGCGGAGTTGAAAAGTGGAACAGTAAAGGCTTGAAAATTATTTTTAAGCAAGTTTTGAAGATCCTTTATGTTTCGAAAAATAGGCTATCCAGTAAATCTATAAAAGTTAAATCGTTAGGGGAGGTTCAAAAATGGATGATCGTTTATTTAGAAGTGCAATGGGTAAATTTGCAACTGGTGTGACAGTCATTTTAACAGACCTAGAGGATGTAACACATGGAATGACAGCGAATGCTTTTATGTCCGTTTCACTTAATCCAAAATTAGTAGTGATTTCGATTAAAGAAAACGCACGTATGCTTCCTAAAATCCAACAAGCCAAAAAGTTTTCAGTCAATATTTTAAGTTCTAATCAGGAAGAAATTTCTAAAGTATTTGCAGGTCAAATTAAAGATCAGGAGGTAACATTTAATCGTTTAACAGATGTACCTGTTATCCCTGGGGCTATTGTGCAAGTTGCTTGTGAAGTTTCTGCTGAACATGTTGAAGGTGACCACACATTATTCATTGGTAAAGTAACTAACATTACGGTTGAAGATGGTGATCCATTATTATTTTTCAATGGAAAATATCGCAGCCTCGAGGAATTAGTTGAAGTATAAGGGAAATGGGAATCTCTAACAAGGATGATAGAAGGAGTTATGCTAATGAAAACGATTTTAATTAATGCTCTAAATTTACAGGGAATTTATACTAAGGTAACTCCTTGTGTTATGGCACTTGGCTATTTTGATGGTGTCCATCTGGGACACCAGCGTGTCATACAAATTGCCCGTAAAGAAGCAAATAATCGTGGATTTCCATTAGCACTAATGAGTTTTAGGCCACATCCTATCAATATCTTGTCTGGCGGGAAGCGATGTATTTCTCATTTAACGACACTTTCTGAAAAAGAAATGATGCTCAATCGTTTAGGTGTGGACATATTTTATCTTGTCGATTTTACACTTGATTTTGCAGCACTGTCACCCAAACAATTTGTTGATGCCTATTTACTAAATCTTGGTGTAACACATGTGATTGCAGGTTTTGATTTCTCTTATGGATCTAAAGGTGCAGGAAAACTTAAACATATTCCCAATGATTCAAAATATCAAATTACTGTAACCGAGGTACAACGTGTAGACTATTTAGGTGAAAAAATTAGTTCAACAGCAATTCGACAACGATTACTATCGACCGATGTGCATGAGATTCCTCATTTTCTTGGAAAGCACTATACCGTTAAAATGCTTTGGGATGGAAATCAATTCAAACCTATGGAGCCGAAGATGCTTCCTAATGAGGGGATTTATGAGGTTGTGTTGGAGTACGGTCAGTATAAAATCAAGTCAATTGTTTCTGTCAACGAACATGGTAATATACGAATTATGGATTCGTTCAATAAGGTAACAAAGGGAAATGTGAAAATTCACTGGCTGCAGCCTAGCCAATCAAGAAGTTTAACTAGAATTTAATCTTTAGAGGAGGGGAGTTATGGTAACAGAGCAATTAATATCTAATGTAATTCAACTGCTTGATAAAGCACATGAAAAACATCAATCAATTATACCACTTACAATACAAGAGCCGACAATGACTATTGATGATGCCTATGCCATTCAAGTCAAACGAATTAAAATTGCAACAATGCTAGGTGATTGTATCACAGGCAAAAAAATTGGTTTAACATCATTTGCAATGCAAAATCTCTTAGGTGTAGATCAACCGGACTATGGACATCTTTTAGAGTCGATGTATGTAGAAGAGGGGGCAGAAATTTCCCTAAGTCAATTATTTCAACCAAAAATTGAAGGCGAAATTGCATTTGTACTTAAGGAAGATTTAGTTGGCCCAAATGTTACTGTAGATGATGTTCTACGGGCAACAGATTATGTTGTACCTGCCCTTGAAGTTGTTGATAGCCGTATTAAAGATTGGAAAATAAAACTTGAAGATACGGTTGCCGACAATGCCTCTTGTGGACTTTATGTTCTTGGATCAAATAAAGTTCACATAAGTGACGTGAATTTAATTAGCATTCATATGCAACTTTTAAAAAATAACCAAGTGGTTAATGAAGGAAAAGGGATGGATGTTTTAGGAGATCCGGCTCTATGTGTTGCTTGGTTAGCGAATAAATTATCGGAATATGGTGTCACACTTAAAGCCGGGGAGGTTATTTTATCAGGTGCCTTATCCGCAGCGGTAGTAGTAGAAAAAGGAGATCAGTTTACAGCCAAGTTTACACAAATTGGTGAAGTAAATGTTCACTTTGTGGAATAAATTTAGACCCAATATGACTTTGATAAAATAACTATCCAACTAAGAGCATTGAATTAGCAAATAAAACCTATTGGCAGCTACTTCCATGAAGTGCAACCTTTCATAAGGTTAGAAAAAATCCGTTTTCCTTTAGAAAGCGGATTTTCTATAATTTACAATATTGTTTTATTGCACTTCTTTTTCTATTTCAGATTTTTTAAATACCAGCATCCTTAAGAGAGGCTTCAGAACTTAGTGGCGGTTATGTCCAATTTTGTCCCATTATGCCCCGTCTTAATCTTAGCTACTTCTAATTGTTTAACTCTTCATTTTTGATGTATGTCATTAATAACTTTCTTCCTTTAGGTAAATGAAAGGCTCTTGCATTAAAGCTACCATAATTAATGTAGGGGAATTGGCGGTTCTAAACATGATTACTGGGTTATTTTTCATTCCAATATTTTTAAAAAAGTCATAAGTATGATTTTTTAAGTTTGCTAATTTAAATGTCAATATATTTATTAAATTGTTTTTTTGCAAATTCCACCATAACACGTGTTATTTCTGAATAGTTAGTATTATTTAACCTCACAAAACCAATAAATTGGTTTTGTGGAAAAGGTACTATTAAATCAATGAGAACAATATCCTCTTGTTGAATAAAATAAGGATCAGTTATGAAACTATAATTTAAGCCTATGGTAATAGCAGTATTATTTGAAAGACTTTTACGGATTGAATCTAAATTATTTGTTCTTAAAGCAATATCTATCTTATCAAAATTATTATCACTAGATAAAATATCCATTATTTTATAATCATCATGAATTGCTATTGGATAGTCACTAATATCTGAAAGTGTGACTGATATCTTTTTGGCAAGTGGAGATGTATTATTTACCGCAATCACAGTTTTACAAGAAGTTACTTTTTCAAAGTAATATTCCTTTTTTTCTAATTGATCTTTATCATCAAATGCTAAAAGAGCAATGTCGATATCTTGATTTAACAGTTTCTCATATATTTGTGTTGTACTTCCTTCGAATAGGTTGGATTTTATTAGAGGATAAGTTTTTTTAAAATCTGAGAAGGAGTCAATTATTAAGGGCATAAAACCGGGTAATGAACCGAATCTTATGGTTCCATTAAGTTCATTCTTGATTATTTGGATGGTTTCATTTAGAATCTCAATCTTTAAAATTATTTCCCTAGCTTTATTAATTATTAATTGTCCCTCTTTAGTAGGAATTGTACCAGATCGAGACCTTTTAAATAATTTGATATTAATTTCCTTCTCAAATTGTGATAAAGATTGGCTTAATGTTGGTAAAGTGATATTTCGATTATTTGCCGCTAATGTTAAAGACTTTGTTTTAGATATTTCTACAATGTTTGCTAGTTGTTCTAAGTTCAATATATTCACCCCTTATATACTTAAAAAATAACTAAGTTAACTTAAATATAATTAAATATATTTAAAATAACAATTCATTTATAATAGAAATGTACTAAAATTTTCACAAATTAAATTATTATGACATTGACATTATATTCTTTTGTCATAAAGGAGGATTTGAAATGAGATTACAAAATAAAGTAGCTATTATTACTGGAGCTGCAAGCGGAATGGGTGCAGAAGAGGCAAAACTATTTGCTAAAGAAGGAGCAAAAGTAGTTGCAACTGACGTACAATATGAAAAATTAGAAGAGGTTGTAAATGAAATTATTCGTAATGGCGGAGACGCCTATGCAATAAAGCATAATGTAGCTTCTTCTGAAGAATGGGAATTTGTTGTTGAACAAGCAGTAGCTACTTATGGTAAGGTAGATATTTTAATAAACAATGCAGGGATCGGTGGTAAAAATCAATTTGGTACACCAGAAACAACTGAATTGGATGAATGGGACATGGTAATAAATATCAATCTTAAAAGTACTTTTTTAGGTATGAAGTACGTCCTACCTATTATGAAAAAAGTTGGGAGCGGTTCCATTGTTAACATATCATCTATAGCTGCAATGATTGGTACAGCAGGTCCAACTGCTTATACTGCAACAAAAGGTGCAATCCGTTCGATGACAAAAAATGTTGCTGCAAGTTATGGTAAATTTAATATTCGAGTGAATTCGGTTCATCCCGGCTTTATTAATACACCAATGATGAAAGGTACATTAGAAGATGAAAAAGCTTCTGAACATATTACATCCATTATTCCATTAGGCCGTCCATCTGAACCAATTGAAGTGGCACAGGGAGTATTATTCCTTGCATCAGATGAAGCAAGTTATTTAACAGGTACTGAATTAGTGATTGATGGTGGAGCTACAATAATTTAATCACCATCAATAAATGCTATTTAAAGGTTATACAAATTTTGTGAATAGAAGCTATTTTGTTCAATTAATAGCTTCTTTTTTATTAGAAATTTAATAAATTTTTATTTACGTATAATCAGAATAGAAACAACCAACGAAAAAATAATCCTTATATATCTTCCGGAATTTTTCTGATCTTTTTTAGTAGTCCTATTAATAGTATTATAAAATTTAATAATAGAAATACATAAGAACTGAAATTATAAGTTATCAAGCTATAGACAAATAACATACAAAAATTATTGATAGAAAAATTATTAACGTTGCTAGCATACTTTCCCTCCTAAATATTAAAAGATCCTTAAAAACTACAAAAGTCAATTAACATTCCTACAATAAGCTAAAAATCACTACTCACTACCAAAAATAGACTACCCAAAAAACAAAAAAATGAACTTTTATAAAATTATCTAAGAATTAAATTGGAAATGAATACTATCCTGTAGTGTAAAAACTATAGCATATCGGCCTTGATGCGGAAGAATAATCTGAAATATTTAAGATTCACTTATGTTAGAATATTCACAAACAAAGTGAAAGGAGAGCTAGTTTTGAAATCTATTTTACTAAAGTAGTAGGTTGATTGAGCATATATCTTCTTGTAATACAAAATTCCCATCTTATTTAACTAACGTTGTTGTAACGCTTGATATGAGTGGTTTCTAATTATACAGAATTGCCTTTTCTAAATGATTAGATGTATCTTTACCTATAATAGAAAATTCCCAGCCTTAACCGAAAAGTCATTCATATCAAGGGATACAGCAATTTTCTATTTGTCTACCATAAAAAAGATAGACCATAAAGTCTATCTAAAGAGTGTTGATTATACATCCACTGTATTTAATGGATTATACTTGTCGTTTTGTTCTTTTAAATCATTTCCCCACATGGCAGCGTATTTTTCGGTTACGGCTATTGAGGAATGTCTCATTAGTTTTTGGATAGCAAATGTACTCATTCCAGAATGGATGCATCGTTGACAGAAGGTGTGTCGGAAAGTATGGGCTGATAATCTGACATCTTTAAAATTCATAATTCGTGCTAACCGTTTAAATACATTTTTTAAGGCATCGGGTGTGAATTCTTTGTTGTAACGATTAGTAAAGATATAATCACTTAAATACTCACGGCCAAATACTTGTTCACAGTATAGGTGGTAGGAAGACAATTCGTGAATAACCTTCTCTGTCACAGGAATAGATTCGCGCTTACGGTTTTTACCGAATAAAGAAAGGGTTTGATTACCTATGTCTAAATCAGTCCATTTTAATGTAGTAAGTTCAGATAACCTGATGCCTGTACCAATTAAAACAATAATGTTTGTATGATCTCGATAGGCAACAAAGGGCTTTTCTCTATTAATCCTTCTATAGTAATGGGGCAGTTGTTTAATGTGATAATCCGTAAATACATCTATTCGGATATCTTCTTTGGCTTTGGGTACTTTGGTGGCAGGGCTCTTTTTAATTACTTCACATTCAACCATATTATTAAAGAAGGCTCTTGTACGATGTAACTTAGTGTTTGTGGTAGTAGGCTTATTACCCTTGTCCTTACAGTGAATTATGTATTGTTTAACATGAGAAGGGGAGACATCTTCAACAATAAGAACTTCATTCTCGTTGAAAAAGCGTTACATTTCGTTGAGGATTAACTTGTAAGTTTCCATAGTCTGTGGAGTTACATTTTTAAACTCTCTGTCTTCATAAAAATCTTGGATAACAAACTTTAGTAACATAGAAAATACCACCTCACATGATTTTGTGAAGTGGTCGTTGAGTATCGTAACAGGTTTTGCTACGACCATAACATTTTAGGGTATGAGAAAGTTGATTCAAACCTTGCTACGACTATAAGTATGATCCCGATTGGGTTCGAACCAGCGACCCCCACCCTGTCAATTTACTAGTCTAAATTTCTAAATTTAATCAAAGTAAGATAGTTTCTATTTTTCCATATAGACCGCAAACAATAAGGGATTATTCATTCAAGCATTCTTCGGATTGCTTTTTTATTTTCTTTTTCATTATTATTGCAGGAAATATAGTTCTTGCTTGTCGAATTAATTATTTGGGAGATAGTTGAGTGTTTTAGCGGGAAGAGATTTTAAGAGATTGATGTTCCGTGTGAATATCAGAAGTAAAATTGATTCCTCCCATCACTTGGAAAGAATATACTGCTGCAAGTCCAGTGAATATGTTATGCCTAATTAATTCGGAATATTTAGATTTTGGAAAAGGGGGATACAGTAATGAACGTACCTTTAATACTTACGCAATTTTTAGACAGGGCCGTAAGCTTGTATGGGGACAAGCAGGCAATCATATGTGAAGACAGGGTATTTACATATCAAGAACTAAATGAAAGAGTTAATCGGTTATCTCACGGTTTAAAGAATTTGGGGGTTCAAAAAGGGGATCGTATTGCCTATTTAGCGCCAAACTCTGTAGAAATGCTGGAGGGCTTTTATGGGATTTTCCAATTGGGCGGTGTGATGGTACCACTAAATAGTCGATTAAAGCCAGATGATTATCAATTTATTTTAAACCACAGTGAATCGAAAATTTTATTCGTTGATCAAGACCTTTACCATTTGATTTTGCCAATTAAAGATAAGCTAAAAACGATTGAAAAAATTATAGTTCATTATAAAGATTCAGAGACAGAAGAGTTAGGATATGATGTTTGGTTGGAGGAGCAAAGTAACGAGGCATTTGAGAGATTTCCGTTAGAAGAAGATGATGTATCCAGCCTTCTTTATACAAGTGGAACAACTGGGAATCCAAAGGGAGTCATGCTGTCTCATCGAAATAATTATATTCATGCTTTAAGTACTATGCATCATCTTCGCATAACGGATGAAGATGTGTTACTTCATGTCTTACCGATGTTCCATGTAAATGGTTGGGGTTCTCCGTTTTATTATACGGCTAACGGTGCTACTCAGGTCTGCTCTCGAAAAACGACACCTGAGATGATTTTTTCTGCCCTGGAAAAACATAAAGTAAACGTTATGCATATGGCTCCAACCGTGTTAAATGCACTCCTGCAATATTACGACCAGAATAGCTCAAACATTGAACAAGCAGTTCGAGTTGTCATTGCCGGTTCGGCACCACCGCCAGCCTTTGTTAGACGAGTGGAAAAAGAGCTGGGCTGGGATTTCATACAAGTATATGGAATGACTGAATCTTCTCCTTTAAGCTTGATTTCAGTTGTTCGCTCAGAATTAAAGGAGTTACCTACTGAGGAACAATACAGAATTAAATCGAAGGCTGGGATATCGATGGTTGGCTGTGATGTGAAAGTTGTGACTGAGCATTGCGAAGAAGTCGAGCATAACGGTAAAGAGATTGGGGAAGTCATTACAAGAAGTAATGGAGTCATGTTAGGATACTGGAAGAATGAAGAGGCAACGATGGAGGCGATTAAAAACGGATGGCTTCATACGGGAGATATGGCTACTGTAGATGAATATGGACATATTGATATTGTCGATAGGAAGAAAGACGTTATCATAAGCGGCGGAGAAAATATTTCTTCCATCGAGGTTGAGGGAGTGTTATATGACCACCCGAATGTATTAGAAGCAGCGGTGATTGCTGTTCCTCATGAAAAGTGGGGAGAAACTCCGCATGCCTTTATTGTTCAAAGAGAGGGACGAAACGTGACTGAAGAGGAATTAATAGCATTTACAAGAGAGAGGTTAGCTCATTTTAAAGCAATAACAGGAGCAACCTTTGTAAGCGAACTACCAAAGACAGCTTCCGGGAAAATACAAAAGGTAGTCCTTCGTAATGATTACTGGGAGGCAGCCGGAAAAGGCGGGAAATTCGTCAATTAATAGGGTAGCCACTGAAGATTATTATGATAGGATAACTAATGGATTACATTAGCAAAAAAGTATAATCAATATATTAAAAAAGGCTGGGACATAAGTATTTCAGTTAACGATAAATCCGAACTATTAGGTTACATTTTAAATTGGATATTTGCCGGCTAGTTTGGATTTTATTTGTTTTCAAAAGATAGGTTCATGCTGCATACCATTATTCACATCTAGTGGAATGGAGCGGAAGCCCTCGACTCCTGCGGGAAGTAGAGGAAAGGCTGAGACCTGAGCAAGGCGCAGCCGAGGAGGCTAAAGCCTTCCTCCCCGCGGAAAGCGAGTGGATGCAGCGCAATGGAACGGACTATCTGGTTTTACTTTGAATCTAATTAATGGTGCTGCATGTTTCTATTTCATTAATAGTTATCAAATTCATTTTAACCATCCAGTTCAAACCTAAATATTTGAATAAATTAAATAATTTGACAATTTTGTGAAGTTTAAGTTAGAATCTAAATCATAATAAATGAACATGGAGAGGGGTGAAGAAAACGGAATTAAAGGATCGCATTCTGGATACATCTGTTAAGCTGTTTGAAAAGCATGGCTTTCATGGTGTTTCAGTAAATGATATTGTTCAGGCCAGTGATACTTCAAAGGGTGGTTTTTATCACCATTTTCAATCAAAGGATGAATTGCTTTTCTCTATACACGACACATTTATCTCCTATGTCTTGCGTAAAGCCAAAGAGGCTATCCACCATTATCAAACTCCACCAGAGAAACTTCAGCAGATTATTTACTCGTTTACGAAAGTATTTGATCTCTACCAATCTCACATATCAGTCTTTTATCAGGAAAGTAAATATTTAAAACCGGAACTGGATTCAACTATTAAACTGAAGCGGGATGAGTTCAGGCTATTAATATACGAAGTCATTAAAGAAGGTCAGGATTCCGGAGATTTTCGAAAAGAGATTCCTTTTGAAATCAGTGGTCTTGCCATATTGGGAATTGTGAACTGGACCTCAAAATGGTATCAACGAAACGGGCCAATGCCGATGGATCAGATTTCTGTGTATTTTACTGACTTTATTATGCATGCTCTATTAACCGAAGAGGCAAAAAGGAAATACGGACATTTTTTTACCACATAATTAAAGCGCTTACATATCTATAACAGACCAACCAGTCGGTCTTTCACAAAAGAGTAGGAGGATGAAAATGAACTTTGAATTGAGCACGGAGCAAAAGATGGTCCGCAATATGGCAAGAGAATTTGCGGAAAAGGAAATTAAGCCAATAGCGATTGAATTAGACCGGGAGTCAAGATTCCCTGAAGAAGTATTTAAGAAAATGGGTGAATTAGGTCTGCTCGGAATTCCCTTTCCAGAAGAATACGGAGGCTCTGGTGGAGATACGATCTCTTATGCGCTTGCAGTAGAGGAAATTGGAAGAGCCTGCGGAGGTACGGGCTTGAGCTATGCAGCTGCCGTATCACTTGGATCGAGTCCGATTTATTATTTTGGAACAGAGGAGCAAAAGCAACAGTACTTAACTCCATTGGCAAGTGGTAAGGCCTTAGCATCATTTGGATTAACGGAGCCTAATGCCGGATCAGATGCCGGAGGGACGAGAACAAGGGCAGTTCTAGAAGGTGATGAGTACGTAATTACAGGAGAAAAATGCTGGATTACAAATGCCGGATTTGCAGAAACGATTACGGTCACTGCGATATCTGGTAAGACCAATACCGGAAAAAATATTATTTCCGCCTTTCTTGTACCAACTAATACGCCAGGGCTAAAGATTACTAGCAATTACGACAAAATGGGTGTTCGAGCTTCGAATACATCAGAAATAATCCTCGACCATGTTCGGGTACCTAAGGAGAATGTCCTTGGAGATCTCGAGGGAGGATTTAAACAATTTTTATATACACTGGACGGCGGCCGGATTTCAATCGCGGCTTTGGCGGTCGGGATTGCTCAGGCAGCATTTGATAAAGCGCTTGCCTACAGTAAGGAACGAATCCAGTTTGGACAGTCCATCTCTAAGTTTCAGGCTATTCAATTTAAGCTGGCAGACATGGCAATGGAAATTGAGCTGGCGAGAAATATGGTATTAAAGGCTGCCTGGCTTAAAGATCAAAAAAAGAATTTCACAAAAGAATCTGCCTATGCCAAGCTATTTGCTTCTGAAATGGGATTCCGTACATGCAATCAGGCGATTCAAATTCATGGTGGATATGGATATATGCGTGAATACGAAGTGGAGCGTTACTTACGTGATATGAAGTTATTGGAGATTGGCGAGGGTACATCAGAAATTCAGCGACTTGTAATATCCCGCCAACTAGGTTGCTAGCCTTATATTTTTTTAAGTGATAAGGAGGAACGAGATGGCGGATTTGGTTCAGAAAACAGTGGGTGCTCTTTTGGATGAAATAGCTCAAGAGCATGCGGAGCGAGAAGCAGTTGTTTATGCAGATCGAGGTCTTCGGTATACGTATAAACAGTTTAATGAAGTTTGCAAGGAGGCAGCCCGAGCGTTTATGTCGCTTGGAATGGAAAAGGGAGATCATCTTGCCATATGGGCGACTAATACTCCTGAATGGCTGATTACCCAATATGCGACAGGGAAGATGGGGGCGGTGCTCGTTACGGTAAATACGAGTTACAGAGCCAAAGAGCTAGAATACCTTTTGCAGCAGTCTGATTCAAAAACACTTATTTTAATGGAAAATGTGAAGGATCATTCCTATATTGAAACACTTTATGAAGTCATACCGGAATTAAGAGATGCACCTCCTGGAGAGCTGGTATCAGAGAAGCTGCCTTATTTAAAAAATGTTATCGTGCTCGGTGAGAATCGATATCCTGGTACGTACAACTGGGATGATGTGATAAAAATGGCCTCCCACACATCAGAGCAGGAATTGGCTGAAAGGCTGGATTCCTTACACGACAGCGATGTCATCAATATGCAGTATACGTCTGGGACAACTGGTTTTCCAAAGGGAGTCATGCTGACTCACCGCAATATCGTCAATAACGCGATCAATATTTCTGAGGGAATGAAGCTGACAAATGAAGATCGTATGTGTATTCCAGTTCCTTTTTTCCATTGTTTTGGGTGTGTATTAGGAACATTAACAGCCGTTTCTGTTGGTGCAGCCATGATTCCATTGCAGGAGTTTAATCCGCGCAGTGTTTTACAGGTTGTTGAAGAAGAAAAATGTACCGCTCTTCACGGTGTTCCGACGATGTTCATTGCTGAAATGAATCTGGAGGACTTTGAAGAATACGATTTATCCACTCTGCGTACAGGTATAATGGCTGGTTCCACCTGCCCTATTGAAGTCATGAAGGGTGTAGTGGAAAAGATGGGGGCCAATGAAATAACGATTGTATTTGGACAGACCGAATCTTCACCTGGTATCACTCAAACGAGGACGGACGATCCGCTTGAATTGCGAGTCAGCTCCATTGGCAGATCGATGCCTAATATTGAGGTGAAAATCGTCGAGCCTGGCACTGAGAATGAAGTGCCTCGGGGGCAGCATGGCGAGTTAATCACACGCGGTTACCATGTCATGGAGGGTTATTACAAAAATCCAGAAGCAACTGCAGCTGCGATTTCCAAAGATGGCTGGCTTCATACCGGTGATTTGGCTGTCATGGATGAAAATGGGTATTGCGCTATTACTGGCAGGCTTAAGGACATGATTATCCGTGGTGGCGAAAATATTTATCCAAGAGAAATAGAAGAGTTTTTGTACCAGCATCCTTCTGTACTTGATGTCCAGGTCATTGGTGTACCAGATGCCAAATATGGTGAAGAAGTAATGGCATGGATCATTCCTAAAGAAGGCACATCCATAACAGCCGAGGATATCCGTACTTACTGCCACGGGAAGATTTCAAGGCATAAAATTCCGCGCTATATCGAATTTATAGACGAATATCCGATGACAGCTTCCGGAAAAATTCAAAAATATAAGCTTCGGGAACAATCCATGCAGATTTTGGGAACGTGAGGAGGAGCAGCATTGTTTAAGAAAATATTAATTGCCAATCGAGGGGAAATCGCTTCAAGAATAATCCGTACCTGTAAACGCCTTAATATCGAAACGGTTGCGGTTTATTCTGAGGCAGATCAAGAGGCACCATTTGTTAAGGAAGCAGATTTTGCTTTTCTTTTGGGTGGTCCAAGAGTAAATGAAAGCTATGTTAATACCGCGAAAATATTAGAGATTGCGAAAGAGCATGATGTGGAAGCTATCCATCCGGGTTACGGATTTTTAAGTGAAAACAGTGAGTTTGCGAGGGAATGCATAAGAGAAAATATTGTTTTCATTGGTCCCTCTCCGGATGTCATTGAACTAATGGGACAAAAGACAAAGGCAAGGGAGGCCATGGAGAAGTCAGGTGTACCGGTTGTGCCTGGAATATCATACCCGCTTGCTGATGCGGAGGAGGCAGTCAGGGTAGCTAAGAAACTCGGATATCCTGTAATGCTGAAAGCCTCTGCTGGCGGAGGCGGGATTGGCATGCAGTCAGTCTCAAATGAAATCGAGCTCATAAAAGCATATGAAGGCAATCAAAACCGAGCCCAAAGTTTTTTTGGCAATGGGGATATGTTCCTTGAGAAAGTCATTGTGAACCCGAGACATATTGAAATTCAAGTGCTGGCTGACAAGCAAGGCAATGCTGTATACCTTTGGGAACGTGAATGTTCCATTCAGCGCCGTAATCAAAAAGTGGTAGAAGAAGCACCATCTCCATTTGTTGATGAGAGTTTACGGAAAAGAATGGGCGAAACAGCATTAAAGGCCGTACGCGATTTAGGCTACTATAATGCCGGTACCTTTGAATTTTTAATGGATGAACAAAAGAATTTCTATTTCCTTGAAATGAACACGCGCCTGCAGGTTGAACATCCGGTAACAGAGGAGATTACGGGAATTGATATGGTTGAGGAGCAAATTAGGATTGCCTATGGGGAGAATTTACGTTTTACCCAAGATGATATTCGGTTAGAGGGTCATGCTATTGAAGTGAGAGTCTATGCGGAGGATCCCGTTACGTTCTTACCATCACCCGGGCAAATAACCCATCTGAAATTACCGAATGGTCCAGGTGTACGAAATGAGGTTGCTATCAGTGGTAACTCTAAGGTAACACCATTTTATGATCCGATGATTGCAAAACTAATTGTGTCGGCATCAAGCAGGGAAGAAGCTATAAGCTGTATGACAAAGGCACTTCAAAGCTATGAAATTCAGGGAATTAAAACAAATCTACCCATGCTTTTAACGGTCATCCAGCATGAAGCATTTAAGGCGGGAGACACAACAACTGGGTTTATTGAAGCAAATCTTAAAAAAATGAAAAACAGATAGGAGAGGTAATAATGGCTGAAGAAATCAAAGCAAGTATGGCAGGAAATGTATGGAAAATACAAGTAAAAGAGGGAGATACCGTTGAAAACGGTCAGGACATGGTCATTTTGGAATCTATGAAAATGGAAATTCCTATAGCCGCTGAAGGAGACGGACTCGTCACAGAGGTTGTCGTAAACGAAGGGGATTTTGTAAATGAGGGCGATGTTTTAATCCGTATTGACTAGAAGGGAGAGAACTTTTTTGGAGATACCTGAATTTGTACAAATAAAAGAAGTTGGCCCCCGGGACGGTTTGCAGAACGAGATGAATATAGCTCCGACTGAACAAAAAATAGAATGGATTGACCTGTTGAGCGAAACGGGTCTTTCTTATATTGAAATTACATCTTTTGTTGCTCCTAAATGGATTCCGCAGCTAGCTGATGCGCTGGAGGTATCAAGGAAAATCAAGCGCAAGGATACGGTCACTTATGCGGCTCTAGTGCCAAATCGAAAGGGATTGGAAAATGCGCTGTTAGCAAATATCGATGAAGTCTCTATTTTCATGTCAGCGAGTGAAGCACATAATCAAAAAAATATAAATAAATCCATTGCAGACACCTTTCCAATTCTTCAGGAGGTTGCAGAGGATGCATCAAAGGAAGGAAAAACAACACGAGCTTATGTATCGACAGTGTTTGGCTGTCCGTACGAGGGCGAAGTTCAGATTGATGCTGTCTTACATATATGCGATAAGCTGTTCGCGATGGGGGTAGATGAAATCTCTCTTGGCGATACAATTGGTATTGCCCATCCAAAACAGGTTGATTTTTTACTGGATGAAGTAACAAAACGGTTTAATAAGGATCGTATTGCGTTACACTTTCACGACACACGCGGCATGGCGCTGGCAAATATATTAGTAGCTTTAAAGAAAGGATATACAATTTTTGATTCCTCACTAGGCGGTTTAGGCGGCTGTCCATATGCAACCGGAGCCTCAGGAAATGTAGCCACTGATGACTTAGTTTATATGCTTGAGAGGATGGGGATTCGTACGGGTATTGATGGAAGAATGTTAGCTGAAGCTGCAGATTATATTCAAAAACAGATGGGTATCCCTTTGTCGAGCAAACAAATGGCTATCCAGGAGAAAAAGGAAGGGAGAAGGGTCAACTGATGATCAACCGATCCATACGAGAAGACGGGATAGCGGTGATTGTATTAGATCATCCTCATAAATCCAACGCTTTATCTATTGAGTTGTTAAAAGAATTGCAACAAACACTGCGTCTATATAAAGAAAATTCATCTATTCATTGCATAATCATTACTGGCAGTGGTGACAAAGCCTTTTGTGCTGGTGCTGATCTAAAAGAACGGTTAAATATGACTCCAGCACAGGTAGGAGAAGCGGTCAGATTAATCAAGGAAACCATTTCCATGATTGACCAAATGCCGCAGCCGACGATTGCTTCCATTAATGGGGCAGCATTTGGCGGAGGGCTTGAGCTTGCATTGGCTTGTGATATAAGAGTGGCCAGCCATCATGCCAGGATGGGGCTCACAGAAACCTCTCTGGGAATTATTCCAGGCGCAGGCGGAACACAGAGACTGCCGAGATTAATTGGAATCAGCAAAGCAAAGGAGCTTATTTTCACCGCTCGCAGGATAGATGCCATTGAGGCACTGCAAATTGGCCTGGTTAATCAAATCGCCAAGCCGGATGAACTGGAGACTATGAGTCTGTCAATCGCAAAGAAAATTGCAGCCAATGCACCTATCGCAGTAAGGGAAGCTAAAAAAGCGATAGAAAGAGGTATGGAAACAGACTTAGCACATGGTTTCCAAATTGAAGAAATGAGCTATCAGGTTACCATTCCAACGAAGGATCGTATGGAGGGGCTCATGGCATTCAAGGAAAAACGTAAGCCTGTATATACCGGTGAATAAACTCCCAATAGAAAGGTAGATGACCATGAATACAATTCAAAACGACCTTATAGAACGAATAGAAAAAATTAAAGGAGGCGGAGAAGAGAAGTATCATCAAAAAAATAAAGAAGCAGGCAAATTGTTCGTCCGAGAGCGTTTGGAGTTATTGTTTGATGAAGGCGTTTTAGCTGAGGATGGATTGTTTGCGAATCATTCTGCGGAAGGTTTACCGGCTGACGGGGTGGTAACGGGATTAGGAAAAATAAACGGCCAAACGGTTGCTGTTATGGCCAATGATTCAACCATTAAAGCAGGATCCTGGGGAGCACGTACGGTTGAAAAAATCATTCGTATTCAGGAGACTGCTGATAAGCTGCAAATCCCTATGCTCTATTTAGTGGACTCAGCCGGTGCGAGAATAACGGATCAGGTAGAGATGTTCCCTGGTCGTCGAGGGGCAGGCAGAATTTTTTATAACCAGGTAAAACTGTCCGGAAAAATCCCGCAGATTTGTTTATTATTTGGCCCATCTGCAGCAGGCGGTGCCTATATTCCAGCATTTTGCGATATCGTTGTGATGGTGGAAGGGAATGCCTCTATGTATCTTGGTTCTCCTAGAATGGCAGAGATGGTGATTGGTGAGAAGGTCACATTGGAACAAATGGGCGGAGCGAAAATGCATTGTTCCGTATCAGGTTGCGGAGATGTTCTTGTAAGCAGTGAACAAGAGGCAATCGAATATGCACGGAAATATCTATCCTACTTCCCAGCCAATTTTGCCGAAAAAACAAAAAGCACCGAAGAAAAGCTACCTCAAGTATCAGAGAAAACAATCGCAGATCTTATCCCTCAGAATCAAAATGCACCTTTTAATATGTATGATCTCATTAATCAATTAATAGACGAGGATTCCTTTTGTGAAATTAAGAAAATGTTTGCACCTGAATTAATTACTGGCCTTGCCCGAATGGGTGGAAAACCAGTTGGAATTATTGCCAATCAGCCGCGTGTAAAGGGTGGAGTCCTTTTTCATGATTCTGCTGATAAAGCAGCCAAATTCATTAATCTATGTGATGCCTTCAATATTCCCTTGCTCTTTTTGGCCGATATACCAGGCTTTATGATTGGCACTAAAGTAGAGCAGGCAGGAATTATCAGGCATGGTGCAAAAATGATTGCTGCCATGAGTGAAGCAACCGTTCCAAAAATCTCTGTTATTGTTCGGAAAGCGTATGGAGCTGGCCTTTATGCGATGGCCGGTCCAGCCTTTGAACCAGATTGCTGTCTTGCCTTGCCGACTGCCTCGATTGCAGTTATGGGTCCAGAAGCGGCAGTAAATGCTGTGTATGCCAATAAAATTGCCGCGCTGCCGGAAGAAGAACGCCAAGGCTTCATTATGGAAAAAAGAGAAGAGTACAAGGAAGATATTAATATTTATCGCCTCGCCTCAGAAATGATCATAGATGATATTGTTGAACCTAATGATTTAAGAAGTCAATTAATCACTAGATTTAGCTTATATCAAAGTAAATATCAGGTCTTTTCATGCCGAAAACATCCGGTTTACCCGGTTTGAGGAAACGGAGGGTTCTTTCATGAGCCAAGTAGCCTGGATACCCGATCATCGTACGATTTCTAACCTGCGTCTTCATAAATGGATACAAGAACTGAGCATTAAAGACTATGACCAATTTTATGCTAAATCGATTGAAAAACCCGATTGGTATTGGGGAGAGGTCGAAAAAGAATTGGGGTTCAGTTGGAAAACACCATATAAAAAAGTAATGGATCTATCAAATGGGATTGAATTCCCGGATTGGTATGTCGGTGGAACCTGTAATATTGTGGATTCTTGTATAGAGAAATGGATATATTCTGATCATCATGCAATCGAATATGAAAATGAATTAGGACAAACAAAGAAAATCTCCTTTCCGCAATTATATGAGTGGGTGAGCCGAGTGGCAGGAGGGTTATTGGAACAGGGGATTGTACGTGGAGATAGAATAACCATCTATATGCCAATGATTCCGGAGACCATTGTAGCCATTCTGGCTGCTGCAAAAATTGGAGCAGTTGTCTCGCCTGTATTCTCCGGTTTTGCAGAGGATGCCCTAAAGACACGGGTAAACGCAGCAGGTTCCAAAATGATTATAACGGCAGAGTCCTATACTCGACGTGGTAAAAAGGTCGATATGTTAAAGACAGTTACAAATGTTTTAGATGAAATGGATACTTTGGAGAAGGTAGTTGTAGTGGGAGAGACTGGGATGTGTGGTTCATTTGTATCTTGGAATCAAATTGAAGCAACAGATCCGGTGGACACCTCTGCTGAAATGAAGAGTGATGACCCATTCATGCTCATTTATACATCAGGGACAACAGGTAAACCAAAAGGAACAGTCCACACTCATACCGGTTTCCCGATAAAGTCAGCGATTGATGCAAGAATCTCAATGGACGTGGTCAAGGGTGATAAGCTTCTCTGGATAACAGATATGGGCTGGATGATGGGACCATTCCAGTTGTTTGCCAGTTTAATGAACGGAGCTACGATCATGCTTTACGATGGGGTGCCTGACTACCCAACAGCTAATCAGATATGGAAGTTAGTTGAAAAGTGGAAAGTTACGCAATTAGGAATATCACCTACATTAATTCGTTCTCTTATGGCAAGAGCTGATGATTCAATCGGTTCTCACGATCTTTCATCTCTTAAAGTGTTTGGATCAACGGGTGAGCCTTGGAATCCGGATCCGTGGAATTGGTTGTTTGAGAGGGTTGGGAAAAAGAAAATCCCGATTATCAATTATTCAGGAGGCACCGAAATATCCGGCGGCATTTTAGGAAATGTTTTATTGAAGCCTATTGCTCCAGTTACATTTAATTCGCCGATGCCAGGTATGGATATTACGGTTTTAAATTCATCCGGTGAATCTGTCACAAACGAAGTGGGTGAGTTATGTATTCGCGCTCCTTGGGTTGGCATGACTAAAAGCTTCTGGAATGAGAAGGAAAGATACTTAGATACATACTGGAGCACCTATAAGAATACCTGGGTTCATGGGGATTGGGTGAGTACAGACGGCGTTTTTTGGGAGATTAAAGGGCGGTCTGATGATACATTGAATATAGCGGGAAAAAGAGTAGGTCCGACTGAATATGAATCCATTCTTATTAAGCATGAAGACGTGATTGAAGCGGCTGCTATCGGTATTCCGGATGAGCTTAAAGGGGAATCCTGTGTATGCTTTGCCGTTTTACAAACGAATGTAGAGGGGAATGCAGAGCTAGAAATTGAGCTTATGAAGCTTTTGGGCAATCAGCTTGGAAAAGCACTCAAGCCTTCAGCTATTTATTTCGTTAGCGACCTGCCAAAAACGAGAAACCAGAAAATTATGCGCCGAGTCATCAAATCTACCTTCCTTAACCAAGATGCAGGTGATTTATCCTCCTTAGTCAATCCGGAGATAGTACATGAAATCAATCAGATAAAAATAAAATGATAACCCTGGTGGAAGCAAGTGTGCGAATCACTTGCTGGTAAACAGCTATCTAATAGTTAAGTGTTGGCATGGATATCATCCATGCTTTTTTAATTAGTTTTATAGTTACTATAATTGGATTGTTGTATTCTTGAAAATTTAACTTGATTAAAATAATTTAATAGAATGTATCGGAACAAAAGAAAAAGCAAGGCATACATCATTGCCTCGCTTTACTGTCCTGTTAACGAATACGCTGTTTCCGAATCCATTGAGTAGCAATCCATTTTTCACCCTTGGTAACCGGGGCACCGCCATGTAAGGTCTTTTCGTTCAGAGATTCGTCTTGGTAGAAATATTCAAAGTAAACCGCCATTCCTTTTTGTGGAGCGACTGATAAATCTAGGTGAGGGAAATACGTTTCTCCGCCTTCTTCCACATCGTTTAGGTATAAGACAATTGTACTGATTCGGTTGTTTTGAGCTGCTTGACTTGTTGAAGCAAAATAATCAAAATGTGCTTTGTATTCTTGATCAGGAGTATAGCGAAGGATATGGAGATTTTCGCTATGTTCAGACGGAATGTCAGTTATTTCAGCTAGTCGTTTTTCAATGCGTAAAACGGTTTCATTTTGGGCATCTTCAATGAAAGCACCTGTACTCGTACGCATACCGTTTACTTCACGGGTTGCTCCAACGGTTGAACGTTTCATATCTTGCTTCGCTAACTCTATCAATGTATCGCATTCCTCGTCGCTTAACACGTTTCCCAATACCACAACAAGTGGTTCACCGTGACGAGCTAAGATAGGAATTCGTCTGTTCTCTGTCTCAATGAAATGACCTGTGTGGGGGAAAATAGGCGTTTCTTTTTGTGGATGAATGGTCGTTGTCATATATTGCTTCCTCTCCCATCTTTTCTCTGTTCCATTTGTTATTTTATCATGTATTTTAATAAATCCGATTAGAATTCTCATAATTATTTTTGGAAGAGTAAATTTCAAAATAATAATATATGAGTTTGAATGGGAGCAAATATTAAAAAGAATATATTCTCAAACATATCTTGAGACAAGAGAGCTCAATGGATATATAACGTTGCTGGTTGTAGTACAGGTTTTTAAGTCGTTATTAGCAAATTATGGGTGGGGGATCATTGTTATATCTGGCTTTATCAGTTTCAGACAGGAATCATTCTGGAACTACAATTTATAATCAAGGTTGATTTTCATAGAATTTAATTATTGAACTAAAAAATGAATTCTTGAAATTTATGGTAATATATATTTTGAAATGATTCGCAGTTTAGTAGAAAAAGTTATAGAGTGGAATTCAAATCATTTCAAAATAAATTTATTGATTAAAATTAAGAAATAAATTTATGGAAGTGAACGGAGGGCTTGTATATGTCGCGTATTCAATTTTTAGCATCGTCTAAGCCATTTATAATGCCTGAAGAAATAGAGAATTACCATAATAATGGAATAGATGAATTAGACATGTGTTTCTCAGTGTATGAAGCAGATAAATGGTGGTGTGATATTGTTAAACCTGTTTTATCAATGCCATACATATATGAAGTCGGAGTTCTTGGTAATCATTTTTTCGTTTATTTGGAGAAATATATGGATATTGGTGATGTTATCGAGCTTTATGAAATACCTGTTCAACAGTGGTATGAAGAATATATACAGCGTGTCCTTGAAGTTCCAGAGCCAATTATGATCAACGTTGGTAGTTACACCTACCAAAATCAATATGGATTGTTTAGGCTTAACCCTAAAAAATGGGTAGAAGAGCTTAGCCATCGAACATTATTAACTGAACGTGGTGTAACAACAATTGTGAAATATTGATAACTCTCTACTTTTAGGAGTTTCCTCTGATGGGCTCTCTTGATTATACATAAGGAAAGAAATGAAAAAGGCTTTAGTTTTGTAAACGTGGCATTTGAAGGAAAGAAACCAAAATTTTAGTTCAAGAACTTTACTATAAAAGAATAAATCAAAACTCCTCAATGAATGGGGAGTTTATTTTGTTTAATACTTTAATTTGGCTGTATATAAAGAAAATGCGCCATCAAAGCAAATAAAATGGAACAATTATGATTGATCCGGTGATATTATATGTATGATTTAAATAAAGTAATGAATCAAATGGGTCTAATATCAAAATTAAGAAAAAATACTTATAGAACATAATAATATTATGTAAACAAGATTATTAAATTTATAGATATGCGGTTAATCGTATATATTAGCCTTATAAGAGAATTTTTATGGCAGTTGAAGGAGAACGGAATAATGGACATATTGAATAAAGGGTATAAAGAAGCAGTTGAAAAAGCAAAAAATGACATTCTGAATGATATTTCCTTATATATGGAAGAAAGTGAAACAAAGCCTGCTGTTAATGATTATTTGGAAAGCAGAGAACGTTATTTGAATCAGATTTGGAATTTAGCATGGAAGAGTCGAACGCTTCAGCGGATGAATAGAACTGAAAAAATTAAATTTTTGGGGCTTCGTGGTATAGAAACAGAAGGAGCCTCCAAGAAAGCAATTAATAAAATGGTTGAACAAGAACTGAGTGGACTAAAATCCTTTGATATGAAAAGTTGGATCCAAGATTACTTTGGAGAAACAGATGAACGATGGAATGAATTATTTGAATCAGTAAAGTTAAAAAAATTGAAAGCAAATTATGAGATTACCGTTATAAAAGATGAGGCCTTAAGTATTTTGAGCAGTAACAAGCTTTATTTTTATTTAAAGCTCAGATATAAAGTGGCAAATCAATTACAAAAGGATATATCAAATGTGAAGGGGTTCAATCAAGCCCAATTTGAAACGCTCAACGACCTCTTATATTGGGGATATGATGTATACCAGGATGATTCTGTTTTTGACGAATATATTTATCAAAATCTAATCGATACCTTTGTTTACGAAACCATATACCCATTTATACTATCAGAATTGCCGAATCAGATCATAAACCAATATGAGAATTTGTTTAAAGGGTCGATTAATCATAAGTTGATCAGGCAATTGATTGGGGCTAATATTAGTGAATTTCAATGGGAATATGAAAGTGAAATAGAGCAGGAATTGATTGAGGACCTTATAGATGTTCGAAACCACCCGGACGAATTTGATATACAAATGCCGTTATACCATACTCAGCACAAAGAGAGAATTGAAAA
Source organism: Pradoshia sp. Z3_51 (assembly GCF_058215915.1). Classification (NCBI taxonomy): domain Bacteria; kingdom Bacillati; phylum Bacillota; class Bacilli; order Caryophanales; family Bacillaceae; genus Pradoshia; species Pradoshia sp. Z3_51. The sequence continues at coordinate 21,677 of NZ_JBZAJC010000017.1, read as the reverse complement.
AAGAGAACAGAAATTAGAAGAGCTGAGGAAACAGGAAGAAATAAAACAAAAGAAACTGGATGATATTTTTGGAGTTGAATACAAAACAACCGTTTATAGTAACACTAAATATATTCTGCATATAGGAGAAACAAATACCGGAAAAACCTATCAGGCGTTAAATAGATTAAGGGAAGCTGCATCTGGTATATACCTGGCACCTTTAAGGCTATTGGCACTTGAAGTATATGAAACGCTTAAAAACAACGGAATTGCCTGTGCATTAAAGACAGGTGAAGAAGAAAAGGATATTGCAAATGCCACGCATTATTCCTGCACAATTGAAATGTTTACCGAGAAAGATGAATTCGACGTCATGGTTATAGACGAAGCGCAAATGATCGCAGATAAAGATCGTGGGTTTTCTTGGTTTAGAGCTATTAATAAAGCGCGTGCTCGGGAAGTTCACATCATAGGCAGTCACAATTCGAAAAGGATGATTTTAAATCTGCTTCAGGGAAATGATATTGAAATTCATGAATACAAACGTGATATACCGCTGATTGTAGAGAAAAAACCTTTTAAGATCGAACATACCAAGGCAGGAGATGCATTGATTGTATTTTCTCGAAATAAAGTGCTTCAAACCGCTTCAAAGCTGGAGAGAAACGGCCATAAAGTAAGTGTAATCTATGGAAGTATGCCTCCTGAGACAAGAGCTAAACAAATTCAGAGGTTCATTAACAGGGAGACGCGAGTGATTGTATCTACAGATGCTATCGGGATGGGGCTCAATCTACCGATTAGGCGGGTCGTTTTTCTGGAAAATGATAAATTTGATGGCACGAGAAGGCGTTTATTAACCTCCCAGGAAGTAAAGCAGTTAGCAGGCCGTGCCGGCCGTAAAGGTATATATAATGAAGGAAGAGTGGCATTTACTGATCAAATTGGTTTAATGAAACGGTTGTTAAATGGTGAAGACCGGCCGATCAGTACATTTACAATAGCACCTACACAGGGTGTATTTGAACGTTTTAAACGTTATCACTCGAGTTTTGATCAATTCTTTGAATTATGGGATGAATTTAAAAATCCTTCCGGCACAACAAAAGCACCGCTTACTCAGGAAAAAGCTTTATATCATTTAATTCGCCATGAACAAATAGAAGGACGAATGTCGATAACTGATTTATACGGTTTTCTGCATTTACCTTTTTCAGCGAATGAGGAGAGCCTCGTTAACCAATGGCTCTATAATATGAAAGCCATTGTGGATAGAAGAGAATTGAGAGAGCCTTTAATAAAGAAAGATTCCTTGGATGAACTTGAATTATCTTATAAATCAGTAGGATTGCATTTATTGTTTTTGTATAAATTAGATCGAAGAAGTGAAACGGTCTATTGGGAGCGAGTAAGAGAAGAAATCAGTTCAGATGCACATAATCAGTTAAGAAAAGGGGTTAAAAAATATCAAACAAAGTGTCGGTCATGCAATAAGCCGTTAAGTTGGAATTATCCATTTGCTATTTGCCAGTCGTGTTATGAAGAGAGTAAACGATCAAGATACTATTACAGAGGATGGGATATATAGGACCTTCAAGCTTGCAATCATAATGGTTGCAAGCTTTTTGTATTACATAATTATATTATGTAAACAATGAGATAAATAAAAGCGTTAATCTATTTATGAAGTGGAATATGCCAATCTTTAAATGCATAAGTTTAATAGAGAAAATAGAGATAATAGATTTTAAACACATAAGTAGAACCGGCTGAAAGCCGGTCCCATCGTTCTTATTGAATATTTCTGTATAACCCGATCACTTTACCGAGGATGCTGACATTTTGTAGAATGATAGGCTCGAGCATAGAATTTTCCGGCTGCAGACGGAAATGAGTATCTTCTTTAAAGAAACGTTTTACGGTAGCTTCATCATCTTCAGTCATGGCTACGACAATTTCACCATTGTTTGCTGTATGCTGCTGGCGAACAATAACATAGTCACCGTTAAGTATTCCAGCTTCAATCATACTGTCACCCATAATTTCAAGCATAAACACATTTTCATCGGCAGGAGCCATATGCTCAGGTAGAGGGAAGTATTCTTCTATATTTTCGATAGCTGTAATAGGCTGCCCTGCAGTTACTTTCCCGATTAATGGTACATTAACTGAGTTTGTTTTTGGAATATGGTCATGTGGATCCATATCCAGGATTTCAATAGCACGCGGTTTTGTAGGATCCCGTCTGATGAGTCCTTTGCTTTCCAATCGCGCTAAGTGACCATGAACTGTGGAACTTGAAGCCAGTCCGACTGCTTCGCCAATTTCTCGAACGGAAGGTGGATAGCCCTTCGTTTTTACTTCTTCTTTAATATATAGCAAAATATCCTGTTGCCGTTTGGATAATTTAGTAGTCATCTCCCGCACCTCTTTTAGCTTTTCTTGTTTTTAGTATATCATTTCCTGTTTAACAGTACAAACATAAGTTCGTTTTTTGTGTTGACACAAAACATTTGTTCGGTTTATACTTAGTTTATATTAAACGAACATACATTCGATGGGGGTTTATTTATGAAAAAATTATGGACTTCTTATGGCTATTCCATCTTGTTTTTTATCGGTCTTTTCTTATTAATAACTACAATGATAGTAACAAATATTGAAGCACCAAAAGACGATTATCAACAAATTACGGTTAAAAAAGGAGATACAGTTTGGGATATGGCTGAACGTTTTGACGGCAGCGAAATGACACAGACTGAATTTGTCTCTTGGGTTCAGGAAAATAATGACTTGCACATTAATCATTTAAAGGAAGGGCAAACGATTGTGATTCCTGTAAAGAAAATGAACGAAAACACAGAAATGCTACACTTAGCAGATTCTGATAAATAACTATATAATCAGAAAGGTCGGGAATGTTTCCCGGCCTTATCTATATGTAAAGAAGAATGGTGAGAGAAAATGAAGGTTGGAATTTATTGCAGAGTCAGCACAGATAAAAGTTCACAGGAAACATCACTGGAAAGGCAGGAGCAGGAGTTAACAAGACTGGCTGCCATAAAAGGGTTCGAGGTTGTAATAATAGAGAAAGAACAAGCTAGTGGATATGATTTAGAACGAGAAGGCATTCTAATCTTGCTGGAAAAAATGAAAAATAGAGAAATCGAGGGTCTCTTGATTCAGGATGAAACAAGACTTGGCAGAGGAAATGCCAAGATTGCTCTATTACATTGCATCTATAAAGAAGGAGTTAAATTATATACGGTTACTCATAATGGTGAGCTTGAGGTTTCTGAAACAGATGCCATGATTTTGCAAATCATTAGTATAGTAGAGGAATATCAGCGAAAATTGCAAAACAGTAAAATCAGAAGAGGGATGAAACGAGCCATTGAAAATGGATATAAACCGCAAAGAAATTTAGCAAATCAACATCTTGGAGGCGGAAGAGAAAGGTCAGAGGTACCTTTACAAGAGGTCATTGAGCTGCGTATTAAAGGATTAACATTTGCTGAAATTACGGAGAATTTAAACAGAAAAGGCTATGATCTCTCTAAAGCCACTATTCACCGAAGATATTCAGAATATATGAAAAAGAATACTAATCAATAGTTCCTTCTTGAAAATCCAGCGGTTTTTCTATACGATGACAATATCTACTTATATTTTATATAGAAGGAGCAATACCATGCTGCCAATGCATAAAATTAAAAGAATTAATGAATTATCTAAGAAATCAAAAACAGTTGGCCTTACAAAAGAAGAAGCCACTGAACAATCTCTTCTAAGGAAAGAGTATTTGGAAACCTTTCGTACTTCAATGAGAAATACGGTTGAAGGTTTGACCATTATCGATCCAGAAGGTAAGGATGTCACACCTGAAAAAATAAAAAAATTACGTAATAAAAAATTACATTAAGGGTATAGGATAATAGGCTAGACTCCAAAAAAATAGTTTAAGGAGTGACGATTTTGTAGCATTTACCAACAAAGTCTTGTCAACCTGTTTATACTTCATTAATATAAATTAGAAGGTTAATCTGAAAGGATGTAGGCAATGTTCACAGAAAAAGATAATTTATCTATCACAGCTATTCGTACACTTTCAATCGATGCAATTGAAAAAGCTAATTCAGGTCACCCTGGTATGCCTATGGGAGCTGCTCCTATGGCTTATACACTTTGGACCAAATTCATGAACCATAATCCAAAAAATCCGGATTGGTTTAACCGTGATCGTTTTGTATTATCAGCAGGGCATGGTTCCATGCTTTTATACAGCTTATTGCACTTATCAGGTTATGGCCTTGATATGGAAGAAATTAAGAATTTCAGACAATGGGGCAGTAAAACACCTGGACATCCTGAATATGGACATACAAAAGGCGTAGAAGCTACAACCGGACCACTTGGCCAAGGTATTGCGATGGCAGTCGGTATGGCAATGGCGGAACGTCATTTGGCGGCAGTCTACAATAAAGATAACTTTGATGTTGTAGATCATTTTACATACAGCATTTGCGGAGATGGAGATTTAATGGAAGGGGTATCAGCTGAAGCTGCTTCTCTTGCTGCCCATTTAAAATTGGGACGTTTAGTAGTCCTTTATGATTCCAATGATATCTCTCTTGACGGCGAATTAAATATGAGCTTCTCTGAAAGTGTTGCTGAGCGTTTTAAAGCTTACGGATGGCAATACATTCGCGTAGAAGACGGTAATGATCTGAATGAAATTGCTAAAGCGCTTGAAGAGGCAAAAACAGATCTTGACCGTCCAACTATGATTGAAGTAAAAACAGTTATCGGATACGGTGCTCCAAATAAATCCGGTAAATCTGCTGTTCATGGTGCTCCGCTTGGCGAAGACGAAATGAAATTGACTAAAGAATATTACAAATGGACATTCGAAGAAGATTTTTATGTACCACAGGAAGTTTATGACACATTCGAAGAAACTGTTGTAAAAGCTGGTGCTAAAAAAGAAGAAGAATGGAACCAATTATTTGAAAGCTATAAAAACGAATACCCTGAACTTGCTGCTCAACTAGAAACAGCAATCAAAGGCGAATTACCTGAAGGCTGGGATAAGGATATTCCTGTTTATGAAGCAGGAAAAGCCGTTGCTACACGTAATTCAGGCGGAGAAGTATTAAATGCAATCGCTAAAAATCTTCCATCTTTATTTGGTGGATCCGCTGACTTAGCTGGATCAAACAAAACGATGCTGAAAGGCGAAAAAGATTTCTTGCCAGGCTCCTATGATGGCCGAAACATTTGGTTTGGAGTACGTGAATTTGGTATGGGTGCTGCATTAAACGGTATGGCACTTCACGGTGGTGTGCATGTGTATGGAGGAACATTCTTTGTATTCTCTGATTACCTGCGTCCAGCTATTCGTTTAGCAGCGTTAATGAATCTTCCTGTCACATATGTATTTACACATGACAGTATTGCTGTTGGAGAAGACGGTCCAACTCATGAACCAATTGAGCACTTGGCTGCATTGCGCGCAATGCCTAATGTATCACTTATCCGTCCGGCTGACAGCAATGAAGTGGCAGCTGCATGGAAAGCGGCATTAACAAGCAAGTCTGCACCAACTGCGTTAGTATTATCCCGCCAAAACTTAACTACGTTACCGTTATCAGCTGAATTAGCTGAAGAGGGCGTTGCTAAAGGTGGATATGTAGTTTCACCTTCCAATAAGGATACTGCCGATGCTATATTGTTGGCATCTGGATCTGAAGTAGGATTGGCTGTTCAAGCACAGGCTATATTAGCGAATGACGGCATTGATGTATCAGTTGTCAGCATGCCATCATTTGATCGCTTTGAAGCTCAATCTGCTGAATATAAAGAATCTGTTATCCCTTCAACTGTTAAGAAACGCTTAGCAATTGAATTAGGTACATCTTTCGGATGGGACCGTTATACAGGTGATGAAGGTGAAATATTGGCAATTGACCGCTTTGGTGCTTCCGGCCCTGGTGAATTGTTAATGGAAAAATTCGGATTCACTCCATCTAATGTGGTTTCTTTAGTAAAAGAAATGCTACAAAAATAAAATATATTTTTAAAAAATCGCCAGGGTCTTTCTCTGGTGATTTTTTTATGAATATATTTACAAACAATTCCAAATGATGTATGTTTGATATGTACCTAATAATTCTAGGTAGGTGAAGAAATGTTTAATCGTGAACTTGTAAAAGGAAGTACATCACTTCTTGTTCTGCAGCTTTTGCAAGAAAGAGATATGTATGGGTATGAATTGGTGAAAGAAATGGATCACCGCAGTGACCATGGATTTCAGATGAAGGAAGGTACGCTGTATCCTGCTTTGCATAAGCTTGAAAAACAGGAATATATAGAGTGCTACTGGGTTGAACAAGAGAAGGGACCCGCTCGTAAGTACTACCGTATTACCATGGCTGGCGAAGAGATGCTAGAGATTAAAACAAACGAATGGAATCGATATGTCCAGGTCATGAACAAGGTAATGGGGAGAACAGAAACATGAGAAGGGCTGAAGAAGATTATTTAAGTCAGCTTGATCGATTGCTGGGTGCCCATCCTGATAAAGCGGCTATTATGAAAGAATATAAGTTACATATTTCCGAAATGGCTTGCGACATCATTTATGAGGATGAGTCACCCGACTTAATCTATAAAGAGCTATCGATGCGGCTGGGTACACCGGAAGAAGTTGCTGTATCCTGGAAACAGGAACTAACCCTTACACCAAGAAAAACAAGGTGGATATTTGCAGGAATTAACTTGTCCCTCTTTATAAGCGGAATTTTGTTAACATTTATCAACCATACATATGATTGGAATTGGGCCAAGGAAATATGGTCTTTGCTAACATCGATTCCTGTACTTTTAATGGCCATCTATATTGGTTTTTGGGTCTTGCTTGGTTATGAAATTGGCAAGGAATTTGGACATCAGGGCAAAAAGCTTATTAAGAAAACGTTTTTGATTACGGTGATCCCTAACATTATCTTAATGTATTTGGTTATCTTTAACCTCGTACCGGATCAATGGTTTGACCCCTTACTGGATAAACCATTTATTATTGCATGTGTATTTTGTACGTTTATCTTATATCCAGTCAGTTTTGCTGGGTATCTATGGGGGAAGAAAGCCTCGCTTTGACTATTTGCCTATATACATAGAATAACTATGTATATTTATCACTATATACCTAGAATAACTAGGTAGAGGGGGATCCTTAAAATGGATATTCAGTTTAAAAAAGAAGATAAAGGCTTTTTACTGTTATGTATAGCGCTAGCCTGTTTTGCTGAGTTATCTTTTTTACATGGAGAAGTAGGGATTTCCTATCCGTTGTTCTTATTTGCTTTTTATGGTCTGTTTTTTTGGAGGTTTCGGAAAACGAAATTTACTCATATGCGAATTGGAAGCCTTCTGATGGTTTGTATTTGGATTCTTGGTTTATCTTATTTCTATCAATCTAATGTCCTTTTTTATCTAACGAATGGGTTGGTTATACCAATTCTTGTAGCAGCTCAGCTAACACTTATTACAAATCAACAAAAAATTGATTGGAGCAGAGTCAACTTTATTAAACAACCGAAAACAAAACTGGTAAACAGTATTAAATACAATCAGCAATTCATCTCCTACATCCTAAAAAAATTCAGAAAAGAGGGAGCAGGGGAAACTGGGGGGATGGCTAAAAGCATCGGTTTGGGAATTGTTATTGCATTCCCGATACTCATCATCATCATTCTATTGCTTGTATCGGCAGACAGTCATTTTCAAGCGATATTTATGCACATCCCTGACTGGTTATTTTCCGTACAAATAGGTGAATTCTTTGGAAGATTGATAGTTATTATCCTATTTGCTCTTTTGTTTTATGGTTTTCTAAATGTATTACATTTAAAACAGCCGCAAACACTGTCCTCTAACATGAAAGAGGCAGGAAGTGTCCAGTTCGATTCAACCATTGTGACAACGATTCTGGTCCTGATTAATGGAGTCTATTTATTATTTACAATTGTCCAGTTTAAATATTTCTTTGGCAGCCCGCTTCTCAATGATATGACCTATGCTTCAAGCGCGCGAACAGGATTTGCCCAGTTATTGTTGGTTACCCTCATAAATTGGTCCATACTGCTTGGAACCCTAAAGTATGTATCTGTTCAAATGAACGCTGCTAAAAGGCTTATACAGGTCCTTCTCAGTCTTTTAATCGTATTTAGCGGAGTTATGCTAACATCGGCTTTTATGCGCCTCTATATGTATGAAGAGGCCTATGGATATACGATTCTCAGAATACTCGCACATACGATTATGCTTTATCTGGTTGTCATTTTTACCTATACATTAGTAAAAATCTGGATTGAACGAATTGCATTAAGACATTTTTATTTTTTAACCGGATTATTGTTTTACACTGGATTGCACATCGTTCAACTGGATCAACTAATCGTAGATAAAAATATAAGTAGATATAAAGAAACGGGTAAAATTGATCTATATTATTTAAACGAATTATCCTATACAGGATTATCTGGACTGATTGACTTATATGAATCAGACCCCAATTCTGGTGAATTGAAACATCTATTATCAGTCCAATATGAGCAAATGAGGAACACTGACTATACTTGGCAGTCCTATAATCTTTCCAGAGTTGAAGTTTATGATAGGTTAGAAAGTCTTAACCTCACTAAGCATGAAAATGGAGATTAACAACAGCTAATCCAGTACTGGTCATATTCTTGCTATAAAGTAGATATCAGATAACGGCAACCGGTTTTTGGAGGATTCCAGCAGAAAACGGAGTACTGGCTAATTTGATTTTTGAAGGATAAATAAGTAAAAAGCCTGGACTTATGGGTCCAGGCTTTTTGTAAACAAGCTTATTTAAAGTGTTTATGTCTGTAGGCTAATCCATTTAAAAATATGAAATATATCAATTTTATTTTCCTCAGCTGCCCTTGATCCTAGCGAGTGGGGAATGGATATAATTTTTAGAAGGTACAAAAAATGTAATCATTAATGCGATGACACTCAATAATGTCATGAAATAATAAGCATCACTTGCCCCTAAATTAGAAAAAGTCTATCACTGGATATATTAGCTCATCAGTATTGGGAATTATCATATGGTGGATAAAAGACGGACTTCATTTCAGTTCTGAATATGTAGCCAGTCAAATTACAGAATTATACAGATGATCAATGGTGATAAGAGTAAATCATATGTATAATGGGTATAAGAGATTAATTTGAAAAATCAAAAAAATATTTACTCGACAAAATTAGAACAACTCTGCACGTTCATTTTACATAATATGCAACAATAGTTTTTTATACTATATGTAAAGAGAATTGGAGGTAAGAGTATGCGCACTTATATTATTTATTTAATAGAGAATGAATTTGCACGTCATTATTATGGACGAGAATATATGTTTTTTAACTTATTCCAGGATTATGAACAATCTGAAGGGGATAAGAAAAAAATACTCCGCAGGCAAATTAACTTTGTTACTAAAAAGATTCATGCACAGCTTTTTACCTCTTTTATGGAAAATCAACTAATGGAAAATAAAGATTGTTATATGGAAAATGGGGTATATTATATCAGAAAGCGAAATGTCGGCCAAAGCGAAGCAAGCTTAGGATATCGCAATCATTCATTGATTCTGCATGCTACTGGAACGTATGAATGTGAGACCATATTTTTTGAATGGCTCAGGCAGTGGAATCCATATTTTTTAGCGTTGGATATAACTAAGGAACGGTGCGCTTGGCTCAGACCTATTAAACAGAGGTTATATGTATGAAGTAGAATAAGACAGATTTCACTATGAGATTGTTATAAATACCGTGGAATTTATTCTATTATGTCTGTTTGTATCAAAATCTGATAGAAATATCACAATAGTTATGGTATTATTACTTTGGTTTAGTACAATGTCTTTGTGACAGCACGGAGGAGGTAGTTTAGGTTATGGGATATTATATTCTTACGGCAGTGATTGCTTTGATTGCTGGTGTGGCTTTAGGATTCTTTATCGCTCGTAAATACATGATGGACTATTTAAAGAAAAACCCACCAATCAATGAACAAATGATTAAAATGATGATGACACAAATGGGTATGAAGCCATCCCAAAAGAAAGTAAATCAAATGATGAATGCGATGAACAAGCAACAAGGGAAATAAGCCTTGTTACATCTGGGATTCTAAGGTCATCTGATTATACATGGTTAAAGTTTACTGTCTTTTTTACATAAAAAGATGTAACCTTCATCGATATTTTTTAGTATATTGGTGAAGTTTTCTTGGCTTAGTTTAAAACCACTTTTCTGTAGAGAATGTTAAACCATTAAATACGGAGGAGTGGTTTTTTCTATTGTTGGTGCTGAGTTTTCAGACTATAGCGTTAAAAGCTTATTGATTATATGGCTACTTCCCTATTTTATAATCTTTAGGGCAATCAAATGGTTCATTAAGAGATAAAATTAGCTTTTTATGTTAGTCTATAAACACGAAAACCCCCTCTTTGCGAGAAGGGGTTTTTATATTATTTCACTGGAATAGTAAACGAAACATCTTCACTGTTCATGAAATCCTCAGTGGTTACGTCACCCAGTATTAACTTTATCTCTTTAACGGAATTAACATCAATGGTTTTACCATCAGGTGCTAAAAATTCAAGTACTCCTTCTTTTTTAACCCCACCTTGGATCTCACCACTAACATCACCATCAGTTAAGAACATGTTGGCATCCAATTGCATATCGCCAATTACAGCTGATCCTTGGTCGGGATAAAATTGTAGAACTCCATCTGTTGTATTTTGAACATTGATACCTACTTGGATTTCATTTTCTTCAATTTTAATGTCGCCTAGTCCAACTTTTAGTCCTTGTGCTGTTACTTGTTGAGAAGAAGCATCAATGGATTTAGTTCCATCATCTGTTTTTTGTGTTTCAGTTGTTTTAGTGTCTGAAGTATTACCAGTTGATACACTTTCTTCTTCTCCGCCACCTACAATAGCAACAATAATAAGTAATACAGCAATAACTATGATTCCTAAGCATCCAATCTTAAAGAACTTTTTCAAGTTAATCATCTCCTTATGAATCTTATATCTAAATTATAATACAATTCTAAAAATAATTAAAAGTAGAAACGAGGATTTTGACATTGAGCAAACATAGACTGGTGGTTTTTATGTGTGCTCAAAAAGCGTCAATAGGAATGGTATAAGAGTGTTTATTAAATCACCACAATAAAAATAGAACGTTTGTATTATTTTAAACAAACGTTCTAACTATGCTTCTGGCTATCTAATAGTCTCGAATTTATTCTTGTTGTTCTTGATCATCCTTCAATCGGCCTGCTTTTTTTACGGCTTCTTTTAAGAGGATTTCTATTTGAGCATTTACACTGCGAAGTTCATCATCTGCCCATTTTTCAAGTGCGTCATAAAGTTTAGGATCAATTCTTAGCGGATATGCTTTTCTTTTGGCCATCTTAAAAACCTAGTGAATGCTTCCTGTATTAATAATTGGCTGCGTTCCCTTTTCTGAAACAATTGCAACCATTAAGTTGTTGACCATTTGTGCTTTCTTGTCTTCATCAAGTTCAACAATATCTTCATCCGCCAATTGGTCGATCGCACTTTTCACCATTCCAATGGCACCATCAACAATTACCTTACGGGCAGCCAGCACAGCCTGGGCCTGTTGTCTTTGTAACATAGCGGAAGCAATCTCAGAAGAATAGGCTAGATGCATGATTCGTGCCTCAAGCACATCCACACCAGCTACCTCTAAACGTTTTTGTAAATCCTCTGCTAAAAAAACAGCAATTTCATCACTATTTCTCCGTAGTGACAGATCGGTTTCTTTGTCAAAGTGATCATAGGCGTATTGGCTTGCGATATGACGAATTCCCGTTTCACTTTGGATTTGTACAAACTCTTTGTAATCCTTCACATCAAAAGTTGCCTTCGCACTATCATTGACACGGTATACCACCACGGCAGCTATTTCAATCGGATTACCTTCTAAATCATTTACCTTTAGGGTATCGCTATTGAAATTGATGACGCGCAGTGAAACGCTGGATTTGATGGTAAAAGGTATTGCCAACCATAGACCTTGCTCGCGTATGACTCCTACATATGTTCCGAAAAATGTTAATACTTTTGCTTCGTTTGGTTGGACAATGGTGATGCCAGACAATAATACGGCAACAGCTATTAATAATACGATTGGAAGTACAGTTGATCCATTTATCAACATATAAGCACTAATGCTGATAATGACCAACCCTGCAAGGACGCCTAAATAACCATTCATTTTAACTGCCTTCTTTTCAACCATCTTAATGCCTCCTATATATCAAAGTGATATCACAATTATATCACTTATTTAGTTAGATAGTTAGCTTTTTATAACAAAATATACCAAATATTCTAATTAAGTTTGTAAAGCAATCCTAAAATACACCTGTATAATTATTCGGAAAGTTTAAAATAATCTTCCTTTGGTTTATTTGATTTGCTAAAATAAGGAGGCCTTATAAAAGAGAAAAGGAGGGCATTTGTGAAGATCTTTGTAAAGCTAAAATGGTTTTTTAAGAAAGAAAAAAAAGCATACATAATTGGCATCATTATGTTATTATTCGTAGCTATTTTGCAGCTGATTCCACCTAGAATTATAGGAATTGTAGTTGATCAGATTAATAATGATTCTCTGACAGGTGCAGGTCTTTCGAAATTGACTGTTATTTTAATTGCTTCGGGCGTTGGTATGTACATATTAAGATATTTTTGGCGAATCAAGATCTTTGGTTCAGCCGTGAAGTTAGCAAGAGAACTTCGTTATCGATTATTTGATCATTTCACGAATATGCCGTCATCCTTTTACCAGCGTAAGCGCACCGGAGATTTGATGGCACATGCGACCAATGACTTAAATGCAATCCAGCAAACCGCAGGAAGCGGTGTCCTATCCTTGGTTGATTCGCTAACGACCGGTGGGTTTGTTGTTCTGGCCATGGCCTTTATTGATTGGCGTTTAACGTTGTTTGCATTGCTTCCTATGCCCGTTATTGCCATCTCAACAAGCTATTATGGGAAGCTATTACATAAAAGATTTAGGGCTGCTCAGGCTGCCTTTTCTGAATTGAATGACAAGACCCAGGAAAGCATAAATGGGATTAAAGTGATCAAGACCTTTGGCCAGGAAAGAGAGGATATTGAATCCTTTCGGTCTTCCTCTAATGATGTAGTGGATAAAAACATATCGGTGGCGCGTATAGATGCCTTGTTTGATCCAACTATCAGTGTAATGGCGGGACTTTCTTATTTTATTTCAATCGCTGTTGGCGCGAAATATGTGATGGAGGGCAGTTTGACGATTGGTGAACTTGTATCTTTTTCAACCTATCTAGGATTATTGATTTGGCCGATGCTCGCTTTTGGGTTCTTATTTAATATCGTGCAACGTGGGAACGCATCTTATGATCGAATTACTGAACTCCTAGCTGAAAAAACCGATATTTTTAATAAAACTGGCGCTCTTAACGAACAAGCCAGTGGTGATATAGAATTTGAGATTTCATCCTTTACTTATCCTGATGAAAAGGAACCTGTACTGGAGGATCTCTCATTTACGATAAAAAAAGGGGAAACTCTCGGAATAGTTGGGAAAACTGGTGCAGGTAAAACGACTTTATTAAAATTACTGATTAGGGAATTTGAGACAACAGAAGGGTGTATAAGCATTGGCGGACATGAAATCCAAAATTATACGTTGAAATCATTACGAGAAGCAATTGGGTATGTACCACAGGATCCTTTTTTGTTTTCAGCAACGGTTGGTGAGAATATCGCTTTTGCTAAACCGAATGCTACCCAAGAAGAAATTAAGGAGGCGGCAATTCTTTCATATATTCATTCTGATATTGAAGGCTTTACGGAAGGATATAATACGGTTGTAGGTGAACGTGGAGTCTCGCTTTCTGGTGGTCAAAAGCAAAGAATCAGTATAGCAAGGGCATTGATGCTTGATCCTGAAATCTTAATTCTGGATGACTCACTATCGGCAGTCGATGCCAAAACAGAGGCAACAATCCTCCAGAATTTAAAGGAAAACAGAGTACACAAAACAACGATTATCACATCCCATCGGTTAAGTGCTATCCAGCATGCCAATCTAATCATTGTTCTGAAGGACGGTAAAATCGTTCAAAAAGGTACGCATAGGGAGTTAATGGACTTGGAAGGCTGGTATAAAGAAATGTACCAACAGCAACAATTAGAAGAATTAGTGGAGCAGGGGGGATAAGAGATGGATGAACTTAAATCAATAACAGGAAAAGAACAGCGAGCAATTCTCTTCCGTCTCTTGTCCTATGCGAAACCATATAAAAAGAGATTAATAGGAGCATTTTTCTTATTATTTCTTGCGACAGTGGCTGACATCACAGGACCTATTTTAGTGAAGATATTCATTGATGATTATTTAACGCCAATGAATATGCAGTATAAGCCAATAGCTATTTTGGCAATCGGGTATTTGATACTCCTGTTTGCTAAAATGTTTATTACTTATTTTCAAGAGTTTTCGTTCCAGCTTGTCGCTTTAAAAATTATTCAGCAGCTTAGGGTTGATGTTTTCAGTAAAGTACAAAGCCTTGGATTGAGATATTTTGATAAAACACCAGCAGGAGCAATTGTATCCAGGATTACTAATGATACAGAAGCAATTAAGGATATGTTTGTGACTGTGATTGCAGCTTTTATATCCAGTGGATTTTTCGTGATAGGGACGATTATTGCGATGTTTATTTTGAACGTTAGGCTTGCTGTGTTTTGTTTATTCATCCTGCCCATTTTATATTTGCTTATGAGATTTTATCGTAAATTCAGCAGTGTTTTTTATCAAGAACTCAGGGAAAGGCTAAGCCAGTTGAACGCCAATTTAAATGAATCTCTCCAGGGGATGTCTATAATTCAGGTGTTTCGCCAGCAGAAACGCTTAAAGGATGAGTTTGAGGAGATTAATCAAAAACATTATGAAGCAGGAATGAGGAATATTAAGATAGATGGGTTATTGCTAAGGCCAGCGATAGATCTAGTATATATATTTGCGATTGTTCTTGTGCTCAGTTACTTTGGGATCAACTCGATGAATTCAGTAGTTGAAATAGGTGTTTTGTATGCGTTTGTAAACTATATTGATCGTTTTTTTGAACCCGTTAACCAAGTGATGCAAAGATTATCCTTATATCAGCAGGCAATTGTGGCTGGATCAAGAGTATTTGCTGTTTTGGATGAAAAAGAGTTAGCTCCCGGGGCAGAGAGCATTCAAACGTATAAAATCGAGCGGGGTGTCGTTGAATTTAAAAATGTTAGTTTTTCTTATGATGGAAAGAGAGATGTACTAAAAAACATCTCCTTTAAAGTCAATGAGGGCGAAACAGTTGCACTTGTTGGACATACGGGTAGTGGAAAAAGTTCTATCATAAATTTGATCATGCGTTTCTATGAATTTAATAGAGGAGATATATTAATTGATGGGAAATCCATCAAAAGTTATTCAAATGAAGAACTGCGGGGGAAGATGGGGCTTGTATTACAGGATGCTTTCTTATTCTATGGGTCTGTTAGAGATAATATCAGTTTGCATGATCAAACAATAACGGACAATGAAATAGAAGAGGCAGCTAATTTTGTTCAGGCACAATCCTTCATTGAAAAGCTACCTGATAAATATAATCATTTAGTAGTGGAGCGGGGAGCAACATTTTCGAGCGGTCAAAGGCAGTTGATTGGCTTCGCGCGAACAATCGTGAGAGATCCTAAAATTCTTATTCTTGATGAAGCGACAGCCAATATTGATACAGAAACTGAAGAGGCTATTCAAAAAAGCCTGGCAAAAATGAGAAAGGGCAGAACGACAATTGCAATTGCCCACCGTCTTTCCACAATTCAAGATGCTAACCTTATACTTGTTTTGCATCAAGGCCAAATTGTTGAACAGGGAACACATCAGGAATTGCTGGCTAAGCAAGGGCTTTATTATAAAATGTATTTACTTCAAAATGGTATCCGTTCAAGTTTCAACAAAGATGTAAGCTGAAATAAAGACTCTAACTAAATAAATCGCATCCGATGAATCGGATGCGATTTATTGTTTTTCTGAAATATACTTTTGAGTGATTCCTGAAACTGTTTGAACAGTGTTTTAATGGAAAAAGAATGAGTTCTTCTAACTCTATTCTATCCTTATGTGTTTAGGTTTTTCTTACTTTAGCTTAACATGATATTTTTGATCTATTGTATGTTTTTTCAGGTTGATAGTTGTTTAACAGATGATCGAGTTCCTGGCTATATTGAATGGTTGTTTGAGATGATAATCCATTCTGAGAGACGACAGTAACTAGTTCTGCACGCTTGATTTCTATTTTAT
This sequence comes from Pradoshia sp. Z3_51, assembly GCF_058215915.1. Taxonomy (NCBI): domain Bacteria; kingdom Bacillati; phylum Bacillota; class Bacilli; order Caryophanales; family Bacillaceae; genus Pradoshia; species Pradoshia sp. Z3_51. The sequence goes on along the minus strand of NZ_JBZAJC010000017.1, from coordinate 5,222 downwards.
CTAACAACTCTTGATTATCCATGGTTGCAGATCCTTCCTCGTTTAGTGGATTATGTTTAAATTTACAAGGTTATAACATATTCTTACAGAAAAGAATTGCGGTAAAACTATTATACATAAATTTTACTAAAAATGTAAAATATATTGAAAAATTAAAACTATACTCTTTATCATCTGCTCAGACAGTTACTTTATATGGAGTAATTTGGTACAATGTAAGATGGAATGAATTAGAAACAGTGGGGGTAATTTCATTTGGGTGATATTAATATATTTTTGGCATTCGGAGCAGGTTTCCTCAGCTTTATATCTCCATGCTGTCTTCCGCTTTATCCGGCCTTTCTTTCTTATATAACAGGAATGTCGGTTGGAGAATTAAAAAATGATAACGCGATGATGCATAAAAGGAGCCTATTACATACTTTCTTTTTCTTAATTGGATTTTCCATTATTTTTATAGCACTGGGATTCAGTGCATCTTATATTGGAACCTTCTTTGAAAACTATGGAGATATTATCCGGCAATTAGGTGCTATTCTTATAGTCTTTTTTGGCTTAATTATAATTGGCTTCTTTCAGCCGAAGTTTCTTATGAAAGAACACCGTTTTGAATTTAAAAATCGTCCGGGTGGTTATATCGGATCAATTTTAATAGGAATTGCCTTTGCAGCAGGATGGACTCCATGTACTGGACCTATTTTAATGGTTGTCATTGGGATGACCGGAACCAACCCGGAATCTGGTATGTTCTACATGTTAGCATATATTTTAGGATTTGCTATTCCGTTTTTTATTATGTCTTTTTTTATTGGGAAATTAAGCTGGATCAAACGCAACTCGGATAAAGTTATGAAGGCAGGCGGAATGTTAATGATTCTGATGGGAATCGTTTTGTTTTTTGATTGGATGACCAAAATAAGCTCCTATTTTATCGCTTTATTCGGAGGGTGGAGTGGTTTTTAACTAGTTTTAATCATATTCAGCACAGAGTTATACTTTTATTTTGTAACAGGGGTAACTAAAGATGGCTAATATTCTAATAGTGGATGATGCAAAGTTTATGCGGTTGACGTTGGCAGCTATCCTTAAAAAAGGAAATCATCACATTGTTGGAGAAGCAGAATCAGGTATAGAGGAAATTGATCTATATGAAAAGCATAAGCCTGATTTGGTTACTATGGATGTAACGATGCCATTAATGAGTGGATTAGAGGCGACCAAAGTAATTAAGGGTAAATACCCGGATGCCAAAATTATTATGTGTTCGGCAATGGGTCAGCAAAAGATTGTCAGAGAATCCATAGAAGCGGGTGCAAAAGACTTTATTATAAAACCATTTGAAGAGATAAGGGTAATAGATGCGGTCAAGCGTGTCTTGGATTAACATAAATCGTATTAAACGTTTGAAATTTATGTATGCTAAAAGGAATGATGATATATGATGTTTGCAGTATCTACAATACTTGCAGTGATAATGGGACTTTTTGTTTTTGCAGTAAGGATGAAGGCATCCCAAAAACCGGCTTCTATCAAAAAGATTATATTGCCGCCGTTTTTTATGAGTACCGGTGCACTTATGTATGTATTCCCGTATTTTCGGTTAACTGGAATGGAAATACTCGAGGCAATCATACTGGGCATGTTTTTTTCCATATTTTTAATAAAGACATCCAAATTTGAAATTAAAGATAAACAAATATATATGAAACGGTCGAAAGCTTTTGGAATTGTCCTTATAGGACTCATTTTAATCAGAACCATCCTTAAGGTATTTTTAAGTTCATCAATTGATTTGGGTGAAACAGGAGGAATGTTCTGGCTATTGGCTTTTTCAATGATTGTGCCATGGAGAATAGCGATGTATATGCAATATAAAAAGTTTGAAAACATCTTAAATGATACACAGGCAGGTAATAATCCGGTTACTTCCGTATAAATGATAAAAAACGACCTTTGGTCGTTTTTTTAATTTTGGCTGTTTTAACCCGAATCATGTTAATCGTGTTGAATTTGTTTCACAAAATACAACCGTATTTTAAATTGAAGATATTTTTGAGGAAGATCATAAAAATAAAAGGCTGTTTTCGCATAGATTGTTGCTCTTGAATAAAAGGATATAAATATCCAATTTGTGGTACAGTTGAATTAAGATGGCTTGTTCAACAAACGGGGCAGGTTAGCGGAAGAAGGACTTGAACAAAATATAGCGAATAATTGATATTAGAACATACCAACGACTAAAAGACGATCAACGAATTAGGGATAAAACCAGTAAATAAATTTCAGGGAGAGTAACATGAATTTTAATGAGTCGGTTTTGGATGAACAGCTTGAAATACTAAAAAGCTTTTTATGCCATTATTCTAGTTTTAGATATTTAAATGAGAAATTTGATAACCTATGTAGATTTGGTTCTCAGGAATTTTGGAAGTATACAATAGATGCACATTACTTTATGTCAATTAATCTCTGGTGTATGATTTTTGGCACTGACGAAAATGAAATACACTGGAAGAAGCTTGGATTAGATGGTGATTTAAAGCCAATTATTTTGTCTAACATAGAGTTAAGTGAGAAAGATTATAATTTGTACTGGAAGAGTTTGAAGGATTGGCGAAATATGTATTCAGCACATAGAGTACCAGGATTTAAAGAAAAGACACCAGACTTGAAAATAGCCCGAATGGTAGTATTTATATATGAAGACTGGATTGAAAGGAATATTGATGCAATCAGTTAGTTATTCCTCATTGAAACTATATGAGGAAAACTTTAAAGAAGAATTCAATTTATCAATTAGCACTTTGCTAACAGCGTCAAAATAATACATAGTTTTTAAGCAGGGATAAATATTTTTGGCTATTATAGCTTATTGAACTAAAGGGGCAGAAGAGTTGAAGAAGCCTATGATTAAGGATGGGGAAAATGAAAGAAAAAATACACATATTGGGAGCCTCTGGTTCTGGTACTTCAACGCTCGGTTCTTCATTATCAAAGGTCTTACCTCATACACATCTTGATACTGATGACTACTTTTGGACAACTAAATTTACTAAACAAAGAGAAGTACCTAAAAGAAGAGAAATGCTTGAAAAAGATTTATTACTTAATGAAAACTGGATTCTTTCTGGTGCAGTGTGTGGTTGGGGTGATAACTTTAAAAGTTATTTTGACCTTGTTATATTCTTATGGGTTCCGCAAGATATAAGGCTTGAAAGGTTAAAGCAGAGGGAATATGAGCGTTATGGAAGTCAAATATTAACTGGCGGAAGCAAATATGAACAATCGAAAACTTTTTTAGAGTGGGCTTCTCTTTATGATAGTGCGGGAATGAAAGTTAGAAGTAAAAAATTGCACGAGCATTGGATGGCAGACTTATCTTGTCCAGTATTAAAAATTGAAGGGGATTATTCAGTCAATGAAAGAGTTGATATTGTCTTAGATTATCTAAATACTAATTGAACTAACAGGGGCGTTGATCCAAGAAGGATTAATGTCCTTTTCTGTTGAACTCCTTATGGAAGTAAGGGGCAGTTTAGTTGAAGAAGGAGAATTTAAACGTTTTGTTGAAATCATTACTTTATAAAAATATATGAGGGGTGAATATAAATGGTATTGCAAAGAATAAGCCTAATTACTATCGGTGCATTCAATTTGCCTATTTTACGTTCGTTTTATAAAAATTTGGGATGGGAAGAAACAGAGATAAGTTCTGATAATTACGCTGTCTTTAAAACGGCAGGTGTTAATCTTTCAATATTTCCTATTGAGGAATTGGTTAAGGATGCAGCAGTTGAAATTACTCAAAGCGTAGATACCTTTCGAGGAGTATCTTTTTCAATCAACGTAGATAAACCCGAAGAAGTTGATAAAACAATTGATGCTATTAAAAAAGCAGGTGGGAATATTTTAAGAGAACCAAGCGATGCCTTCTGGGGAGGAAGAACAGCTTATTTTTCGGACCCTGAAAACAACCTTTGGGAGATTGCTTGGAATCCAGATTCAGTATTCGATGAACGTGGAGCTATGATTTCCTTTTAATAGGTTCTTACTTATGTATGCCTTGTATCAGTTTTCTTAAAGTACCAAGGCATTACTCCAAAGGGCTGTGATCAGCTCTTTTTTGTTATTCCGTTAAAGGGGCAGGTTAGTGGAATACGTAATGTAATTGATTTAGTTATGGTAAAATTTATTATATATGTTGGAAATATTGTTAATTGTGTAATGGAGGGAAAATTAGGCTGACATACCAAAAATAATGAATGGAGTATTACGGTATATGATAGGGGGGATAAAATGGGCCAGAATCTAAAGGAAAAATCCAATTTTGGTCAGCAAATGACTGCCAAATGGCTTGCGTTTGTTCCTAGAAGTCTACGTTATTTATTGATTTTTGGTGGATTATTATTGTTAATATATCTTGTAAACAAAGGAATATGGTTTTAAATATAAGTATGATACATTCAGCTACAACATTTTAAATAAACGTAAATACACTATCAGGGCCTTGATCAAGTAGGATTAGTGCTTTTTTATTGAATTTCTTATTGTAGTAACGGGGCAGTTTAGCTCAATAAGTGAAAGGATAATATCACCATTTTGTAGTAGTATGGAGAGAGATAACTGAATTAATACAATTTAATGTAAAGAGAAGGGGATTATGATGAAAATAAATTTAATGATTTTTATATCATCCATAAAAGAACAAAAAGAAAACAATATCGGAGAAATAGTTATAAAAACATTTGAATCTAACATTCGTCCTGTAAAAGGGGACATTTTAGATGATCCAGGATTCCATCCAGGATTTCACAATGGATATGAAGTTGTTAATGTTACAATGAATTATGCTTTAAATGAATGCTTCGTTTCACTATGCCCACTTGAGTTAGAAAGGGAAGAAATCGAGATAGAGACCTACATAGAGAGACTTAAAGTAAGCGGTTGGTGTGTTGTCTCAAAAGAAGAATTGAAAAATATGTTTGCAGTAAATGGTTCAAATAATTATTAGACAAAGATTCACCAAGTTTATTAAGAATTGCGACTAAATTAACGGGGCGACTGCGACTAGGAGCAGTCGCTTTTTACTAAAGGGGGAGGTTAGCGGAATAAGAAATTTTCTGAAACTTCGAACTAGTATCCGTCGTATATAATTAATAACAGGAAATACCAAGAAAGGGGATTTTATGTTGCAGTTGCTTTTAAAGGGATTATATAGAGGG
>NZ_JBZAJC010000016.1:0-61786 GCF_058215915.1 Pradoshia sp. Z3_51 | reverse complement strand
GAGGATTAGCTCAGCTGGGAGAGCATCTGCCTTACAAGCAGAGGGTCGGCGGTTCGATCCCGTCATCCTCCACCATTATTGTGAGCCATTAGCTCAGTCGGTAGAGCATCTGACTTTTAATCAGAGGGTCGAAGGTTCGAGTCCTTCATGGCTCATTTTTTATAGATAAATAAGCGAGTGAGCAGGAACGATAACCTCATTGGCCTAAGTTCTTATCACTGCTTTACTGTATAATGCGGAAGTAGTTCAGTGGTAGAACATCACCTTGCCAAGGTGAGGGTCGCGGGTTCGAATCCCGTCTTCCGCTCCAATGCCAAGTTATATGCCGGGGTGGCGGAATTGGCAGACGCACAGGACTTAAAATCCTGCGGTAGGTGACTACCGTGCCGGTTCGAGACCGGCCCTCGGCACTCTATATGCGCCCGTAGCTCAATTGGATAGAGCGTTTGACTACGGATCAAAAGGTTAGGGGTTCGACTCCTCTCGGGCGCGCCATTATATCGGGAAGTAGCTCAGCTTGGTAGAGCACTTGGTTTGGGACCAAGGGGTCGCAGGTTCGAATCCTGTCTTCCCGACCATTTTAAAAATTTGGGGCCTTAGCTCAGCTGGGAGAGCGCCTGCTTTGCACGCAGGAGGTCAGCGGTTCGATCCCGCTAGGCTCCACCATAGTCCGGTAATGATGGCGAAGAGGCCACACCCGTTTCCATTCCGAACACGGAAGTTAAGCTCTTCAGCGCCGATGGTAGTTGGGACGCGAGTCCCTGTGAGAGTAGGACGTTGCCGGGCAGCCAAAACCAGTTCAAATTGAACTGGTTTTTTTGTATTTTAGGGAAAAAAGATCCTTTTTACAGGAAGGTTTCAGGGTTTTAAAAAAGGAAATTTGGGTAGAATTGAAGTATTGGTTTTTTATAAAAAGGTTAATTGTGCAGTATACATATAATAAGTTAGAGTAAAGTATAATGATTGCCAAATTGAGGATGCTTTTGTATAATTATAGTCAAATATAGTCAAAGTCAAAACAGTGAGAGGGGGAGCCTATATGAAAAATATATCCGATATTATTGAAAATTATTTGAAGAGCGTTCTCGATATAAGCGAGAAAGAATTGGTAGAGATAAAAAGAAGCGAAATTGCTGATAAGTTCCAATGCGTTCCCTCTCAAATTAATTATGTGATCAATACTCGTTTTACAATCGAAAGAGGTTATCTGGTAGAAAGTAAACGGGGTGGTGGGGGTTATATTCGTATAATGCGGGTACAGTCCCATGACAGAGCACATTTAATTGAACAAATCAGTAATTTGGTTGGACAGCGTATCTCTCAAAGTAATTCTGAAGATTTAATTGGCAGATTAGTTGAGGAAGAAGTTATATCTTCACGGGAAGCAAAAATCATGTTGAGTGTAATGGACCGTTCTGTACTCCATTATGATTTACCTGAACGAGATGAATTGCGCGCGCGAATCTTAAAAGCGATGTTTATGACATTAAGGTATAAATGAGTTGCTACGGAGAGGGTGAAAACAATGCTTTGTCAGGAATGTAACGAAAGACCCGCTACGATGAAGGTTACAAAAATCGTTAACGGCAAACAAACGGAAGTAAACCTTTGTGAATATTGTGCTGAAGAAAAAGGCGATTTTTTTTCATTCAATAATCTGTTAGCAGGTTTATTAAATATGGGATTAGGTATGAAATCAGCCAACTCTAAATCGCCCTTTAGTAATGAAGATCAACTGATATGTCCCCATTGTGGATTAACATACCGTGAATTTGTTAATATCGGTCGGTTTGGATGTTCGGATTGCTATAAGACATTCAATCCATATTTGGAATCCATATTAAGAAAATTGCATGGAGGGAATGTTCATCATAACGGAAAAATTCCTAAACGTGCTGGCGGAACTTTACATATAAGAAAGCAAATAAATGATTTAAAGGCTCAAATCAATGATTATGTTGAGGCAGAGGAATTTGAGAAGGCAGCAGAAGTCAGGGATCAGATTCGTTCATTAGAGAAGGAAATTGAAGCCTCTCAAGAAGGGGGCGAACAAAAATGACAATTGAACACTTTATGGAGAATGCCATCAGCTCATGGATGAACCAGGAAGGGCCGGAATCGGATATTGTATTGAGCTCAAGAGTCCGATTGGCCAGAAACGTAAAAAATGTCGCCTTTCCGATCGTTTTTTCACAGGAAGAAGCCAAAAGATTACTAAAAAAAGTTGAAGATCGTATTGGCGGTCAGTATCTTTCAGGATTAGGACATTTGGAAATGGTAAAAATGATAGATCTAAATCCATTAGATAAGCAAGTACTGGTAGAAAAACATTTAATAAGCCCTCTGTTGGCAAAACATAAAGATGTAGGTGCCTGCCTTATTTCAGAAAATGAAGAAGTCAGCATAATGGTTAATGAAGAAGATCATATCCGAATTCAATGTCTATATCCTGGACTGCAAATTTCTGAAGCTCTCGAAGTAGCAAGCAGAATTGATGATTGGGTAGAGAGTGAATTGGACTATGCATTTGACGAAAAGATTGGATACCTAACAAGTTGTCCAACGAATGTTGGAACTGGATTAAGAGCATCTGTCATGGTTCATTTACCGGGCATTGTGTTAACAAGACAGATAGACAGAGTGGTATCTGCTATTAATCAATTAGGATTGGTTGTGCGCGGTATCTATGGTGAGGGCAGCGAGGCACTGGGAAATATATTTCAAATATCCAATCAAATGACGCTCGGAAAGACCGAGGAAGACATCGTTGATGATTTAACCAGTGTAGTGGAACAGATTATTATGCAGGAAAAGGCAGCAAGGGACACATTAGTACAATCATCAAACATACAATTGGAAGATAGGGTTTTCCGTTCACTTGGTATACTGTCTCATGCCAGAATCATTGAATCCAAGGAAGCGGCAAAATGTTTATCAGATGTTAGATTAGGTATTGATTTAGGTTACATTCCTAATATATCTAAACATATATTAAATGAATTAATGATTGTTACTCAGCCTGGATTCCTTCAGCGATATGCAGGAGGGGAGTTAAATTCAAAAAACAGGGATATTCGAAGGGCTACTTTAATCAGGGATCGATTATTGATGGAAGATAAAACACAAGATGAATAGGAGGAAAACATAATGATGTTTGGTCGATTCACAGAAAGAGCACAAAAAGTATTGGCACTTGCACAGGAAGAGGCAATTAGGCTTGGGCATAATAATATTGGCACTGAACATATCTTGCTTGGTTTAGTGAGAGAAGGGGATGGAATAGCTGCTAAAGCGCTCTATGCTCTTGGGTTAAGTCCTGAAAAAATTCAGGAAGAGGTTGAGAGCCTGATTGGTAAGGGATCTGAGACTGTACAAACTATTCATTATACTCCTCGTGCTAAAAAAGTCATTGAATTGTCTATGGATGAAGCCAGAAAGCTGGGACATTCTTATGTAGGTACTGAACATGTCTTATTAGGGTTAATTCGCGAAGGCGAAGGTGTAGCAGCCCGTGTTCTGAATAATCTGGGTGTAAGTTTGAATAAAGCAAGACAACAGGTATTACAACTCTTAGGCAGCAATGAAGCAGGTATTCATCAGGGAGGATCATCTTCTGCAGCAAGCACGCCTACCTTGGATAGCCTTGCCCGTGATTTGACTGCGATTGCGAGAGAAGGCAGCCTGGATCCGGTAATAGGAAGAAATAAAGAAATACAACGGGTTATTGAGGTATTAAGTCGTCGTACTAAAAATAATCCTGTGCTTATTGGTGAACCGGGAGTCGGTAAAACAGCAATTGCAGAAGGACTCGCCCAACAAATCATTAATAATGAAGTTCCTGAGATCCTTCGAGATAAAAGAGTTATGACACTCGATATGGGGACAGTTGTTGCCGGTACGAAATATCGCGGTGAATTTGAAGATCGCCTTAAAAAAGTGATGGATGAAATTCGTGCTGCAGGTAATGTTATTCTGTTTATTGATGAACTCCATACCTTAATTGGTGCAGGCGGAGCCGAAGGAGCAATTGATGCCTCCAATATTCTAAAACCTTCATTGGCTAGAGGGGAATTGCAATGTATCGGAGCCACAACACTTGATGAATATAGAAAATATATTGAAAAAGATGCAGCTTTGGAAAGACGCTTTCAGCCAATTCAGGTTGACGAGCCAACAATTGAGGAATCTATCCAAATACTTAAAGGCTTGCGCGATCGCTATGAGGCACATCACAGAGTATCAATCACAGATGAAGCAATCGATGCTGCAGTTAAGCTATCTGATCGGTATATCTCCGATCGGTTCCTACCAGATAAGGCAATTGACCTGATTGATGAATCAGGTTCCAAGGTAAGACTCCGTTCCTACACTACGCCGCCTAATTTAAAGGAACTTGAAGTTCGCCTGGAAGAGGCACGAAAAGAGAAGGATGCGGCTGTTCAAAGTCAGGAATTTGAAAAAGCGGCATCATTGCGTGATATCGAACAAAAATTACGTGAAGAACTTGAGAATACAAAACGTGAATGGAAAGAGAAACAAGGGAAAGAAAACAGCGAAGTTACCGTAGAAGATATTGCGCACGTTGTATCGAGCTGGACTGGTATACCGGTTACGAAGCTTGCACAAACTGAATCTGATAAGCTTCTGAATATGGAGGAGATTCTCCATAACCGTGTGATTGGTCAGGAAGAAGCAGTTATAGCTATTTCTAAAGCTGTGCGTAGAGCAAGAGCTGGACTGAAAGATCCTAAACGTCCAATCGGGTCATTTATCTTCCTTGGTCCTACAGGGGTTGGTAAAACAGAATTAGCTAGAGCACTGGCCGAATCAATGTTTGGCGATGAAGATGCAATGATTAGAATTGATATGTCTGAGTATATGGAAAAGCATTCAACATCCCGCCTTGTTGGGTCACCTCCAGGATATGTTGGGTATGAGGAAGGCGGACAATTAACAGAAAAGGTTCGTCGTAAACCATATTCCGTTGTGCTTCTTGACGAAATTGAAAAAGCGCATCCGGATGTCTTTAATATCCTGTTACAGGTATTAGAAGATGGACGTCTGACAGATTCAAAGGGTAGGACAGTTGATTTTCGTAACACAATTTTGATTATGACTTCCAATGTCGGAGCTCACAGTTTGAAAAAGAATCGATATGTTGGGTTCAATATGCAGGATCAAGGCCAGGATTATAAAGATATGAAAGGCCAGGTTATGGAAGAATTAAAACGTGCTTTCCGTCCAGAATTCCTAAACAGAATTGATGAGATTATTGTGTTCCACTCTCTGGAAAAAGAGCATTTGAAATCGATTGTTACGTTGCTGGGTGACCAGCTGATTAAACGCTTGGCTGAGCAGGATATTAATCTTGAATTGACGGAAGCGGCAAAAGGAAAAATTGTAGAAGAAGGCTATGATCCAGATTATGGAGCACGTCCTTTGAGAAGATCTATCCAAAAACATGTTGAAGACTTCTTATCAGAACAACTGTTGAAAGGAAAGATTGAAAAAGGTAAAAAAATTACTATCGATGTGGTTGATGGTGAGTTTACTGCCAAAACAGGGGATGAAGTAATAGCTGCTAAGTAAGAAATATTGGTTTGAGGGCACTGCCATAGGGTTGTGCCCTTTCCTTACAGATAGCTATAAATACTTTATAATGACAAATAATAAGAATAAGAATAGCGATATAATCCGTAAAATAAAAAGAGAAGCACATAATTAGTTAATTTATTCCCCGGAGAGGATTAAAGAAATATGGCAAAAAAGAAAACGAAATTTATCTGCCAAAGTTGTGGATATGAATCAGCAAAATGGATGGGGAAATGCCCTGGCTGTAATGAATGGAATACCATGACAGAGGAAATTGAAATAACAGCTAATAAAAATCAGAGACGTACAGCTTTTACCCATTCGGATCAGGCAATGGCGAAACCTACATCGATTACTTCCATAGGTACGGAGCAGGAACCTCGCGTATTGACAGATTCAAATGAACTCAATCGTGTTCTTGGAGGAGGAATTGTACCTGGGTCCTTATTATTGATAGGTGGAGATCCAGGAATTGGAAAATCTACTTTATTACTGCAGGTTTCATCCCAGCTAGCGAATAATAATTACGATGTTTTGTACATATCTGGCGAAGAATCAGTGAAGCAAACAAAACTGAGGGCTGTTAGACTGGGGGTATCTTCAGACCATCTCTATGTTTATTCTGAAACAGATATGGGGATGATTGAACAAGCTATCAATGAAATGAACCCTAATTTTGTCATAATCGACTCTATTCAAACAGTATTCCATCCTGATGTAACATCTGCTCCAGGCAGTGTATCACAGGTTCGTGAATGTACAGCTGAATTAATGAGACTGGCTAAGACAAAGGGAATTGCAATATTTATTGTTGGCCATGTTACAAAAGAGGGTAATATTGCCGGACCGAGACTATTGGAACATATGGTGGATACCGTGCTCTATTTTGAAGGGGAACGTCATCATACTTATCGTATTTTAAGGGCAGTCAAGAACAGATTTGGTTCTACAAATGAAATGGGTATTTTTGAAATGAAGGAAGAAGGATTAGAGGAAGTTTTGAATCCTTCGGAGATATTCCTCGAAGAACGTTCTCAGGGCGCAGCGGGTTCAACTGTCGTAGCTTCGATGGAAGGAACACGGCCCATACTTGTAGAAATACAAGCCCTCATTTCTCCATCTATCTTCCCTAATCCAAGAAGGATGGCAACAGGAATTGACCATAATCGTGTCTCTTTGTTAATGGCTGTTCTGGAGAAAAGAGTTGGTCTCTTACTTCAAAACCAAGATGCATATTTAAAGGTCACCGGTGGAGTAAAGTTGGGTGAGCCTGCTGTAGATTTGGCTGTAATTGTCAGTATAGCTTCAGGCTTTAAAGACGTACCTACTAGAGCAACGGATTGTATTGTTGGTGAAGTTGGATTAACCGGTGAAGTTAGAAGGGTATCGCGGATAGAGCAAAGAGTAAAGGAAGCAGCGAAGCTTGGATTTGAGCGTATTATCGTGCCTGCCAATAATTTGGGTGGCTGGAAACCTCCGTCAGAAATCAAAGTGATTGGAGTCAATTCGGTAAGCGAAGCTTTAAAATATGCATTAGGGGGTTAAGGTAATGGATAAAAAGGCAGCAGAAAAAGCCAAGGCGCAAATCATTCAATTGGTATCCCCAGGCACACCCTTTAGAGAGGGCCTCGATAATGTTTTGCGTGCCAATACGGGTGGATTAATTGTGGTTGGATATAACGATAAAGTTAAAGCCCTTGTAGATGGAGGATTTAAAATCGGCTGCCCTTTTTCACCCAGTTATCTATATGAATTAGCTAAAATGGATGGAGCCATTATCCTTAATGAGAAAGTAGAGACCATTATGCTTGCGAATGCCCATCTTGTACCAGATAAAACGATACCTTCAATGGAAACCGGAATGAGACATCGAACAGCCGAGAGAATTGCTAAAGAGACGAAGGCATTGGTAATAGCCATTTCTCAACGAAGAAATATCATTACTCTTTATCAAGGAAACTTTCGATACGTGCTGAGGGAATTGTCTGTGATATTAACAAAGGCTAATCAAGCGATGCAAACACTTGAACGATATCGTTCTGTTTTGCAGGAAAGTATTCATAATTTAAGTAAGCTGGAATTTGAAGAGATGGTAACATATGCGGATATTCTATATGTAATGCAGAGGCTTATAATGGTTATGAGAATTAAAACCGAGCTTTTGATTTATATGAATGAATTAGGTGTTGAAGGAAGGCTGCTGCGTTTGCAATTACATGAAATGCTGCATGTGGTGGAACAGGAGGTAATGCTTGTCTTAAAGGATTACACAATTGATTCGGAGGGCCTTAAGCCAGAACAGGTTTTTCAGGCATTTGTTGATTTATCCTATTCAGAATCTGTTGAGGACACAGCTATTATGAAAACTCTTGGATATACAGGGTTTGTACCGATGGAACAGATCGTCTCACCCTGTGGGTATCGGGCCCTTCATAAGATACCAAGGCTGCCCTTTAGTATCATCCATAATCTCGTAAAGAGGTTTGGCAAGCTATCTAATTTGTTGAATGCAAGCGTAGCGGATTTGGATGACGTAGAGGGTATAGGAGAAGTAAGAGCTAAAAAAATCCACCATGGGCTGAGACATATAAAAACAGAAATTGGGCAGCACAGCTTATAAGATAAGATAAAATATGGAAGTTCTGACATCTGTCTGACGTATAATCAGGTTATAATAATAGATAATGCATAAAAAAGGCTGATATATGCTTTTTGTTACAGTGTAATTACATCTTCTTTACAGCAAGTTAATTAATGGGTAAAAACTATTAAAGCAGGAAAGTCCTCGTTTATAATTATTAATGGGAGGTGAAGGAATGTTAAAAAGAATTATACAACTGTGTTTCTTAATCGTAGGAGGAGCTATAGGAATCATCGTATTGCCAGATTTATTTTCATTAATTACTGATAATTCATTTATTACTAATCCTATTTTTACTGGTTTCGCAGGTGCAATTATTTTTTATATCATTACTTTCTGGATGGTTGATCATGTAGTACATTTCATTAAATGGGTGGAAGAACAATTAATTATTGCTCCCATCACGGATATTATATTTGGAAGTATGGGGCTTTTACTTGGCCTTCTATTGGCCTTCCTTATTGGTCTTCCGCTGAATTCAATTCAGTTACCGATCATCAACACAGTCGCTCCAATTCTCTTGACTTTAATATTTGGTTATTTAGGCTTCCAGGTGGGCTTTAAAAAACGGGATGAGCTAACCAACCTTGTGACTAACTCGGTTAAAACAAGGAAAAAAGGTACAGAGCAAGATGGCGATACAGAAGCTGCTCCATCCAATATAAAAAGGAAAGTTCTCGATACAAGTGTAATTATCGACGGACGTATTGCAGATATTTGTAAAACTGGCTTTTTGGAGGGACCTATCGTTATTCCGCAATTTGTGCTTGGTGAATTGCAGCATATTGCTGATTCTTCTGATGCATTGAAAAGAACAAGGGGAAGAAGAGGGCTCGATATTCTGAATAAAATCCAAAAAGAGCTTCCAATTGAAGTTGAGATGTATGAAGGTGACTTTGAAGACGTACAGGAAGTAGATAGTAAGTTGGTCAAATTAGCCAAGGTATTGGACGGTATTGTTGTAACAAATGACTTCAATTTGAATAAAGTCTGTGAGTTCCAAAATGTCCAGGTATTAAATATTAATGATTTAGCAAATGCAGTTAAACCGGTGGTTATTCCTGGTGAAGAAATGCTCGTCCAAGTTATCAAGGATGGGAAAGAGCAAAATCAGGGTGTAGCGTATCTGGATGACGGAACGATGATTGTGGTTGAAGAAGGCCGAAATTATATCGGTAAGAAGATTGAGGTCATTGTTACATCCGTTTTACAGACTTCGGCTGGACGTATGATATTTGCGAAACCAAAATTATTGGAAAAAGCATTATAAGAGAAATAGCTATCGATGATATAGGAGTAGAAGATGGATTATGAAGTGATTATCCCTGCAGCTGGGCAAGGGAAAAGAATGAAGGCAAGTAAAAATAAGCTTTGGATTGAACTGAAAAATAGCCCGATTATCGCACATACCTTGTCTGTGTTTGGCACGGATAAGCATTGTAAACAAATTATTTTGCCAATCAATCCTGCTGAAAAAGAAGAATTTAATAGGCTGATCAAAACATTGTCACTACCGACTCCTATTGTATTGATAAATGGCGGCAGCGAGCGGCAATATAGTGTCAGTAATGGGTTGAAAGCCTTAAGTGACGAGGCAGAAATCGTCCTCGTGCATGATGGAGCAAGACCGTTTATTAATCATTCTATGTTAAGAAATTTAATTGCTGATGCAAAAGAGTTCGGTGCAAGTGTGTTAGCTGTACCTGTTAAGGATACGATTAAACAAGTCAGAGATACCATGGTAGAGAAAACAATCGATCGATCAAGCTTGTGGGCAATTCAAACCCCGCAAGCTTTTCGTGTGTCTCTGTTAAAAGAGGCACATGAGGCAGCGGTTAGCGCAAATTACCTTGGAACAGATGATGCGAGTTTGGTTGAGCAGATTGGGAAGAGAGTAGCCATAACAGAAGGAAATTACGATAATATTAAAATTACCACACCAGAGGATCTATATTTTGCTGAAGCGATTCTGGAGAAAAACTTAAAAGGAGACCGTCATGTTTAGAATAGGACAAGGTTTTGATGTACATCAATTAGTAGAAGGACGACCATTGATTATTGGGGGTATTACTATTCCTAATGATAAAGGATTGCTTGGGCATTCTGATGCGGATGTTCTGCTCCATACTGTAGCAGATGCATGTCTGGGTGCTGTCGCAGAGGGAGATATCGGAAAGCATTTTCCGGATACTGACCCGGCTTTTAAAGATGCCGATTCTAAAAAGCTTTTAACTCATGTATGGAAACTTGTAAAGCAAAAGGGATATAAGCTAGGCAATATTGATTGCACAATCATTGCAGAGCGGCCGAAAATGCGCCCTTATATCGATCAAATGCGTGAAGTGATAGCCGGTCTACTTGAAGGTGACATGGAACAAGTAAACGTAAAAGCTACTACAACTGAAAAGCTTGGATTTCCAGGCAGAGGTGAGGGCATAGCGGCTCAAGCTACGGTTCTTTTAATAAAAGAATAGAACTGGTGGTTTTAAACCAGATTAAAATAGTGGTAAAATGAATCCTACTTAGGTACTTTATCATTTGGGAGGAAATATTAATGACTAGCAGTATACGTGTTCGGTACGCTCCAAGTCCAACTGGACATCTTCATATCGGTAATGCCAGAACAGCTTTATTTAACTATTTATTTGCACGCAGCCAGGGTGGCAGCTTTGTTATAAGGATTGAAGATACAGACCAAAAAAGAAATATTGCCGGTGGAGAAGAAAGCCAATTAAAGTATTTGAAATGGCTGGGCATGGATTGGGACGAAAGTGTCGATGTACCTGGTGCATATGGACCTTATCGCCAATCAGAACGTACTCATATTTATGAGGAATATTATCGTGATCTTATTAAAAGAGATATGGCTTATAAATGCTATTGCACAGAAGAAGAACTAGAACAAGAACGTGCGGAACAGATGGAACGTAATGAAACTCCGGCTTATTCGGGTAAATGTCGCCATCTGACAGAAGAAGACCATGCAAGGCTCGAAGCGGAAGGCAGAAAGCCAAGCATTCGCTTTGTTGTTCCAAAAGGTAAAGTATACACATTCAATGATATGGTTAAAGGTGATGTATCGTTTGAATCTGATGGCATTGGAGACTTTGTCATTATTAAAAAAGATGGAATTCCTACGTATAACTTTGCAGTAGCAATTGATGATCATTTAATGGAAATATCTCATGTACTTCGCGGAGATGACCATATCACCAATACGCCTAAGCAATTGATGGTTTATGAAGCCTTTGAATGGGATCCTCCTGTTTTTGGCCATATGACATTGATTGTCAATGAGAGCCGTAAAAAATTAAGTAAGCGTGATGAATCCATTATTCAGTTTATCGAGCAATATGAAGAACTTGGCTATTTGCCTGAGGCTCTGTTTAATTTTATTGCGCTTTTAGGATGGTCTCCAAGCGGTGAGGAAGAAATCTTCTCGAAGGAAGAATTTATCTCAATCTTTGATGCAGACCGATTATCTAAATCACCAGCTTTGTTTGATAAACAAAAGCTTACGTGGATGAATAATCAATACATGAAAAAGGTTGATACGGAACGAGTGCTTGAATTGGCGTTGCCTCATTTACAGCAAGCAGGTCTTGTACCAACTGAAATGTCTGAGGAAGAACATCATTGGGTACAAAAGCTTATAGCTTTATATCAGGATCAAATGAGCTACGGAGCAGAAATCGTGGACCTATCAAGCATCTTCTTTAAGAAAGAGATTGTTTATAATGATGAAGCGAAGGAAATACTGGGAGAAGAACAGGTTCCTGAGGTATTGAAGGCCTTCCTTGATGAAGTAAAGAGTATGCCTGAATTTGTTGACAGTGAGATTAAGGCAGCAATTAAACGAGTGCAAAAAGAAACAGGCCATAAAGGCAAAAAATTATTTATGCCTATCCGTGTAGCGGTAACCGGACAAGCTCACGGTCCTGATCTGCCAAAAGCAATCGAGCTTTTCGGCCGCAATCGAGTGATTTCTCAATTAGAAGAACTTTTACGTTAACATTTTAACCGTAATATAATATAGTATAATTAAACATTCATACTTAAAGTGATGAATGGGGATAAGTAGGATTAAAGAAGATGTTTATTAGAGAATAACCATCATTGGCTGGAAATGGTTATAACCTCTCTTAATCTGAATGCACCCCTGAGCCCTTCTTTGAACGCCTGGTAATTTAGGTCAGTAGAGGAAGGCGGCATACCCACTGTCGTTAAAAAGGGGAAAGTTGGAGCTCGATACTTAAGCTCAAACAGAGTGGAACCGCGCCTATAAGCGTCTCTGTCTTTTGGACAGGGCGCTTTTTTTATGCAGAAAAATGGCCGATGATGGGAGAAACAGGATGTTTATTATACGATCTTTAGGAAGGATAAGTTACCGTGTTTCCATCTTTCGTAAAGTACATCTCTAGAGAAGAGAAAAGTACTGCTTGTTTTTGCTTTTATGCGTTTAAGGAGGGGTAACATCATGTGGAAACGGTTAAAAGAAGATATAGACGTTATATTTGAACAGGATCCTGCAGCAAGATCGACAATTGAAATCATCCTGACGTATTCAGGTTTACATGCTATCTGGAATCATCGAATTGCACATTTTTTTTATAAGAGAAATTTCAAATTTATTGCCAAGGTCATCTCCCAGTTTAGCCGATTTTTAACCGGTATAGAGATACATCCGGGAGCGACAATCGGCAGGCGCTTTTTTATTGATCATGGCATGGGTGTCGTTATTGGAGAAACTTGCGAGATTGGTGATAATGTGACTGTATACCAGGGGGTTACACTTGGAGGTACAGGTAAAGAGTCAGGCAAACGTCATCCAACAGTTGAGGATAATGTATTGATTGCAACGGGGGCTAAAGTGCTCGGCTCCATCGTCATAGGGGAAAACTCGAAGGTTGGAGCGGGTTCAGTGGTTTTAAAAAATGTCCCTGCCAACTCAACGGTAGTCGGCATTCCCGGTAAGGTAGTTATCAAAGATGGCGTACGATTAAAACAAGATTTAAATCATCGGGACCTTCCTGACCCTGTAGAAGATCATTGCAATCGAATGGAACAGGAAATTGATATATTAAAGAAAGAGATAATGGATTTGCGAAAGGAGTTAAATAAACGTGAGCGTTCAAATTTATAATACACTGACAAGAAAAAAGGAAACCTTTCAGCCGATTGAAGAGGGAAAGGTTAAGATGTATGTGTGCGGTCCGACTGTATACAACTATATTCATATAGGGAATGCGAGACCGGCGATTGTATTTGATACGGTCCGCAATTACTTACAATATAAAGGCTATGATGTAAAGTTTGTTTCTAATTTTACAGATGTTGATGACAAGTTAATCAAAGCAGCTCGTGAACTGGGAGAAGATGTACCGGCTACAGCTGACCGGTTCATTAAAGCTTATTTTGAGGATGTTGGAGCACTTGGATGCAAAAAAGCTGATGTGCATCCAAGGGTAATGGAAAATATGGACTTAATCATTGAATTTATTCAGGCCCTAATAGATAAAGGAATGGCTTATGAATCCAGTGGGGATGTGTACTACCGTACAAGAGATTTTAAAGATTATGGAAAGCTTTCGCACCAGTCCATTGATGAGCTGCGGGTAGGCGCGAGAATAGAAGTAGATGAGCGGAAACAGGATGCACTTGATTTCACTTTGTGGAAAGCGGCTAAAGATGGTGAAATTTCTTGGGATAGCCCATGGGGCAAAGGAAGACCGGGTTGGCATATAGAATGTTCTGCGATGGCTAAAGAATACTTAGGTGATACGATTGATATTCATGCTGGAGGACAGGACTTAGCATTCCCTCACCATGAAAATGAAATTGCACAGACAGAAGCTTTAACCGAAAAGCCATTCGCAAATTATTGGATGCATAATGGCTATATTAATATTGATAATGAAAAAATGTCTAAATCTCTCGGTAATTTTGTAATGGTACATGATATTATTAAGCATCATGATCCGGCAGTATTAAGATTCTTTATCCTGTCCGTTCATTACAGAAATCCAATTAATTACAGTGAAGAGTTATTAGAGTCAACGAAGATTTCATTGGACCGCTTGCGAACTACTTACGAAAACTTAAAACACCGCCAAACGGCAAGCACCAATATTACTCATAACGATGCGGAATGGTTCGAGAAAATCGGAGAATTACATGCAATGTTTGAAGAAGCAATGGATGATGATTTCAATACCGCAAATGCTATTTCGGTATTGTTTGAACTATCAAGGCAAGGAAATTATTATCTGTTAGAAAAAGTGACCTCCGATGCAGTTATTGAAGCATTTTTAAATGAGTTTCGTATTTTATTTGATGTACTCGGTATTAAGCTTGAGGTTGAACAATCGCTTGATGCTATGGTAGAAAAATTAATTGAAGAACGTAATCGGGCAAGAAAAGAACGTAATTTTACTCGCTCTGACGAGATTAGAGATGAGCTAAAAGCAATGAATATTATTTTGGAAGATACTGCCCAAGGTACACGCTGGAAACGGGGATAAAAAGAATGCTTGAGGACTTAAAGGAATTAGATGTAACGGCTTTGGGAAGTCTGGCTCTGGCCTATATTGGAGATGCGGTATATGAAGTATATATTCGCCATCATCTGCTATCTATTGGACAAGTAAAACCAAACAGGCTTCATAAAGAAGCAACGAAGTATGTATCTGCTAAATCACAGAGTGCAGTCGTACATTATTTATTAAATGAGCATCTTCTAACTGAAGAGGAAGAAGCTGTTATCCGCAGAGGGAGGAATGCTAAGTCAGGCACAATCCCAAAAAATACAGATGTGCAAACATATAGATACAGCACAGCTTTTGAAGCATTAATTGGTTATCTATATGGGAGCAAGAAACAGGAACGTCTTGATGAAATTATAGAGTTGGCGATTCAATTTAAAGAGAGGAGTGAAGTGCAGAGATGAGCGATGATTTAATTATGGGACGTAATACCGTCTTAGAGGCATTGCGATCGAAACGCGATATTCATAAGATTTGGATTGCAGAAGGAGCTACGAAAGGGCAGATTCAGCAGGTAATCGCGGTTGCAAAAGAAAATAAAGTTATGATACAAACAGCACCAAAGAAAAAACTGGATCAAATGATTGAGGGGAATCACCAGGGAGTTATTGCTCAGGTGGCGGCCTATCAATATGCAGAAATTGACGACATGTTTAAGCTGGCGGAATCCAGACAGGAAGACCCATTCATTCTATTGCTTGATGAACTGGAGGATCCGCACAATCTGGGTTCTATCTTAAGGACAGCTGATGCATCCGGTGTTCATGGTATCATCATTCCTAAGCGGAGAGCGGTTGGGTTAACAGCTACAGTTGCTAAATCATCGACCGGGGCAATTGAGCATATCCCGGTTGCACGCGTAACGAATTTATCACGCACGATAGAAGATTTAAAGGAACGCGGTGTATGGATTGCTGGTACAGATGCGAAGGGAAGCCAGGATTATCGGTTGATGGATGGAACGATGCCTCTTGGGATTGTAATTGGTAGTGAAGGGAAAGGAATCAGCCGGGTAATCAAGGAAAAATGCGATTTCTTATATCACTTGCCAATGGTGGGGCATGTTACCTCTCTCAATGCAAGTGTGGCAGCCAGCTTGCTAATGTATGAAGTATATCGAAAGCGATATCCGTTAGAGGGATAAAGATGGAAACCATACTGGTGGTAGATGGCTATAATATCATAGGTGCATGGCCTGATTTGCGCAAGCTGCGCGATCAGGACCTTGCTGCCGCTAGAGACTGTTTAATTGAAATGATGGCTGAATTTCAAGGTTTTTCCGGACACCGGGTTATAATTGTATTTGATGCTTACTTCGTACAGGGAATGGAGAAAAAGTATAGAAATTCAAAAGTTGATGTTATTTTTACAAAGGAAAATGAAACAGCTGATGAATGTATCGAAAGGCTGGCTTCTAAATTAATAAAAATAAATACTCGTGTGTATGTTGCGACATCAGATTACACGGAGCAGCGAACCATCTTTGCGCAGGGGGCTTATCGGAAATCTGCCCGTGAACTGTTGCAGGAGATGGAATATGTAGAAAAAGAGATTGAAAAAAAGGTCGTGCAAACAAAGGATGAACAGCCTGTATCAAGGATCCCGTTAAGTCGAGAAGTGTCGGAAATGTTCGAAAAATGGAGGAGAGGAAATCTGTGAGGGCATTGACGCTATAAAAGCGCTTACTGTATAATATTGCTATCTTTGGTATCTTACGGAGGGATCGGTGTGGCAATTTCTATCGGGGTAATGCTGGATGATGATTATGGTCATATGGAAGATGAACTGTTAGTCGACCGGGTTCATCAAGGGGACAGCGGGGCCCTGGATTTTTTGATCCACAAATACAGAAACTTTGTAAGGGCTAAAGCGAGAACCTATTTTTTAATAGGTGCAGATAAAGAAGATATTGTTCAGGAAGGTATGATTGGTTTATTCAAGGCCATCCGAGATTATAAGGAGGACAAGCTTACATCCTTTAAAGCGTTTGCTGAGCTCTGTATTACCAGGCAAATTATTACTGCTATTAAAACTGCGACAAGGCAGAAACATATACCGCTCAATTCCTATGTCTCTTTGGATAAGCCTATCTATGATGAAGAGTCAGATCGCACATTGATGGATGTTATAACAGGTGTTAAAGTTATGGATCCAGAGGAATTAATTATTAATCAAGAAGAATTTGATTATATTGAGCTTAAAATGAGCGAGCTGCTAAGTGATCTGGAACGAAAAGTCCTGTCTCTGTATTTAGATGGACAATCCTATCAAGAGATATCAGAGGAATTGGATAGACATGTTAAATCAATTGATAATGCATTGCAAAGAGTAAAGCGTAAATTGGAACGGTATCTAGAAGTTCGCTAGTTTAGTATATTCATAGGGTTATATCTTTAACCCGCTTATTGACAGACAATTTCCTACATGATAAATTTGTAGTGGACTTGTTAATTAAAATAAAGGTGCATTTTTATGAATAAAAAAGTTATCATCGCATGTACAAAATGCGGTTCAAGGAACTATTCAACGAATCATAACCAGTCTAACCAAGAAAAGGTGCGACTGGAGCTAAATAAATTTTGTAAAACTTGTAATACGCACACACCTCATAAACAAACAATCTAATGATTTGGATTGTAAAACTGTATTGGCTGGAGGTTTCAAATTAATGCGACGCATTCTAGAATTCTTCCGAGGCGTTTCTCGAGAAATGAAAAAGGTAAGCTGGCCTAAGAAAAAAGAGCTTACAACCTATACGATAACTGTTTTATCAACAGTCATCATTATGGCAGTGTTTTTTGCGGTTATTGATCTAGGGTTATCCGAACTTATACGTGTCATTCTTAAATAGTGAATAAACAGCACAAAACATGGTATAATGAAAACTAGCATAAGAAAAGACTTGAAAGCCCGGAAACGGGTTTTTTAATTTGTCTAAAAAATAGATTCGATACTTAGCAGGAATCTGCTGGATTTAAAATTTGCGCAAAAATTAAAAAATAACAGCTGACAAGATATATTTGAATATCACTGTTTGCAAGGAGGGAAGGACGTTTAGTCCTAATAGAATATGGAGAAAAATTGGTATGTTGTTCATACGTATTCCGGATATGAAAATAAAGTTAAAGCGAACTTAGAAAAACGTGTAGAGTCAATGGGTATGCAAGATAAGATCTTCCGTGTCATTGTTCCGGAAGAAGAAGAAACTGATTTCAAAAATGGTAAGAAGAAAGTAGTTAAGAAAAAGGTATTCCCAGGATATGTACTCGTGGAAATTGTTATGACAGACGATTCTTGGTATGTTGTCCGCAATACACCAGGTGTAACTGGGTTTGTAGGTTCGACTGGATCAGGTTCTAAGCCGGTTGCGTTAATGCCTGAAGAAGCAGCAGTGATTCTGAAAAGAATGGGTATGGACGAAAAAAGAATTGAAATCGATTTGTTTATTGGCGATTCAGTTAAAGTTAAGGAAGGTCCCTTCGCTGAATTTGCTGGTACAATAGAAGAGTTGGACAAGGCTAAGGGTAAACTGAAAGTTCTTGTTAATATGTTTGGCCGCGATACCCCGGTTGAATTGGATTTTGACCAGGTGGAAAAATTATAATCCTGAAAAACTTGCCTTTCATATTAAAAAGTGATAATATTTCTAGGGTCAGTATGTCTCAAGACAGAGACCTGAACTAATGGTAAATTCTTTATGAGTGAAATAAAGAATGATTGTATATTTGAGTGGGAGGGCAAAGCCCAATTACCACATCACGGACGATAAGGAGGTGTGTCTCGTGGCTAAAAAAGTAATTAAAATCGTGAAATTGCAGATTCCTGCAGCTAAAGCTAATCCAGCTCCACCGGTTGGTCCAGCATTGGGTCAAGCAGGTGTTAACATCATGGGTTTCTGTAAAGAGTTTAATGCTCGTACAGCAGAACAAGCAGGTCTAATCATTCCTGTTGAAATCACAGTATTTGAAGACCGTTCTTTCACTTTTATTACAAAAACTCCTCCAGCAGCTGTTCTTCTTAAGAAAGCAGCAGGAATTGAGTCTGGTTCTGGTGAACCAAACCGTAATAAAGTGGCAACAGTTAAGCGTGACAAAGTACGTGAAATCGCTGAATCCAAAATGCCTGACTTAAATGCAGCAAGTGTTGAATCAGCTATGCGTATGGTAGAAGGTACTGCACGCAGTATGGGAATTGTCATCGAAGACTAATTGTTGTATGGAGGTTGCGAATGTACGGTACATCGCAACCTTTTTCGTGGGAGGTCAATTCCGTTAAAACCACAATATTAGGAGGATATAATAATGGCTAAGAAAACTAAAAAATACGCTGAAGCTATTCAGCTTATCGATCGTACAAAAGCTTATTCCGTAACAGAAGCAATTGAATTAGCGAAGAAAACAAGCTTCACTAAATTTGATGCAACTGTAGAAGTAGCATTCCGTCTTGGAGTTGATCCTAAGAAAGCTGATCAACAAATCCGTGGAGCGGTTGTACTTCCAAACGGTACTGGTAAAACACAACGTGTATTAGTATTTGCTAAAGGTGAAAAGCTTAAAGAAGCTGAAGCTGCAGGTGCTGATTATGTTGGAGATACTGACTACATCAACAAAATCCAACAAGGTTGGTTTGACTTTGATGTTATCGTAGCAACACCTGATATGATGGGTGAAGTTGGTAAATTAGGTCGTGTATTAGGACCTAAAGGTTTAATGCCAAACCCTAAAACAGGAACTGTTACATTTGATGTTGAAAAAGCAATCAATGAAATTAAAGCTGGTAAAGTAGAATACCGTGTTGATAAAGCGGGTAACATTCATGTTCCTATCGGAAAAGTTTCCTTCGAAGATAGCAAGCTAGTTGAAAACTTCACTACAATTTTTGAAACTCTTCAAAAAGCGAAGCCAGCAGCAGCTAAAGGAACTTACATGAAGAATGTAGCTGTTACTACAACTATGGGACCTGGAATCAAGGTAGATCCATCTTCTTTCTAAGCTAAAAAATAAAATTTGACAACAGGGTAGTTATTTAATATAATTACAAATGTTGTTATAAATAATTTAACATTTATGCCATAGACAGCAGGTGCGGTTAAAGCTTAATTTCCTGCCGAGGTATTCGATCATAATAGAACTATTTTGTTCGGACTATCATCGTACCTCCATGTCTGTCATGATATGGAGGTTTTTTTACGGGTGTGAATGGTAACATTCTACAGGAGGTGTTAATATGAGCAATGCGAATAATGTTAATGCAAAGAAACAAATTGTTGATGAAATCGCTGGTAAACTGAAAGACAGTGTATCCACAGTTGTTGTTGACTACCGTGGTTTAAACGTTGCTGAAGTTACAGAACTTCGTAAACAATTACGTGAAGCTGGCATCGAGTTCAAAGTTTACAAAAACTCCATGACTCGCCGTGCTGCTGATCAAGTTGAACTTTCTGACCTTAACGAAGCTCTTACTGGACCAAATGCGATTGCATTCAGTACTGAGGACGTTGTAGCTCCGGCTAAAATCTTGAACGACTTCGCTAAAAAACACGAAGCTCTAGAAATTAAAGCAGGTGTAATCGAAGGAAACGTTGCAACTGTTGAAGAAGTTAAAGCTCTTGCAGAACTTCCATCTCGCGAAGGTTTGCTTTCTATGTTGCTCAGCGTGCTTCAAGCACCTATCCGCAACTTGGCACTTGCTACAAAAGCAGTGGCAGAACAAAAAGAAGAACAAGGAGCTTAATTGCTTCTTGATTAGAAATACGTATACAACGATTTATTAAAAACTAAGGAGGAACTTATAATGACTAAAGAACAAATCATTGAAGCAGTTAAAAATATGACTGTTTTAGAACTTAACGATCTTGTAAAAGCAATTGAAGAAGAATTTGGCGTAACTGCAGCTGCTCCTGTAGCTATGGTTGGTGCTGCTGGCGGAGAAGCTGCAGCTGAAAAAACTGAATTTGATGTTGTTCTAGCTAGCGCTGGAGATCAAAAAATCAAAGTTATCAAAGTAGTACGTGAAATCACTGGCCTTGGTCTTAAAGAAGCTAAAGAAGTTGTTGATAACACTCCTAAAGCTATCAAAGAAGGCGTTTCTAAAGACGAAGCTGAAGAAATCAAAGCTAAACTTGAAGAAGTTGGCGCTGGTGTAGAAGTTAAGTAATTTTACACACATCATATGAAAAGGCTCGCTGCAAATACAGCGGGCTTTTTCTGACTTTAGAAATAGGTTTTCGTTAAAATGATCCGAAATGCAATTGGTCAGGAGGGATCTGGGTTGTCAGATCATTATTATTCCCGCAATCCTCAGGTTGATAGTAATCCTGATGAATGGAGCTATACTTTAAGAGGGAAGACATTTCGTTTTAAAACAGATGCTGGTGTTTTTTCTAAACGTGAGGTTGATTTTGGCTCAAGATTGTTAATCGAGGCCTTCGTGGAACCTGCGGCTTCCGGCAAACAGCCAATCATTGATGTCGGCTGCGGCTATGGACCGATAGGTTTATCTTTGGCTGATTCTTTTTCTGACAGAACAATTCATATGGTAGACGTGAATGAAAGAGCTCTCCATTTGTCAGGGGAAAATGCTCGAATCAATGAGATCAAAAATGTTAAGATTTATGAGAGTTCTGTTTATCAAAATGTTACGGAAGCTGAATTTGCGGCGGTTGTTTCGAATCCGCCCATCAGAGCCGGAAAAAAAGTGGTTCACGAAATACTTGAAAGAAGTAAGAGTGTTTTACAGGATGGCGGCGAGTTGTGGATTGTCATTCAAAAGAAACAGGGAGCTCCATCCGCAATGGCTAAAATGGAAGATGTTTTTGGAAACGTTGAGGTCATTATAAAGAAAAAAGGGTACTATATTTTGAAGTCTAAAAAAGTTTGACTTGACAATATGCCTATGTTAATATTAAAAAATGCATATATATAATTTGGGACACCCTGCACATTTTGGTAAAGAAACAAATAAATGTGTATATGTTCTGGAAAATATGGAAAAAATAAACCAATACTATGCGTTTTTGAAATTGAGGTTTTCAGATTGAAACCCTTTTTCTTTTTTTGTTCTATCAGCTTGTATATGGCTGTTAGAATATAAATTCTATCATAAACGCTTTATTTGAGGGGTGAATCAGTTGACAGGTCAACTTGTTCAGTATGGACGACATCGCCAACGCCGGAGCTATGCGCGCATTAGCGAAGTGCTCGAATTACCGAATTTAATTGAAATTCAAACCTCTTCCTATCAATGGTTTCTTGATGAGGGCTTAAGAGAAATGTTCCAGGACATTTCCCCTATCGAGGATTTTACAGGAAATCTGTCTCTTGAGTTTATCGATTATAGCCTCGGAGACCCGAAATATCCTGTGGAAGAATCTAAGGAGCGGGATGTAACCTACTCCGCCCCATTACGGGTTAAAGTAAGACTTGTAAACAAAGAGACGGGAGAAGTTAAAGACCAAGATGTCTTTATGGGTGATTTCCCTCTCATGACGGAAACGGGAACGTTTGTTATAAACGGTGCCGAACGTGTTATCGTATCCCAATTAGTACGATCCCCGAGTGTATACTACAGCGGGAAGGTTGATAAAAACGGAAAGCGTGGATTCACAGCTACCGTAATTCCAAACCGCGGAGCATGGTTGGAATATGAAACTGACGCGAAAGATGTAGTTTACGTAAGAATCGATCGTACAAGGAAGTTGCCGGTAACGGTTCTTTTGCGTGCTCTTGGATTCGGCTCTGATCAAGAAATCATCGATCTAATCGGTGATAACGAGTACATCCGTAACACATTGGAAAAAGATAATACTGAAAGTACAGAAAAAGCTTTGCTTGAAATCTATGAGCGTCTTCGCCCAGGTGAACCACCTACGGTCGAAAATGCGAAAAGTTTGCTTGTATCACGTTTCTTTGATCCGAAGAGATATGATTTGGCAAATGTAGGACGCTATAAAATTAACAAGAAACTTCATATAAAAAATCGTCTTTTCAACCAAAAAGTAGCTGAAACTTTGGTGGACCCTGAAACAGGAGAAATCTTAGTTGAAAAAGATACTTTGTTGGATCGCCGTACTCTCGATAAAATCATCCCTTACTTAGAAAATGGGATTGGCTTCAAAACGTACAACCCTGTTGGGGGAGTCGTGGAAGAAGATGTACTGGTTCAAAATGTAAAAATCTATGCACCGAGCGATGCTGAAGGTGAAAAAGTAATTAATGTTATCGGCAATGCTTATGTAGAAAAGAAAGTTAAAAACATTACACCTGCTGATATTGTATCTACTATCAGTTACTTCTTTAACTTACTGCATGGTGTTGGCGACACAGATGATATCGATCATTTAGGTAACCGACGTCTGCGTTCAGTTGGTGAGCTATTGCAAAACCAATTCAGAATTGGTTTATCCCGTATGGAGCGTGTGGTTCGTGAGAGAATGTCCATCCAGGATACAAACACAATTACACCGCAGCAGCTTATTAACATTCGCCCGGTTATAGCTTCTATTAAAGAATTCTTTGGAAGCTCCCAGTTGTCTCAGTTTATGGATCAAACAAATCCACTTGCTGAATTGACACATAAACGGAGATTGTCTGCACTTGGACCTGGTGGTTTAACAAGGGAACGTGCCGGAATGGAAGTTCGTGACGTTCACTATTCCCACTATGGACGTATGTGCCCAATTGAAACACCTGAGGGACCAAACATTGGTTTGATTAACTCACTATCTACATTCGCAAAAGTAAACCCATACGGTTTCATTGAAACGCCATATAGAAGGGTAGACCCTGCGACAGGCAAAGTAACTGATCGAATGGATTACTTGACTGCTGATGAAGAGGATCTTTATGTAGTGGCACAGGCAAATGCCCCGCTAACTGAAGATGGTGGATTTATGAACGAGGAAGTTGTAGCTCGTTTCCGTGGTGAAAATACAGTTGTTAAACGTGATCGCGTTGACTATATGGACGTATCACCTAAACAGGTTGTATCAGCTGCAACAGCTTGTATCCCGTTCCTTGAAAACGATGACTCCAACCGTGCCCTTATGGGAGCGAACATGCAACGTCAAGCGGTTCCGCTTATTCGTCCGCAGGCTCCAATTGTTGGTACAGGTATGGAATATGTATCCGGTAAAGATTCCGGTGCTGCTGTAATTTGTAAGCACGATGGAATCGTAGAACACGTGGAAGCCAGAGAAATCTGGGTAAGACGTGTTAGTGAAGTAGATGGTGAAGAGGTAAAAGGTAATCTTGATAAATACCGTACCCTTAAATTCATCCGTTCTAACCAAGGAACATGTTATAACCAACGTCCGATCGTTAAATCGGGTGACCGTGTTGTTAAAGGAGAAATTCTTGCAGATGGTCCGTCCATGGAGCTTGGCGAATTGGCATTAGGCCAAAACGTACTTGTTGCCTTCATGACATGGGATGGTTATAACTATGAGGATGCCATCATTATGAGTGAACGTCTTGTTAAAGACGATGTATATACTTCTATTCATATCGAAGAATATGAATCTGAAGCTCGTGATACTAAACTTGGACCGGAAGAAATTACACGTGACATTCCAAACGTTGGGGAAGATGCCCTGCGCAACTTGGATGACCGTGGAATCATTCGCATCGGTGCCGAAGTTAAAGACGGTGACCTTCTAGTTGGTAAGGTAACTCCTAAAGGGGTTACGGAGCTGACTGCAGAAGAAAGATTGTTACATGCAATCTTTGGTGAGAAGGCTCGTGAAGTTCGTGACACATCTCTCCGTGTACCGCATGGCGGTGGAGGAATTGTCCATGATGTTAAAGTCTTTACACGTGAAGACGGTGATGAACTGCCACCAGGTGTGAACCAGTTGGTACGTGTATACATCGTTCAGAAACGTAAGATCCATGAAGGAGATAAAATGGCCGGTCGTCACGGTAACAAAGGGGTTATCTCCCGAATTTTACCTGAAGAAGATATGCCTTTCCTTCCGGATGGAACACCTGTCGATATCATGTTGAACCCATTAGGGGTACCATCACGTATGAATATCGGTCAGGTATTGGAATTGCACTTAGGTATGGCTGCAAGACAGCTTGGAATCCATGTGGCAACTCCTGTATTTGACGGTGCGCGTGAAGAAGATGTTTGGGATACAATCGAAGAGGCTGGTATGTCTCGCGATGCGAAAACAATTCTTTATGACGGCAGAACTGGAGAACCATTTGATAACCGTGTTTCCGTTGGTGTCATGTATATGATCAAACTGGCACACATGGTTGATGATAAACTTCATGCCCGTTCAACAGGACCTTACTCACTTGTTACGCAACAACCATTGGGTGGTAAAGCTCAATTCGGTGGTCAGCGTTTTGGTGAGATGGAGGTATGGGCACTTGAAGCATATGGTGCTGCATACACACTTCAAGAAATCCTTACAGTTAAATCTGATGATGTTGTTGGTCGTGTGAAAACTTATGAAGCAATTGTAAAAGGTGACAATGTACCTGAACCGGGCGTTCCGGAATCTTTCAAGGTTTTAATCAAGGAACTTCAAAGTTTAGGTATGGATGTTAAGATTCTTTCTGGTGATGATAAAGAAATTGAAATGCGTGATCTGGAAGATGATGACGATATTCACCAAGCAGATACATTAACCATAGATCCTGATGTGAAAAGTCCCGAATCAGAAACAGTTGGTACAATCGAGTAACCTTAGTGATATTGGGATACGGAAAGGGAGGTAGGCCCCTTGTTGGATGTAAACAATTTTGAATATATGAAAATAGGCCTTGCTTCACCGGATAAGATTCGCTCTTGGTCTTTCGGAGAAGTGAAAAAGCCAGAAACTATAAACTACCGTACACTTAAACCTGAAAAAGATGGGTTGTTCTGTGAGCGCATTTTCGGTCCTACAAAGGACTGGGAATGCCACTGCGGTAAATATAAAAGAGTACGCTACAAAGGTGTAGTTTGTGACCGTTGTGGTGTTGAAGTAACTAGAGCTAAAGTGAGACGTGAGCGTATGGGCCATATTGAATTGGCTGCTCCGGTTTCTCATATTTGGTACTTTAAAGGAATTCCAAGCCGTATGGGTCTTTTGCTTGACATGTCTCCGCGTGCCTTGGAAGAAGTAATTTATTTTGCTTCTTACGTTGTTACAGAAGCAGGAGATACTGCTTTAGAGAGAAAGCAGCTTCTATCTGAAAAAGAATACCGTGCATACCGTGATAAATACGGCAACAAGTTCCAAGCTGGGATGGGTGCAGAATCCATTAAAAAGCTTCTTCAGGATATCGATCTTAACAAAGAGGTAGAATCCTTGAAAGAAGAGCTTAAAACAGCTCAGGGACAACGCCGTACACGTGCGATTAAACGTCTTGAAGTATTGGAAGCATTCCGTCATTCAGGTAACGAACCTTCTTGGATGATTCTGGATGTACTTCCGGTTATTCCTCCTGAGCTTCGTCCAATGGTTCAATTGGATGGCGGCCGTTTTGCAACATCTGACTTGAATGACCTGTATCGCAGAGTAATCAACCGTAACAATCGTTTGAAACGTCTGCTTGATTTAGGTGCTCCAAGCATCATTGTTCAAAATGAAAAGCGTATGCTTCAGGAAGCAGTTGACGCATTGATTGATAACGGTAGACGTGGCCGTCCTGTAACAGGACCTGGTAACCGTCCGCTTAAGTCTTTGTCTCATATGCTTAAAGGTAAACAAGGTCGTTTCCGTCAAAACTTACTCGGTAAACGTGTTGACTATTCTGGTCGTTCCGTTATCGTTGTAGGACCAAACTTGAAAATGTACCAATGTGGTTTGCCGAAGGAAATGGCAATCGAACTATTCAAGCCTTTCGTAATGAAAGAACTTGTTGAAAAAGGATTGGCTCATAACATCAAATCAGCTAAGAGAAAGATCGAAAGACATTCTCCTGATATTTGGGATGTGCTTGAAGAAGTAATTAAGGAGCATCCGGTTCTATTAAACCGTGCCCCGACACTTCACCGTCTAGGAATCCAGGCGTTCGAACCAACATTAGTTGAAGGTAGAGCTATTCGACTTCACCCGTTAGTATGTACAGCGTATAACGCTGACTTTGACGGTGACCAAATGGCTGTTCACGTACCTTTATCTGCAGAAGCACAAGCGGAAGCCCGTCTATTGATGCTAGCTGCGCAAAACATCCTTAACCCTAAGGATGGTAAACCGGTTGTAACTCCATCACAGGATATGGTTCTTGGTAACTATTATCTGACAATGGAAAGACCAGGAGCAGTTGGAGAAGGTATGATCTTCAACGACACTAATGAAGCAGTACTTGCCTATCAAAACGGATATGTTCACTTACACACTCGTGTAGCTGTTCATGCTAGCTCTTTAAATAACGAAACGTTTACGGAAGAACAGAATAAGCAATTATTGCTTACTACTGTTGGTAAATTGATATTCAATGAAATTCTTCCTGAAACTTTCCCTTATATTAACGAACCAACAAGATCCAATCTGGAAGAAAAAACACCAGAGAAATATTTTGTTGAAAAGGGAGCAAATGTGAAGGAGATCTTGGCGAATCGCGAAAGAATCCAACCATTTAAGAAGAAAATTCTTGGTAACATTATTGCTGAAGTCTTTAAACGTTTTAAAATAACTGAAACATCCAAAATGCTTGATCGCATGAAGGATTTAGGATTTAAATATTCGACTCGTGCAGGTATTACTGTAGGGGTTGCAGATATCGTCGTTTTACCTGAAAAACAAGAAATTCTTGAAAAAGCTCAAGGTAAAGTAGACAGTGTCATGAAACAATTCAGACGTGGTTTAATCACAGAAGAAGAACGTTATGACCGTGTTATCTCAATTTGGAGTGAAGCGAAGGATGATATCCAAAGTAAGCTAATGGCATCCTTACATCACTTGAATCCAATCTTTATGATGAGTGATTCCGGAGCCCGTGGTAACGCATCTAACTTTACGCAGCTTGCGGGTATGCGTGGATTGATGGCCAACCCGGCTGGTCGTATTATTGAGCTCCCAATCAAATCAAGTTTCCGTGAAGGCTTAACGGTATTGGAGTACTTCATCTCCACTCATGGTGCGCGTAAAGGTCTTGCCGATACAGCATTGAAAACAGCCGATTCCGGTTACTTAACAAGACGTCTGGTTGATGTTGCACAGGATGTTATCGTTAGAGAAGATGACTGTGGAACAGACCGCGGCTTAGAAGTAAGAGCTTTGAAAGATGGTACAGAAACGATCGAAAGCCTTGAAGAACGTCTGGTAGGACGTTATGCAAGGAAGAAAGTTAAACACCCTGAAACAGGCGAAGTTCTGATTAATGAGAACGAAATCTTCACTGAAGATCTTGCTCAAAAAATTGAAGAACTTGGTATTGAAGAAGTAACAATTCGCTCTGCATTTACATGTAACACTCGCCATGGTGTATGTAAGAAATGTTACGGACGTAACCTTGCAACTGGTCAAGAGGTTGAAGTTGGTGAAGCAGTCGGAATCATCGCTGCTCAATCCATCGGTGAACCTGGTACACAGTTGACAATGCGTACTTTCCATACAGGTGGGGTTGCCGGAGACGATATTACACAAGGTCTTCCGCGTATTCAGGAGTTGTTTGAAGCACGTAACCCTAAAGGGCAGGCAGTTATTGCTGAAATCGAAGGTACGGTTACAGCGATTAACGAAGTCCGTGACAAACAACAGGAAATCACAATTCAAGGTGCAGTGGAAAGCCGCTCTTATACAGCTCCGTACTCTGCGCGCTTGAAAGTGAATGTAAATGACACAGTTGTTCCTGGTCAGGAACTTACAGAAGGTTCTATTGATCCAAAAGAACTTCTTAAAGTTACAAATGTACGTTCTGTACAGGAATACCTGTTAAAAGAAGTGCAAAAAGTATACCGCATGCAAGGGGTAGAAATTGGCGATAAACACGTAGAGGTTATGGTTCGTCAAATGCTTAAGAAAATTCGTGTTATCGATGCCGGAGAAACCGATGTATTGCCAGGAACATTACTGGATATTCATCAGTTCACAAAAGCAAACCATGAGGCGTTGCTTCAAGGTAAAAATCCTGCTACGGGACGCCCGCTATTGCTTGGTATTACAAAAGCATCTCTTGAAACGGATTCCTTCCTGTCCGCCGCATCCTTCCAGGAAACTACTCGTGTCCTTACAGATGCAGCGATTAAAGGAAAACGTGATGAATTGCTTGGACTTAAAGAGAACGTTATTATCGGTAAGTTAATACCTGCTGGTACAGGTATGCATCGTTACCGTAAAGCTGTTCCGGTTCTAACTGAACAAAAGGAAGAAACGGTTCCAGCTGAGTAACCAATCTACATCAGAAGAGGTAGCCGGATGATCAATCCGGCTAATCTTCTGTATATATAAAGTAAATAAGGGTAACAAATTAATTTTTTTCGTGCGATTGTTGACATTTATGTTTTATAAATGGTACTATAGCAAAGGTGCTCCTATTAACCTGTTACTTTGGAGGATATTAATGATGTCTTATGAAAAAGTATCTCAGGCAAAGAACCTGATAATAGGGACGAAACAAACAGTGAAAGCTCTCCGAACAGGAAATGCCGAAACAGTTATTATTGCTCTTGATGCTGATTCAACAATCACATCAAAAGTAATTGATGCTGCTAAAGAGTATTCCGTTCCAATCGATTATGTAGACTCGATGAGGTTGCTCGGAAAAGCATGCAAAATAGATGTTGGAGCAGCAGCTGTTGTCATTATGAAATAGAAAACTGTTTTTGCAGTTGATGCAAAAACTTTGTTTTTACCCTTTTATGAACCACCTGGATGTGTGGGACTAGGGGAACCAATTTTGAAGGGAGGAAACATCATGCCAACTATTAACCAATTGGTACGTAAGCCACGTAAATCTAAAGAAGAAAAATCAAAGTCTCCAGCTTTGAATAAAGGTTACAACAGCTTCAAGAAATCCCAAACAAACGTATCATCTCCACAAAAACGTGGGGTATGTACTCGTGTTGGTACAATGACTCCAAAGAAACCAAACTCCGCGTTACGTAAATATGCGCGTGTACGTTTGACTAATGGAATCGAGGTTACTGCTTACATTCCTGGTATCGGCCACAACTTGCAAGAGCACAGTGTTGTATTAATCCGTGGAGGACGTGTAAAAGACCTTCCAGGGGTACGTTACCACATCGTGCGTGGCGCTCTTGATACTGCAGGCGTTAACAACCGTATGCAAGGTCGTTCTAAATACGGTACGAAAAAACCTAAAGCAGCTAAAAAATAATTTTAAAATCAAAATAATTACTTCTTTGAAAGGAGGAACAAAATATGCCTCGTAAAGGACCTGTTTCAAAAAGAGATGTATTACCTGATCCGATATATAATTCCAAGCTTGTAACAAAATTGATCAACAAAATGATGATCGATGGAAAAAGAGGGACTTCCCAAAAAATCCTTTATGCTTCTTTCGATATCGTAAGAGAGCGTACTGGTAACGATCCAATGGAAGTTTTCGATCAAGCTTTAAAAAATATCATGCCAGTTCTAGAAGTTAGAGCACGCCGTGTAGGTGGAGCTAACTACCAAGTACCAGTTGAGGTTCGCCCTGACAGACGTACTACTCTAGGACTTCGTTGGTTAGTAAACTATGCTCGTCTTCGTGGTGAAAAAACTATGGAAGAGCGCTTAGCTAACGAAATCATGGATGCAGCTAATAACACTGGCGCTTCTGTTAAGAAACGCGAAGATACACATAAAATGGCTGAAGCTAACAAAGCTTTCGCTCACTATCGTTGGTAAAATCAAAACTACTAAAAATCTATATCCACAAGGAAGGAGAAAGACCCAATGGCTAGAGAGTTCTCCTTAGAAAAAACTCGTAATATTGGTATCATGGCTCATATCGATGCTGGTAAAACGACGACTACTGAGCGCGTTCTTTACTACACAGGTCGTATCCACAAAATTGGAGAAACTCATGAAGGTGCATCACAAATGGACTGGATGGAGCAAGAACAAGAGCGTGGAATCACGATCACATCTGCTGCAACAACAGCAGCTTGGAAAGAACACCGTGTAAATATCATCGACACACCAGGACACGTAGACTTCACAGTTGAAGTTGAACGTTCCCTTCGTGTACTTGATGGTGCGGTAGCAGTACTAGATGCACAATCCGGTGTTGAACCACAAACTGAAACAGTTTGGCGCCAAGCTACAACTTACGGAGTACCACGTGTTGTTTTTGTTAACAAAATGGACAAAATCGGTGCGGATTTCTTATACTCCGTAAAAACTTTACATGAACGCCTTCAAGCGAATGCACACCCAATTCAGATACCAATCGGTGCTGAAGATGACTTCGAAGCAATCATTGACCTAGTGGAAATGAACGCAGTATTCTATGGTAACGACCTTGGTACTGATATCGAAGTTCGTGAAATTCCTGAAGAGCACATGGCAATAGCAGAAGAATACCGTGAGAAGTTAATAGAAGCAGTAGCAGAACTTGACGAAGAATTAATGGAAAAATACCTTGGCGGTGAAGAAATCACTAAAGAGGAATTGAAAGCAGCTATCCGTAAAGGTACTGTAAACGTTGAATTCTACCCAGTTATCTGTGGTTCTGCATTCAAAAACAAAGGTGTTCAGTTAATGCTAGATGCTGTAATCGACTACCTTCCATCTCCATTAGATGTACCTGCAATCAAAGGTATTCTACCGGATACAGATGAGGAAGTTGAACGTCATGCTGATGACAGCGAGCCATTCTCTGCGCTTGCTTTCAAAGTTATGACTGACCCTTATGTTGGTAAATTAACATTCTTCCGTGTATACTCTGGTACTTTGAGCTCCGGTTCATACGTACAAAACTCTACTAAAGGAAAACGCGAGCGTGTAGGACGTATCCTGCAAATGCATGCGAACTCCCGTCAAGAGATCTCAGAAGTACACGCTGGGGATATCGCCGCTGCTGTAGGTCTAAAAGATACTACAACTGGAGATACTCTATGTGAAGAAAAGAACCTGGTTATCTTGGAATCCATGGAATTCCCTGAGCCAGTTATCTCTCTTTCAATTGAACCTAAATCTAAAGCAGACCAAGACAAAATGTCTACTGCTCTTCAAAAGCTTCAAGAGGAAGATCCAACTTTCCGCGCTCATACTGACCAAGAAACTGGTCAAACTATCATCGAAGGTATGGGTGAGCTTCACTTAGATATTCTTGTTGACCGTATGCGTCGTGAGTTTAAAGTAGAAGCTAATGTTGGTGCACCTCAGGTTGCTTACCGTGAGACTTTCCGTACACCTGCACAGGTTGAAGGTAAGTTTGCTCGTCAATCCGGTGGACGTGGACAATACGGTCACGTTTGGATCGAGTTCTCACCTAATGAAGAAGGTAAAGGCTTCGAATTTGAAAATGCTATCGTTGGTGGTGTAGTACCACGTGAATACGTTCCTGCTGTACAAGCTGGTCTAGAAGACGCTCTTGACCGCGGTGTACTTGCTGGCTACCCATTAATCGATATTAAAGCAAAACTATTTGATGGTTCTTACCATGACGTTGACTCCTCTGAGATGGCATTTAAAGTAGCAGCATCTTTAGCACTTAAAAATGCAGCGAAAAAATGTAATCCCGTTATCCTTGAGCCAATGATGAGCGTTGAAGTTGTTATCCCTGAAGAGTACATGGGTGACATCATGGGTAATATCACAGCTCGTCGTGGACGTGTAGAAGGTATGGAAGCACGCGGTAACGCACAAGTTGTACGTGCTATGGTACCTCTATCTGAAATGTTCGGTTACGCAACAACATTGCGTTCCAACACTCAAGGACGTGGCGTGTTCTCTATGACTTTCGATCACTACGAAGAAGTTCCTAAGAGCATCGCTGAAGAGATTATCAAAAAAAATAAAGGTGAATAATTGATTTTCATTCTTTATTAAAGTATAACTACTTATGTAAGCCAAGATAGAAGACATTGTCAACTGTCTTGGCACATAGTATAAAATAACAATTTTCTTATATTAAAGGAGGAAATTCCTAAAATGGCAAAAGCTAAATTTGATCGTTCTAAACCACATGTTAATATCGGAACAATCGGTCACGTTGACCATGGTAAAACAACTTTAACAGCTGCAATCACTTCTGTACTTGCAAAAGTAGGTGGAGCTGAAGCTCGCGCTTACGACCAAATCGATGGTGCTCCAGAAGAAAGAGAACGTGGTATCACAATCTCTACTGCACACGTTGAGTATGAAACTGAAACTCGTCACTATGCACACGTTGACTGCCCAGGACACGCTGACTATGTTAAAAACATGATCACTGGTGCAGCACAAATGGACGGCGGTATCTTAGTAGTATCTGCTGCTGACGGCCCAATGCCACAAACTCGTGAGCACATCCTTCTTTCTCGTCAAGTAGGTGTACCTTACCTTGTTGTATTCATGAACAAATGTGACATGGTTGATGACGAAGAACTTCTTGAACTAGTTGAAATGGAAATTCGTGACCTTCTTTCTGAATACGAATTCCCTGGCGATGATATCCCAGTAATCAAAGGTTCTGCTCTTAAAGCTCTTGAAGGAGAAGCTGAGTGGGAAGAAAAAATCAACGAGCTTATGGCTGCTGTTGACGAATACATCCCAACTCCAACTCGTGACACTGACAAACCATTCATGATGCCAGTAGAGGACGTTTTCTCTATCACTGGTCGTGGAACAGTTGCTACTGGCCGTGTTGAACGTGGTCAAGTTAAAGTTGGTGACGTTATCGAAATCATCGGTCTTGCTGAAGAACCAAAATCTACAACTGTAACAGGTGTAGAAATGTTCCGTAAGCTTCTTGATTACGCTGAAGCTGGTGACAACATCGGAGCTCTTCTTCGTGGTGTAGCACGTGAAGAAATCCAACGTGGACAAGTACTTGCTAAACCAGGTACTATCAACCCACACACAAAATTCAAAGCAGAAGTTTACGTATTGTCTAAAGAAGAAGGCGGACGTCACACTCCATTCTTCTCTAACTACCGTCCACAATTCTACTTCCGTACAACTGACGTAACTGGTGTTGTAAACCTTCCAGAAGGAACTGAAATGGTTATGCCTGGAGACAACATCGAAATGTCTGTTGAACTAATTGCTCCAGTTGCGATCGAAGAAGGAACTAAGTTCTCTATTCGTGAAGGCGGACGTACAGTAGGCGCAGGCGTAGTTGCTAGCATTACTGAATAATTCTTACTTATTAAAACAGGCGGGTGTACAACCGCCTGTTTTTTTGTTTTGTTTTTTCCTGCGAAATGTGGGAAGTTGGATACGTTAATTTGTTCATATTAGGATTCATTCCCCAGCAAATATCTACCCTTATCTATTAATACAACCTCATATACACAATTCTCCACGCTGTTTACAAAAAATTGAAATTATTTAACACCCATAAACTTCCTACGATGTAAAAAATCAGATACAATAGATATATGCAAATTTTTAGTGGGGGACAAAGGATGATAGGAACGTTAAAATCTATGCTTCACCCTCGAGAAACAAACATCGAGATGAGAAGCGTAATGACAAAAACTCATTACATACTTTGGTTTGGTGGATTACTTCTATTTAGTACGATTTTATTTGGGGTCTATGGATATCTAGGGTTGGGCAGCGAAAACTTGTCAGTATATATGGAGACTGTAAAAGAAAACAGATGGGAAATGACCAAGGTTTTATACTTCATTGGCAAACTAGCTGCTGGTCTCTTATATCCGTTATTATTCACACTATATTTTACAGTACTATTTTGGATCGTATTTGAG
Source organism: Pradoshia sp. Z3_51 (assembly GCF_058215915.1). Lineage (NCBI taxonomy): Bacteria > Bacillati > Bacillota > Bacilli > Caryophanales > Bacillaceae > Pradoshia > Pradoshia sp. Z3_51. The sequence continues at coordinate 27,205 of NZ_JBZAJC010000016.1, read as the reverse complement.
GACCTCTCATTTCGAGGAGTGTGGAAGCTTCAGCTTATTCCTTTAATAGTGATGCTCATAGCGAAAACAATAGAACTAATATTTATGCTGTTACTCAGGGTACCTGAACACTCATCACCATTTAGTCTAGGGATCATGACGCAAATGCTAACACCACAGATCTTTTGGGTAGAATTAGCTGCAAATATTACTATATTTGTACTGTTGGCAGGCTATCTTCAATATCGAATTTTCCACAAGTCACTTGATTATAGTAAAAAGAGAGTGATTATAACTGTATCATTATCCTGGATAATATATATATTGCTGGATGGTGCAACGGATACATTATTTAGAATCATGAAGGTGATTATATGAATTTTAGCCTTAGGGAGAAAAAATGGTCTCTTGTATCCTTAGCTGTATTTTTATTTATACTTACAAATACCATTATTATTTACAAAATAGATAAAATTGATCGTACAGTCCTTATTACAGACCCTTATATCACGAAAAAAGGTACATTAAAGGAAACGCTTCAAACGGAAGGGAAGGCTGAGCCTTCTGAGATATATAAGATTTATTATGAAGAACCTAGAGGGATGCTCGATGAGATCCTGGTGGAAGAGGGAGAGGATGTCCAAGTAGGAACGCCATTGCTAACCTACATTATAGATAACGATAGCAGCGATGTTATAAAACAATTAGAAAATGCTAACAAACGTCTCTCTATGAAAATAGATAAATTAAATGAAGATATATCCGTGCTCCAGTCAGAAGTCCAAGAGTATGAAAGCTTGCAGACTGTTGAAGAAGAGGAGAAAGAACCGGATTTAGATAACACACGAATATTGGAGTATGAGATAAAAAACATAGAATATGAAATTAAGATGATCGAGCTGCAAATTGAGGATAATCAAACACAGATAGATATGGCCAACAGTGCTGAAGATCAAATTACAATAGAAAGTAAAATTGATGGAACTATTGTGCATAGGAATGATTTTAGCAGAACAGCAGATAATCCGTTATTGACTATTATGAATCAAGCCTCTTTAGTAGTGGACGTTTTGGTTGGGGAAGATGACATCCAGCGAATAAAACTGGATCAGGAGGTCATCATTAAACCAAAGCATTTGGATTCAAAATTGATTACTGGCAAGGTAATAAAAATAAGTGATGTTCCGTTTAGTGAGGATCATAAGAAAGATAAAAGCTTCTATAATATATCGATTCAACCAGAAAATCTAAGTGAATCATCAGAAGAAAGTACAGAGAGTCAGATTTTAATCGGATCACATGTGGCTGCTGATATCACATTGAAGGAACTTAACAATGTAGTAGTTCTTCCAAAGAAAACTTTGGCAGGAAATCATGTGGTGCTTCTTGAAAAGGGAAAGCTGAAACAAAAAAAGATTACGGCAGGATTAGAATTCGATGAAAAGGTAGCCGTAACCAAAGGGCTTAAAGAAAAACAACGTATACTTCCTGCAGCTGATGCGAGCATTAAGGGTGATACAAGGTACATAAAATTCGTGGACTTTGATCACATAAATAAGAAGGCTTATAAACAATTTAATAATGAAGAGAGATTGTGGTTACTGGCACGAGGTCTCATACAATAATCAGTTGGTGAGTGGTGAGAGAGGAACAAGCTTCCCTCTCTTTTGTTATTTACATGTAAGAGAAAGCTAGTATATTTATGGAAAGAAGAACGATAACTTGAAAAAGTAGAAGTGAGATTGTATACTAATATTCGTGTGATAGAAGAAATTATTTTTAACTGTTGCATACCCAGAAAGTATAATGTATAATAGACAATGTTGGTCTTTTCATTGCGATGATGTGGAAGGTTGCTGACACACCCGGCCGCTTTGCCATGGCGCGTGTGTAAGGAGATTTCCACGGAGAATGTCTATTACAAAATAGGCGATAAAGGAGGGAAAATAATGGCAAAACAAAAGATTCGCATTCGTTTAAAAGCATATGATCACAGAATTCTTGATCAATCTGCTGAGAAAATTGTAGAAACTGCAAAACGTTCTGGTGCAGCTGTTTCCGGTCCGATTCCACTTCCGACTGAGAAAAACGTGTACACGATCCTACGTGCGGTTCATAAATACAAAGATTCTCGTGAGCAATTCGAAATGCGCACACACAAACGTCTAATCGACATTGTAAATCCTACACCACAAACTGTAGATTCACTAATGCGTTTAGATTTGCCGTCTGGCGTAGATATCGAAATCAAATTATAATCGTTCTATAAAAATAAAAAAGAAAACACTAGGAGGTGTGACTCATGACCAAAGGAATCTTAGGTAGAAAAATCGGTATGACTCAAGTATTCGCTGAGAACGGTGAACTTATCCCGGTAACAGTTGTTGAAGCAGTACCAAACGTTGTTCTTCAAAAGAAATCTGTTGAAAATGATGGCTACGAAGCTATCCAACTAGGTTACGAAGATCTTCGCGAAATGCTTTACAACAAACCACAACAAGGACACGCTGCTAAAGCGAACACTGCTCCTAAGCGCTTCGCTCGCGAAATTCGCGATGCAGATCTCAATAACTATGAGGTAGGTCAAGAAGTCAAGGTAGATCTTTTCGCTGAAGGCGAAATCGTTGATGTAACAGGAATCTCAAAAGGTAAAGGTTTCCAAGGACCAATTAAGCGTCACAACCAATCTCGTGGCCCAATGTCTCACGGATCTCGTTACCATCGTCGTCCTGGTTCAATGGGACCAGTTGCTCCAAACCGCGTATTCAAAGGCAAAAAACTTGCTGGACGTATGGGTGGAACTCAAATCACTGTACAAAACCTTGAAATCGTTAAGGTTGATGCAGAACGTAACGTAATCCTTATCAAAGGTAACGTTCCTGGACCTAAAAAAGCTTTACTTAAAATCAAAAGCGCGGTTAAAGCGAACTAATCTATCGAGAAAGGAGGAAAATCGCAATGCCGAAAATTGCTCTTTTAAACCAAGCTGGTTCTCAAGTAGGCGATATCGAGCTTAACGAATCAGTATTTGGTATTGAACCAAATGAGAGTGTTGTAACTGAAGCAATCCTTATGCAAAGAGCGTCTTTGCGCCAAGGAACTCATAAAGTTAAAAATCGTTCTGAAGTAAGTGGCGGTGGCCGTAAACCATGGCGTCAAAAAGGAACTGGACGTGCTCGTCAAGGTTCTATCCGTTCCCCACAATGGCGTGGTGGTGGTGTGGTATTCGGACCAACACCAAGAAGCTACTCTTACAAACTTCCTAAGAAAGTACGTCGTTTAGCTATTAAATCTGTACTTTCCGCTAAAGTGAACGAAGAAAACGTAATCGTTCTTGATGCTTTAACTTTTGAAGCACCAAAAACTAAAGAATTCACAGCTGTATTAAAAGGCTTGAATACTGAAAACAAAAAAGCGTTGATCGTAACTGCGGATGTAGACGAAAACGTTGCACTTTCCGGTCGTAACATTCCGGGAGTAACAATCGTTGAAGCTAACGCTATTAACGTATTGGATGTTGTAGGGCATGAGAAGTTAATCATGACTAAAACAGCTGTTGAAAAAATAGAGGAGGTGCTTGGATAATGGAAGCACGTGATATTATTAAGCGCCCCGTCATTACTGAAAGCTCAGCTGACATCATGGCCGATAAAAAATACACTTTTGAAGTTGACGTAAGAGCTAATAAAACTCAAATCAAAGATGCTGTTGAAGAAATCTTTGAAGTTAAAGTTGAAAAAGTTAACGTTATGAACTACAAAGGTAAATTCAAACGCATGGGTAAACATGCTGGATATACAAACAAACGCCGTAAAGCGATTGTTAAACTAACTGCTGATAGCAAAGAAATCGAATTCTTTGAAGCATAATTTCTAAAGAAAAGGAGGGACACAACATGGCGATTAAAAAGTATAAACCTACCAGTAATGGTCGTCGCGGAATGACTGTTTCCGATTTCGCTGAAATTACAACGGATCAACCGGAAAAATCATTATTAGCACCTTTACACAGAAAAGGTGGCCGTAACAACCAAGGTAAGTTAACTGTTCGTCATCAAGGTGGCGGTCACAAGCGCCAATACCGTATCATTGATTTCAAACGTGATAAAGATGGCATTCCAGGACGCGTTGCTACTATCGAGTACGATCCAAACCGTTCTGCTAACATTGCACTAATCAATTATGTTGATGGGGAAAAACGTTACATTCTTGCTCCGAAAAACTTGGTGGTAGGCATGGAAATCATGTCTGGACCAGAAGCGGATATCAAAGTAGGTAATGCTCTTCCATTAATTAATATCCCAGTGGGTACTGTTATCCACAATATCGAGTTGAAACCTGGCAAGGGAGGACAATTAGTTCGTTCTGCAGGTACTTCTGCTCAAGTTCTAGGTAAAGAAGGACGCTACGTACTAGTACGTCTTAATTCCGGAGAGGTTCGTATGATACTTGCTACTTGCCGTGCAACAATCGGTCAAGTTGGTAACGAGCAACACGAACTTATCAACATCGGTAAAGCGGGACGTTCTCGTTGGTTAGGTAAACGCCCTACTGTACGTGGTTCTGTAATGAACCCAGTAGATCACCCACACGGTGGTGGTGAAGGTAGAGCACCTATCGGACGTAAGTCTCCAATGACTCCATGGGGCAAACCAGCTCTTGGATTCAAGACTCGTAAAAAGAAAAACAAATCAGACAAATTTATTGTTCGTCGTCGTAAAAAATAACGCGGTTGTACTACGGTTCGCGTGTAGAACCGTAGAGCAATCACGAAGGGAGGCACAAACATGGGTCGCAGCCTAAAAAAAGGACCATTTGTTGACGATCATCTCATCAAGAAGGTTGAAGCATTGAATGAAGCTGACAAGAAACAAGTTATCAAAACTTGGTCAAGACGTTCTACAATCTTCCCACAATTCATCGGACACACAGTTGCTGTATACGATGGACGCAAACACGTACCAGTTTATGTAACGGAAGACATGGTAGGCCACAAGTTCGGTGAATTCGCACCAACTCGCGCTTACAAAGGTCATGCCGGAGACGATAAGAAAACAAGACGTTAATCAGAGAGGAGGGCATAAATATGCAAGCAAAAGCTGTTGCTAGAACAGTTCGTATTGCTCCTCGTAAAGCTCGTTTAGTATTAGATCTAATCCGAGGTAAGCAAGTAGGCGAAGCAGTTGCTATTCTTAACTTAACTCCGAAAGCAGCTTCCCCTGTTATCGAAAAAGTATTAAAATCTGCTGTTGCAAACGCAGAACACAACTACGATATGGACGTTAACTCGCTTGTCATTTCTGAAGCCTATGCTAACGAAGGACCAACACTTAAACGTTTCCGTCCACGTGCAATGGGTCGTGCAAGCGCGATTAACAAACGCACAAGCCACATCACAATCGTTGTATCAGAAAAGAAGGAGGGATAATCCGTGGGTCAAAAGGTAAATCCGGTCGGTATGCGTATCGGGATCATCCGTGATTGGGAATCCAAATGGTTCGCAGAAAAGGACTACGCTAAACTTTTGCACGAAGACATTAAAGTACGTGAGTACATTATGAAACGTCTTCACGATGCATCTGTTTCTAAAATCGAAATCGAACGTGCTGCAAACCGCGTGAACATTTCTATCCACACTGCAAAACCTGGTATGGTTATCGGTAAAGGTGGTACAGAAGTTGAAGCGCTTCGTAAAGCACTTAATCAATTAACTGAAAAACGTGTTCACATCAACATCATTGAAATCAAGAGAGCTGATTTGGACGCTAAATTAGTAGCGGAAAATATCGCGCGTCAATTAGAAAACCGTGTATCTTTCCGTCGTGCACAAAAACAAACTATCCAACGTGCAATGCGCGCTGGTGCAAAAGGTATCAAAACTCAAGTATCTGGACGTTTAGGTGGAGCTGATATCGCTCGTGCTGAACACTACAGTGAAGGAACTGTTCCACTTCATACTCTTCGCGCTGACATCGACTATGCTACAGCAGAAGCGGACACTACTTACGGAAAGCTTGGAGTAAAAGTATGGATCTATCGTGGAGAAGTCCTTCCTACCAAGAAGAAGTCTGTGGAAGGAGGAAAATAATATGTTATTGCCTAAACGCGTAAAACATCGCCGTGAACACCGCGGAAAGATGAGAGGCCGTGCAAAAGGCGGTACAGAAGTAGCATTCGGTGAATACGGTCTACAAGCTCTTGAGGCTTCTTGGATCACAAACCGTCAAATCGAAGCAGCTCGTATCGCAATGACTCGTTATATGAAACGTGGCGGTAAAGTTTGGATTAAAATTTTCCCTCACAAACCATACACTGCAAAACCTTTAGAAGTACGTATGGGTTCCGGTAAAGGGGCACCTGAAGGTTGGGTAGCAGTAGTAAAACCTGGTAAAATTATGTTCGAAATCGCTGGAGTATCTGAAGAGGTAGCACGTGAAGCCCTTCGTCTTGCAGCTCACAAACTTCCAGTAAAATGCAAGTTTGTAAAACGTGAAGAAATTGGTGGTGAAGCAAATGAAATCTAATGAGATCCGTGATTTAACCACTGCCGAAATAGAACAAAAACTTAAAGCACTTAAAGAAGAGCTTTTTAACCTTCGCTTCCAGCTTGCTACAGGACAATTAGAAAATCCTGCACGTATTCGTGAAGTTCGCAAAGCGATTGCACGTATGAAAACAGTTGTACGTGAAAGAGAGCTCAACGTAAACAATTGATAATGAGAGGAGGTTCACACAATGAGTGAACGCAACCAGCGCAAAGTATACACTGGCCGTGTTGTTTCTGACAAAATGGATAAAACAATCTCTGTTGTCGTTGAAACAAAGAAAACACATCCTTTGTATGGCAAACGCGTGAAATACTCCAAAAAATATAAAGCTCATGATGAAATGAATGAAGCAAAAGTTGGCGATATCGTTAAGATTATGGAAACTCGCCCATTATCCGCAACTAAACGCTTCCGTTTAGTAGAAGTTGTAGAAAAAGCGGTTATCATTTAATATAAATGTTTCGGATTTAGTAATTCCGAAGGGAGGTTACGCAGATGATTCAACAGGAATCTCGTTTGAAAGTAGCTGACAACTCTGGTGCTCGTGAAGTACTTACAATCAAAGTTCTTGGCGGTTCCGGTAGAAAAACAGCTAATATTGGTGATGTAATCGTATGTACGGTCAAACAAGCAACACCAGGAGGCGTTGTTAAAAAAGGTGACGTTGTGAAGGCAGTTGTTGTTCGTACTAAACGCGGCGTTCGTCGTACAGATGGTTCATACATTCGATTCGACGAAAATGCATGCGTGATTATTCGTGATGACAAGAGCCCTCGTGGAACACGTATTTTTGGACCTGTTGCTCGTGAACTTCGCGACAGCAACTTCATGAAAATCGTTTCACTAGCTCCTGAAGTTCTTTAATAAACAGTGATATAGACTTTTCAAGGAGGTGCGAATCTCGTGCATGTAAAAAAAGGTGATAAAGTAGTAGTCATCTCCGGCAAGGATAAAGGGAAACAAGGCGTAGTTCTTGAAGCATTCCCTAAGAAAGATCGTGTTCTTGTTGAAGGTGTAAATATTGTAAAGAAACACGCTAAGCCTTCTCAAGCGAACCCACAAGGTGGTATTTTCGAACAAGAAGCAGCGATTCATGTTTCTAACGTTATGATTATTGATCCTAAGACTGGTAACCCTACTCGTGTAGGCTATCAAACAGTCGACGGCAAAAAAGTACGTGTAGCAAAAAAATCAGGTGAATCTTTAGATAAATAAGTCATAAACGAAGGGAGGTACAACAAGTGAACCGCCTTAAGGAAAAATATCAAAAAGAAATTACTCCTGCTCTAATGAGCAAGTTTGAATACAATTCAGTAATGCAAGTTCCTAAACTTGAAAAAATCGTTGTGAACATGGGTGTCGGCGATGCCGTTTCAAACGCGAAAGCATTGGACACTGCTGTAGAAGAATTAGCAACTATCACTGGTCAAAAACCAGTTGTAACTAAAGCTAAGAAATCTATCGCTGGTTTCCGTCTTCGTGAAGGCATGGCAATCGGTTGTAAAGTAACTCTACGCGGAGAGCGTATGTATGAGTTCCTTGATAAATTGATTGCAGTTTCCCTACCACGTGTACGTGACTTCCGTGGAATCTCCAAAAAAGCATTCGACGGTCGTGGTAACTACACATTAGGTGTTAAGGAACAGTTGATTTTCCCTGAAATCGACTACGATAAAGTAAACAAAGTCCGCGGCATGGACATTGTTATCGTAACGACAGCTAATACTGACGAAGAAGCTCGTGAGCTTCTAACTCAATTCGGAATGCCATTCCAAAAGTAATCGCTAAATAAGGGAGGCGAAAAAGTGGCTAAGAAATCAATGATCGTGAAACAACAACGTACACCAAAGTTTAAAGTACAAGAGTACACACGTTGCGAACGCTGCGGCCGTCCGCATTCTGTATACCGCAAATTTAAACTTTGCCGTATTTGTTTCCGTGAACTAGCATATAAAGGACAAATTCCAGGCATTAAAAAAGCTAGCTGGTAAAACCCGAAAACGGGAAGGAGGTTATCATTGTGGTAATGACAGATCCAATTGCAGATTTGCTAACTCGCATTCGTAATGCGAACATGGTTCGTCACGATAAATTGGAAGTTCCAGCTTCCAAAATGAAAAAGGATGTAGCTGATATCTTGAAACGTGAAGGTTTCATCCGTGACGTAGAATTTATTGAAGATAATAAACAAGGTATCTTGCGTATCTTCTTAAAATATGGTGCTAACAACGAGCGCGTAATTACTGGTATCAAACGTATCAGTAAACCAGGTCTTCGTGTATACGCAAAAGCAGGAGATGTTCCTCGCGTATTAAACGGTCTTGGAATCGCAATCGTATCTACTTCTCAAGGTGTTATCTCTGATAAAGAAGCACGCGCTAAGAAAATTGGCGGAGAAGTAATCGCGTACGTATGGTAATAAACATTTCACTGATGAATGGAGGTGCACGAAATGTCCCGCGTAGGTAAAAAACCTGTAGAAATTCCAGCTGGAGTTACAGTTACTTTGAACGGAAATACAGTAACTGTTAAAGGACCAAAAGGTGAATTGACTCGTACTTTTCACTCTGATATCGAAATCAAAGTTGAAGATAATATCGTAAATGTATCCCGTCCAACTGATGAAAAACTTCATCGTTCATTGCACGGTACTACACGCGCTATCATCGCTAACATGGTTGAAGGTGTCTCCCAAGGCTTCGAAAGAAATCTTGAGTTAATCGGGGTTGGTTATCGTGCTCAAAAACAAGGTAAGAAACTTGTATTGAATGTAGGATACTCTCACCCAGTTGAGATCGAACCAGAAGAAGGAATTGAAATTGAAGTTCCTGCTAACACAAAAATCACAATCAAGGGTACTGACAAGGAGCGCGTTGGAGCTTTAGCTGCTAACATCCGCGATGTACGTCCTCCTGAACCTTACAAAGGTAAAGGTATCCGTTATGCTGGCGAACAAGTTCGTCGTAAAGAAGGTAAAACTGGTAAGTAAAGGCCCTAAAGCTTAGGAAAGGAGTGTCGTAAATGATCACGAAGGCTAACAAAAACGCTACTCGTAAGAAAAGACATGCACGTGTCCGCGCTAAATTAGCGGGTACACCGTCTCGTCCGCGTTTAAATGTTTTCCGATCCAATAAGCACATTTATGCACAGCTTATTGATGATGCTAATGGTGTTACTTTAGCTAGTGCATCAACACTTGATAAAGAAATTAGCCTTGAGTCCACTAGTAACGTGGATGCAGCTAAAAAAGTTGGCGAAGTAATCGCTAAACGTGCTGTAGAAAAAGGTGTTTCCGAAGTTGTTTTTGACCGTGGAGGATACTTATATCACGGACGTATACAAGCACTTGCAGATGCTGCACGTGAAAACGGATTACAATTCTAATAGACAAAGGAGGGACATATTAGATGCGTCGTATTGATCCAAATAAATTAGAACTTGAAGAACGCGTAGTTACAGTCAACCGCGTAGCGAAAGTTGTTAAAGGCGGACGTCGTTTCCGTTTCACAGCGCTAGTGGTTGTCGGAGATAAAAATGGGCATGTAGGATTCGGTACTGGTAAAGCACAAGAGGTGCCAGATGCAATCCGTAAAGCTGTTGAGGATGCGAAGAAAAACCTGGTTACTGTACCAATGGTTGGAGTTACAATTCCTCATGAAGTAATCGGACGTTTCGGATCTGGTGAAATCTTAATGAAGCCAGCTTCTGAAGGTACTGGAGTTATCGCTGGTGGACCAGTTCGTGCCGTGCTTGAATTAGCAGGTATCGCTGATATCCTTTCCAAATCTCTAGGCTCTAACACACCTATCAATATGGTACGTGCTACTATTGATGGCATTAAACAAATGAAAAGTGCGGAAGAAGTTGCAAAATTGCGCGGTAAATCTGTAGAGGAACTGTTAGGATAAGGAGGGAAATCAAATGGCTAACAAATTAGAAATTACCCTCACGCGTAGCTTAATCGGTCGTCCTGAAGATCAACGCGTAACAGTAAATACTCTTGGTCTTAAAAAAATGCACCAAACTGTAGTGCATAACGACAATGACGCTATTCGCGGTATGATTAACAAGGTATCTCACCTTGTTACTGTTAAAGAAATCTAAGCTTACTAACGTTTATATAAGGAGGTGCCAGCATGAAACTTCATGAATTAAAACCTGCAGAAGGTTCTCGTAAAGAACGCAAACGCGTAGGCCGCGGTATTGGTTCAGGTCATGGTAAAACTGCCACTAAAGGACACAAAGGTCAAAACGCCCGTTCCGGCGGTGGAGTAAGACCAGGATTTGAAGGGGGTCAAACTCCTTTATTCAGACGTTTACCTAAACGCGGATTTACAAACATTCATCGTAAAGAATACGCAGCAGTTAACCTTGAAAAATTAAATCGCTTTGAAGATGGTACTGAAGTAACACCTGAATTGTTAATCGAAACAGGTGTTGTGAAAAGCGAAAAAGCAGGAATCAAAATTCTTGCAAAGGGTAACGTAGAGAAAAAATTAACAGTTAAAGCACACAAATTCTCTGCAGCTGCTAAAGAAGCGATTGAAGCCGCAGGCGGTAAAACTGAGGTGATTTAATGTTCCGTACATTGCGTAATTTCATGCGAGTGAAAGATATCAGGAATAAAATTCTCTTTACTCTTGCAATGCTGGTTATCTATCGCATCGGGTGCTTTATACCTGTTCCCGGTGTGAATGCAGACATTCTTGCAATGAACGATGAGTTAAGTGTATTTGGAGTTTTGAACTTCTTCGGTGGTGGAGCTTTAAGTAACTTCTCTATCCTTGCAATGGGGATCATGCCATATATTACGGCTTCGATCATCATCCAGCTATTGCAAATGGATGTAGTTCCTAAATTTGCAGAATGGGCAAAGCAAGGTGAAGTTGGAAGGCGTAAATTAGCTCAGTTTACCCGCTATGGAACCATAGTTCTTGGATTTATTCAAGCACTTGGAATGTCATATGGTTTTAATAACATGGCTAATGGAGCTTTGATTGATAATCCAGGAATTACGACATATCTGTTAATAGCTACTGTATTAACAGCCGGTACCGCATTTCTATTGTGGCTCGGTGAACAAATCACTTCTAAGGGAGTAGGAAACGGAATTTCGATCCTTATCTTCGCGGGTATCGTATCGGCAATTCCTTCTACGCTCAACCAGGTTTATGCATCCATGTTCGAAGATGCTGGAGATGCATTATTCCTTAATATAGCAATTGCTGTATTGATTGTACTTGCAATCATCGCTGTAGTTGTTGGTGTAATATTTATTCAACAGGCAAACAGAAAAGTACCTATTCAATACGCTAAGCAGGTTTCAGGTAAAAGTCCAGTCGGTGGACACAACACACATTTACCTTTAAAAGTAAACTCTGCTGGTGTTATTCCGGTTATCTTTGCAGTTTCCTTTATTATTACTCCGCCAACAATTGCATCATTTTTCGGTGAGAATAGTGTAACAACATGGATTACTAAAACATTTGATTACACACAACCCGTTGGAATGATCCTTTACGTTGCTTTGATTATTGCATTCTCCTATTTCTATGCTTTTATTCAGGTTAATCCGGAGCAATTGTCTGAAAATCTGAAGAAGCAAGGTGGATATGTACCAGGAATACGTCCAGGCAAAGCCACTCAGGAATACTTCACGAGAGTATTATACCGATTGACTTTTGTTGGGGCTCTATTCCTTTCATTCATCGCAGTGCTTCCTGTAATATTTATCAAGCTAGGCAATCTTCCATCATCTGCCCAAATAGGTGGAACGAGTCTCTTGATTATAGTTGGGGTAGCCTTGGATACAATGAAGCAATTAGAATCGCAACTTGTAAAAAGACATTACAAAGGTTTTATTAAATAAAAGGTTTCGGGGACTATTATGCTCCCCAAGCCTATTATTGTTTAGGGGGAAAAAGTGTGAATCTTGTATTAATGGGACTGCCAGGAGCCGGTAAAGGTACTCAGGCAGAAAGAATAGTAGAAGAATACAACATCCCTCATATCTCTACTGGAGATATGTTTCGGGCAGCTATGAAAGAGGAAACACCACTTGGTTTAGAAGCTAAATCATATATGGATAAAGGTGAACTGGTACCGGATGCAGTTACAATCGGTATCGTACGTGAACGTTTAGCTAAAGATGATTGCCAAAAAGGCTTTTTGCTAGATGGATTTCCACGCACAGTTGCTCAGGCTGAAGCACTTGAACAGCTTTTAGCTGAAATGGATCGTCAATTAGACTATGTCATTAATATACAAGTCAATAAAGATAGCTTGTTAGAACGATTGACAGGCCGCCGCATCTGTAAAGATTGCGGAGCTACCTACCACCTAGTATTTAATCCTCCTGCCAAAGAAGGCGTGTGCGACCGCTGTGGTGGAGAGTTGTACCAAAGAGCTGATGATAACATCGATACGGTGCAAACCCGTCTCGAAGTAAACATTCAACAGTCGCAGCCACTGATTACCTTCTATGAAGGAAAAGGATATTTACGAAATCTTGACGGACAACAACCGATTGATAAAGTCTTCGCGGATATAGAAGAGCTTCTCGGGAGCTTGTCTCGATGATCATTTGTAAAACCCAACGCGAGATTGAAATCATGCGTGAAGCTGGGCGTATTGTTGCTCTGACACATCAGGAACTGCAAAAATACATTAAACCCGGTGTTTCAACAAAGGAACTGGATGCTATTGCGGAAAAGTTTATACGCAAACATAATGCAATTCCGTCCTTTAAAGGGTATAATGGTTTTCGTGGCAGTGTTTGTACATCCGTTAACAACGAACTTGTACATGGCATTCCTGGGGATAAGACATTAAAAAACGGCGACATTATCAGCATTGATATTGGTGCACAACTTAATGGCTATCACGGCGATTCAGCATGGACCTATCCAGTTGGAGACATTGATGATGAAACCAGGAGACTGCTTCAAGTAACAGAAACATCCCTCTATAAGGGGATTTCGGAAATAAAGCCAGGCCAACGTCTCTCTAATATCTCACATGCTATTCAAACATATGTCGAGGAAAACGGCTTTTCTATAGTAAGAGAGTATGTCGGACACGGTATCGGTCAAGACTTACATGAAGCACCGCAATTGCCTCACTTTGGTCCGCCGAATAAAGGCCCAAGATTGAAGCAGGGAATGGTGCTGTGTGTTGAGCCAATGGTGAATGCAGGAAGCCGCTATGTTCAAACATTAGCCGACAACTGGACAGTTGTTACAGTTGATGGGAAGAACTGTGCTCATTTTGAGCATACCATTGCGATTACCGAAGAAGGCTATGAAATCTTAACATTAGTTTAAATGTAGGTGATCTTGATTGGTCCAAAAGGATAGATCTCCCCGGTTGGGACAATTTGTTCGGGTCACTCAAGGCAGGGATACCGATCAATATGCCATAATTGTAAAAATTATAGATGAAAAGTTTGTTTGTATTGCTGACGGAGACAAGCGTAAGTTTGATTCTGCCAAGCGTAAAAACATACTTCATCTTCATTTGTACGAAGACTGGTCTCAGGAAGTGGAGAGCAGTTTAGGGGAAACAGGTCGCGTAACGAACGGAAAGCTCCGTTTCGCTTTGACTTATTTTATGAAAAGCCAAGAGAAGAAGGGAGAAGAACTGTAATGGCAAAAGATGATGTTATTGAAGTTGAGGGTACAGTTACTGAGACTTTACCAAACGCTATGTTTAAAGTTGAATTAGAGAATGGCCATACTGTCCTTGCCCATGTATCAGGCAAAATCAGAATGCATTTCATTCGTATTCTGCCAGGTGATAAAGTGACGGTAGAGCTATCTCCTTATGACTTGACCCGCGGAAGAATTACGTATCGTTTTAAATAATCTCGGTTGCACTCCGCATTTTATAAGGAGGGAAAACAATGAAAGTCAGACCATCAGTAAAACCAATCTGCGAAAAATGTAAAGTTATCCGTAGAAACGGTAAAGTAATGGTTATTTGTGAAAACCCAAAACATAAGCAAAAACAAGGGTAATATTTGAAGGAGGTGCACATAAATGGCACGTATTGCAGGTGTAGATATTCCTCGTGAAAAACGAGTTGTTATTTCTTTAACTTATATTTTCGGTATTGGTAGACCAACTGCTGAAAAAGTACTTGCAGAAGCTGGAGTTTCTCAAGATACTCGCGTACGCGATCTTACTGAAGATGAATTGAACAAAATCCGTGATATTATCGATGGATACAAAGTAGAAGGTGACCTTCGACGTGAAGTTTCCTTAAACATCAAACGTTTAATGGAAATCGGTTGCTACCGTGGATTACGCCACAGAAGAGGACTTCCTGTTCGTGGACAAAACACTAAAAACAACGCACGTACTCGTAAAGGCCCACGTAAAACTGTTGCTAACAAGAAAAAATAATAAGTAAGGAGGTTTTGTCGATATGGCACGCAAAACGAACACACGCAAACGCCGCGTGAAAAAGAATGTAGAGTCAGGTATTGCTCACATTCGTTCTACTTTCAACAACACAATTGTTACAATTACTGATGCACACGGAAATGCTATTTCTTGGTCAAGTGCTGGTGCACTTGGTTTCAGAGGTTCCCGTAAATCTACACCATTTGCAGCGCAAATGGCAGCAGAAACTGCAGCTAAAACTTCTATGGAACATGGTATGAAAACTTTAGAAGTTACTGTTAAAGGCCCAGGATCTGGTCGTGAAGCAGCTATTCGTGCATTACAAGCAGCTGGTCTTGAAGTTACTGCAATTAAAGACGTAACTCCAGTACCTCATAATGGTTGCCGCCCGCCTAAACGCCGTCGTGTATAATATTGTTTGAATAGAATTTATTTCCCTGTCTATAATGGGGTAATATAGTGATTTTTCTTTTCTCAAGGAAATCACAAATATGTTGCGCACATTGGGAGTATATATTGGGGAATTTCGGTTAGATGCAAACCACTACCTTCTTCTAGCCGGGGTTTCGACGTTACGAAGGAGGGTATTGTTGAATGATCGAGATAGAAAAACCAAAAATTGAAACGGTTCAAATCAGCGAAGACGGAAAATATGGTAAGTTCATCGTTGAACCACTTGAGCGTGGATATGGAACAACTTTGGGTAACTCCTTACGTCGTATCCTACTATCCTCATTGCCTGGTGCTGCCGTTACATCTATTCAAATAGATGGTGTGCTCCATGAGTTCTCTACTATTGAGGGTGTAGAAGAAGATGTAACTGCTATTATCCTAAATATTAAGAAACTCGCATTAAAGATTTATTCTGATGAAGAAAAGACTCTTGAAATTGATGTTCAGGGGGAAGGGGCAGTAACGGCTGCAGATATTACACATGATAGCGATGTGGAAATCCTAAACCCGGATTTACTGATAGCTCACCTTTCTAAAAAAGCTCACTTGCGTATGCGCTTGGTAGCTAGAAGAGGAAGAGGCTACACGCCAGCTGATCAAAACAAACGTGATGATCAACCAATCGGTGTAATCCCTATTGATTCCATTTACACACCAGTATCTCGGATGACATATCAAGTTGAAAACACTCGTGTAGGTCAACTGACAAACTATGATAAACTTACAATCGATGTATGGACTGATGGAAGCACTGGTCCAAAAGAAGCTATAGCTTTAGGTGCGAAGATTGTAACAGAACATCTGAATATCTTTGTTGGTTTAACAGACGAAGCTCAAAATGCTGAAATTATGGTTGAAAAAGAAGAAGACCAAAAAGAAAAAGTTTTGGAAATGACAATTGAAGAGCTTGATCTTTCTGTTCGTTCTTACAACTGTTTAAAGCGTGCTGGTATTAATACAGTACAAGAGCTTGCTAATAAGACTGAAGAAGATATGATGAAAGTTCGTAATCTTGGCCGTAAATCACTTGAAGAAGTGAAAGCTAAGCTAGAAGAACTAGGTCTTTCCCTACGTAAAGACGATTAATGAATGAATAGATAGAATCAGTTATTTCAACAAAGGAGGGAAACTTTCATGGCATACAGAAAGTTAGGACGTACAAGCGCACAGCGTAAAGCAATGCTTCGCGATTTGGCTACTGATTTAATTATCAACGAGCGTATCGAAACGACTGAAACTCGTGCGAAAGAATTACGTTCCGTAGTCGAAAAAATGATTACTTTAGGTAAACGCGGAGATTTACATGCACGCCGTCAAGCTGCTGCATACATCCGTCACGAAGTAGCAAACGCTGAAACTGGGCAAGATGCAGTTCAAAAATTATTTGCTGATATCGCGCCTCGTTACGAAGAGCGTCAAGGTGGATACACTAGAATCATGAAAATTGGTCCACGTCGTGGAGACGCAGCACCAATGGTAATTATCGAGTTAGTTTAATGATGTAAGGGTAGGGGTGGACAGAGTATCTGACACCCATATCCTATATTAAATACCTTAATCCAATGATTCTGGTATAAGCTAACTAAAGCATCATGCGTTTACGCATGTGCTTTACTCTTATTTTACTGAATAATCCAAAAAACGATAGAGCGTTACGATAGGCATGAATTGGGTGACGATCCAATTGATGTTTGTCTAGCTCTCGCACCCCTTGTACAGACAAAACGTACGTTGTCTGACATTAAGATAAGTGAATGCTGCTCTTAATTCAGGAAATCCATTGGGATAATCCGGAAGGGGTGCAGCGTTTTTTTATATCCAAAAATAGTTGAGCTAAGCAGAGAATAGAGCAGCACAGGGAGGAAGCTATGAGTAAACCGTTGGCTGAAGTTAGTAATATATCCTTTCAATATGAAGCGAAGACGAATAAAGCTCTGGATAATGTATCGTTTAAAGTCCAGGAAGGTGAATGGCTCGCTATTGTTGGGCATAATGGTTCCGGCAAATCAACATTGGCCAAGCTATTAATAGGGCTCTATTTTGCTAATGAAGGAACGATCATGGTCAATGATATGGTCATGAGCGAAGGCACTGTTTGGGATATCCGACAGCATATTGGAATGGTCTTTCAAAATCCTGATAATCAGTTTGTAGGTACAACTGTGCAGGATGATGTGGCTTTTGGTTTAGAAAACGCCGGCATTGAGAGAGAGGATATGATAAACCGTGTCCAGGATGCATTAAGGAAAGTTCGCATGGATGAGTTTCTCGATCAAGAGCCGCACCATTTATCAGGTGGACAAAAGCAACGTGTTGCAATAGCAGGTGTACTGGCCTTGCGCCCATCTATTATTATTCTGGATGAAGCCACCTCCATGCTTGATCCTTTGGGTAGATCAGAAGTACTTGGCATTATTAGAGAATTGAAGGAAGACAAACAATTGACAGTAATATCGATCACTCATGACTTGGAGGAAGCTGCCCGAGCTGACCGGATGATTGTATTGAATCAGGGGAAAATATTTGCGGAAGGCAGTCCGGCTGAGATATTTAAGTTAGAGGAAGAACTTGTGAAATTAGGACTTGATATCCCGTTTTCTATAAAACTTTCTAAATCATTAAGAGAAAATGGTATCCAGGTTTCTGATCAAATCACCGAAGAAGGGCTGGTGAATGAACTATGCAAATATCACTTGAAGAAGTAGAGCATACCTATCAACTGGGGACGCCATTTGAGCATCGCGCTTTATATGATATTAATGTTCGTTTTCCAACTAATTCTTTTATAGGTGTAATTGGTCATACTGGCTCAGGCAAATCTACTCTCTTACAGCATTTAAATGCCTTGTTAAAGCCAACAAAAGGGAAAGTCACCATTGGAGAAAGAGTTATCTCCGCAGATAAGAAAGAAAAGAATTTGAAAGCCATCCGTCAAAAAGTAGGAATTGTCTTTCAGTTCCCTGAACACCAGCTTTTTGAGGAAACCGTATTAAAAGATATCTGCTTTGGACCCATGAATTTTGGTGTGAGTGAGGAAGATGCCAAAAAACGTGCGTATGCAGCGATCAAATTAGTGGGTCTGGACGATTCGATTATGGAGTCTTCTCCATTCGATTTATCCGGCGGTCAAATGCGAAGAGTAGCTATAGCAGGAGTACTGGCCATGGAACCGGAAGTTATTGTTCTGGATGAACCTACAGCCGGGTTGGATCCAAGAGGGCGAAAAGAAATTATGGATATGTTTCATGCCCTTCATAAGGAAAAGGCTCTTACAACCATATTGGTTACACATAGCATGGAAGATGCAGCAAGATACGCAGACGAACTGATTATCATGCATAGAGGAACGATTGTCAAAAAAGCCTCTCCAAATGAAGTATTCTCTGATCCAGAGGCGTTAATGGATTTAGGACTGGCAGTGCCTGATACCATTCGATTCCAGATGGAATTTGAACAAAAGAGCGGTTTAGTCCTCTCCAAGAAGCATCTGTCATTGGATGATTTGATTAGCGAGATATCAAATCTCCTGGGAGGTGGACAACAATGATGGATAAATTTATAATGGGGCGCTATGTTCCAACTGATTCAGTTGTCCACAGAATGGACCCAAGGGTAAAATTATTATTAGTCTTTTTCTATGTATGCATCGTATTCCTGGCTAATAACTGGATATCGTACGCCATTTTAATTACTTTTACCTTAGTATTGCTAGGATTAACAAAAATTAAACCGCTATTCCTATTACAGGGATTAAAGCCGGTAATCTTTTTAATCATTCTAACATTGCTTATACAACTGTTTTTCACAAAAAGAGGAGAGGTTGTCTTCTCGCTCGCCGGTATTGATATTTATGATGAAGGAATTAAGATGGGGATCTTTATATCCTTGCGTTTTACATTATTAATCTTAGTTACTTCTATCCTGACGCTTACGACAACGCCGATTGAGATAACGGATGGAATGGAATATCTATTGAACCCTTTAAGGAAAATTAAATTCCCGGTTCATGAGCTTGCATTAATGATTTCTATCTCATTACGCTTTATTCCAACGTTGATTGAAGAGACGGATAAAATTATGAAGGCACAAACCTCAAGAGGCGTCGATTTTTCATCGGGCCCGCTGAAGGAAAGATTGAGTGCAGTCGTCCCGCTCCTTGTTCCATTATTTGTAGGTTCTTTTAAACGTGCTGAGGAGCTGGCTACAGCGATGGAAGCAAGGGGATACAGGGGCGGAGAAGGCAGGACCAAATATCGTGCTCTTAAGTGGGAATTTCCTGACATGATCTTAATCATCTCTCTCATCCTCTTATCAATCGCTCTTATCCTCACTAGAAACTAAATAGGGAGAGTACTGGAATGATACGTTACAAATGTACAATAGCTTATGATGGGACAAATTTTGCCGGCTACCAAATTCAGCCTGACAAGCGTACGGTTCAATTGGAATTGGAAAAGGTCCTAATGACCATGCATAAGGGAAGAGAGGTCAAGGTGGCTGCTTCAGGGCGTACAGATGCCGGTGTTCATGCCAAAGGGCAAGTCATTCATTTTGACTCTCCACTTGAGCTGCCTGCGGAAAGATGGAAAAAAGCACTGGGAACTATGCTGCCTGCAGATATAGCCATCGTAGATATCGAGAAGGCAGATCCTGAATTTCATGCCAGGTTTAATGCGGTTGGTAAAGAATACCGTTATAGTATTTCGTTGGCTGAAGTAAAAGATCCCTTTATACGAAATTATGCCTATCACTATCCTTATAAACTCGATTTAGCTATGATGGAGAGAGCGACAGAGTATTTAACCGGGACCCACGATTTTACCAGTTTTTGCTCCGCTAAAACAGAAGTGGTGGATAAAGTAAGAACGGTCAAGTCAATTAATTTTCTTAAAGATGATCAACAATTGGTCATACGTTTTGTTGGAGATGGCTTTCTGTATAATATGGTACGGATTATGGTAGGTACTTTATTGGACGTTGGAATTGGTAAACGTCGTCCGGAGGATATGAAGGATATCATAGCTGCCCAAGATCGCACGAAAGCGGGGAGAACCGCACCAGGACACGGGCTATATTTATGGAAAGTAGATTATAAATAAAATCTAAATTCCATGACAACTAATCCAGGTGTAACATTTTCTTGACAATGGCCGAAAAACGGTATATCATATCCTTTGGTATGTTAAAACCACGAGAATAGCCCCGGAAACTATTTCGTGTTTAGATAGAGCCACAAATTTTATCAAAAAAATGAAACAATGAACTATTTTTAGGAGGGTAAATCAATGCGTACGACGTATATGGCGAAAGCTAGTGATGTAGAACGTAAATGGTACGTTGTAGATGCCGAAGGTCAAACTTTAGGTCGTCTAGCATCACAAGTAGCCTCAATTCTTAGAGGTAAACACAAACCAACTTATACTCCACATGTTGACACTGGTGACCATGTGATTATTATCAATGCATCTAAAATCGAACTGACTGGTAAGAAATTAACTGATAAAATTTACTACCGTCACTCCATGCACCCAGGTGGTTTGAAAACAAGAACTGCTCTTGAAATGAGAACTAACTACCCAGAGAAAATGTTGGAGCAAGCTATCAAAGGTATGCTTCCAAAAGGATCTCTTGGTCGTCAAATGGGTAAAAAATTAAACGTATATGCTGGAGCTGAGCATCCACATCAAGCACAAAAACCTGAAGTTCTTGAGCTTCGCGGTTAATATTAAAGGAGGATATAACATTGGCACAAGTACAATATTACGGTACTGGTCGACGTAAGAGCTCCGTTGCTCGTGTGCGTTTGATTCCAGGTGAAGGCCGCATCATTATCAATGATCGTCAAATCGATGACTACATTCCATTCGCAGCACTTCGTGAAGTAGTAAGACAACCTCTAGTTGTTACTGAAACAACAAACAGCTATGACATTTTAGTAAACGTTAAAGGTGGAGGCTACACAGGTCAAGCAGGCGCTATCCGTCACGGTATCGCTCGTGCATTACTTGAAGTAGATCCAGAATACCGTCCAGGACTAAAACGTGCAGGATTGTTAACTCGTGACCCACGTATGAAAGAGCGTAAAAAATACGGTCTTAAAGGCGCGCGTCGTGCACCTCAGTTCTCAAAACGTTAATATTACAATTGCGTTCAAAAGACTCTCAGACATTTGTCTGGGGGTCTTTTTTTGTTATGTTTGGACATATTGACCAACAGACGGCTTAGTTGTGTAAGCGAAGTTTGGTTTGGCTGGAGTGATCCAGATTAGCTCGGTTACGTATGATTAATATTCGGGATGGATTGGCTGGATTATGAGCTAATTCGGCTGGATTAATAATCCGTTTGGCCGGATCAAATAGAAAGTGGCTGGATTCATTAGATATTTGGCAGAATTAAATAAGAAGACGAGTATATTCTAAACAAAGTGGCTCGAAAAGAGACCCTGATATCACATATCGATCCGATTAACACCTCCTTATATACGATATTTTATAACTTCTCCTTACATTTCCCATTTATCCCATGGCATGAGTCTATGCCATCCATCAAACAATAGAGTATATCTTAACTAAGTTCTATTGATGATTATATTTTGATTTAGAGGTGGTTTAATGAATACAGTTGTAAATCTTGCTGCTTTTCGTAAAGAAAAGCGGTTGAAATATGAGCGTGAGATACTGAAGGATTTTTCGCTTGAACTTTTAGGGAGGCAATATCGCCATCTTGCTAAAGGGTTAAAATGCTTTCCGGGATACTCGATTGAGCCTGCTGAAGAGCATTGCTATGATATTGCAGTGGAGGGATTCCTTCTAGGTGGATATTATAGTAAGTTTAATCGGTATGGAGAGTCGCCAGAGCGGATAAAAGAGAGAGCAAAAAAAGAAATTGATATGCTCTCACAGCAATTGTTTTACTACCTTTATCAATCGGAGGAAAATGGCTCTCCCTTTATACAAGAAACATTGCGCGGTTTGACGGATGAATATGTAACGGCATGGTGGATGGAAGGATACGCAAAAGGAATTAATCGCTATAAAATGAGGATGAAATAGATCTAGCTTGTTCTATCTAAACTCCTTGTCCCATAAGATATAGTAATAGTGGATTATGGGGTAAAGGGGATAAGATATGAATGTTCATAAGAAGGTTCTCACGACCTGTTTTGTGGTTGGGGTAGTTCTTCTGTTTTTAATGATGTCATACAGGATGAACCAGCGTGTATCATTTCAGCAGTGGAATCTGCCCTTGGCTGGAAAAGTTATTGTCATTGACCCGGGACATGGAGGGATAGATGGCGGGGCGACCTTTAATGGTGTAATCGAGAAAAATGTAACATTGCCAATTTCGTTAAGACTAAGGGATTACCTGCAGGAACAAGGTGCCCTTGTTTTAATGACAAGAGAAAAAGATGTAGATCTTGCTGGTTCTGACTCCAGGAGTATACGGGAAAGGAAGCGGACGGATTTAATTACACGAACTAAATTTATAAACAATTCTGAGGCGGATTTGTATATTAGCGTGCATGCCAATGCCTTTCCACAGGTAAATTCGAAAGGAGCCCAAACATTTTATTCGCCTAAGTTTTCTGAAAATAAGCAAGCAGCTAAATTGGTCCAAGCGGAGTTTATTCGTAATTTAAAAAATACGAAAAGGCATGCCAAACCAATGGAAAGTGTATATTTAGTCAAGCATGCGAATAAACCGGGAGTTCTGGTAGAAGTAGGCTTTCTTTCAAATGATGAAGAAAGACGCAATTTACAAAACAAAGTGTACCAGGATGATATCGCACTCTCAATCTATACGGGAGTGATTAGATATTTTTTAAAGGAACATGAAGAAGATTGAAAATACAGAATCAATTTAGCAAATGATACCTATTGAATATGTTATACTAATAGCGGTTACAAATACATACAAGGTAGGTGTCGTTCGTGCTTACAGAAGCAAAGGTACGGGAATTACTTGAAGAATTAAAAGATCCATTTTTAAATAAAACCCTTAAAGAAACAAACGGTATTATAGAGATAAAGATTAAAGAGGAAAAGCGGCATGTGAGCGTGAAAATTGCCATTGCTAAAACAGGTACGGCTGAACAGCTGCAAATCCAACAAATGGTTGTAAATACATTAAAGGAGGCTGGGGCGGATACAGTTGGCATTCGTTTTGCTGACTTGCCAGAGGATGCCTTGGCTAAATTCCGTGAGTCTTTGCCGAAAGAAGAAAAAGGATTACTCGATAGTGACACTACCTTTATTGCAATTGCGAGTGGAAAAGGGGGAGTCGGCAAATCTACAGTCTCTGTAAATCTGGCAGTGGCTTTGGCGCGCCTTGGTAAAAAGGTTGGCCTGGTGGATGCTGATATTTATGGTTTTAGTGTTCCGGATATGATGGGGATTGATAAGCGTCCAACTGTTAAAGAGGAACGTATATACCCAGTTGATCGTTTCGGTGTAAAAGTGATCTCTATGGGGATGTTCGTTGAGGATAATGCACCAATTATATGGAGAGGTCCGATGCTTGGAAAGATGCTGAATAACTTTTTCCAGGAAGTAGAGTGGGGAGATTTGGATTATTTGTTGCTTGACCTTCCTCCTGGAACTGGAGATGTAGCCTTGGATGTTCATTCCATGCTGCCAACCTGTAAAGAAATCATCGTTACCACTCCGCACCCTACAGCTGCGTTTGTTGCTGCTAGAGCGGGTGCTATGGCAATTCGCACAGAGCATGAGGTAATTGGTGTTGTTGAAAACATGTCTTACTTTGAGAGTAAAACAACCGGCGAAAGAGAATACGTCTTCGGTAAAGGTGGCGGAGAAAAGCTAGCGGAAGAGCTTAATACAGAATTATTAGGCAAACTTCCTCTTGGACAGCCTGATTGGAATGATGAGGAGTTTGCGCCATCAATCTACGCAGAAGATCACCCGACCGGAAGGATGTTTACAGATATAGCTGAGAAAGTAACTGAAATGGTTAATAAATGAGTAAACGCCTCCGTTGAATGGAGGCGTTTTATTTATGTTTGAATTTCTTTCTTATTGTTTGAACTATTCTCTTTAGATTTTTCATCAGCCGCTTTTAGTAGGATATCTTCTATCTTTGCCTTATAGAGCGGGCTATCAATGACCTCTGTTAAGACGGATTGAAGCTCTTTGCGATAGTCCTTACCTTGCATAATTTCTGTGAATTCTTTTCTCATATCCGAATCCTTTAGGACATTTGTTAATAATGCCATATATTCCGGATCAGTCATTAAATCTTTAAGAATCTGTTTATGAGAGGATTCCAGTCCATTTGCAAGAGATTTTACAAACTTCGGATCCTTGAATGCATTCTCCCAGAACTTTTTTTCTTTGTCAGAAGTTAATACTGTCTCAATGGTATTTGAAATATCCTCCTGATTCATAATTAATTCGGTTTTAACTGATTCATCTTGAAGGATATCCTCTATTGCTTTCTTTCCTTCATCTGATTTTAAGACATCTACAATGATTTTTTTAGTTTCACTATAGTTTTCTTCGCTTGATTCTGTATTCGTTTCACTGCAGCTGGTTAAAGTGAACAGGCATAAGATAAGACCAAGAGCACACTTGAATATAGTAGTCATCTATTGAATCCTCCTCTAATAAATCTACATTGATAATATGAATCGAGAATAAAAAAATATACGTGTTTAAATGAATTAATAGATTTTCATGACAACGGTTGGTACAATTTAGTAGAACATACATAGAGGGTGGGGAAAAATGAGCAGTCGATATTGGGTGAAGCTATTTATGAATACCTTGCTGATAGGTGGTGTTACAGCGGGGGTCGTTGGTTTATTTGCAAAATGGAATGAGTTTTCACTTAAGACACCAGTTGAATTACTAGTTGGCTTTTTGTGGATGGCTGGAGTTGGGTTAATATTCAGTGTTATTAGCCAGATGTGTTTTTTTGCGTATTTAACCGTTCATAGACTGGGAATGGAAATGTTTAGATCTGTTTTTGTCTGGCATGCCATTCAATTGGTGCTTACTGTATTTGTATTAGTTGACCTAGCTTATTTACGGTTTGTGTTTTTTGGAAATAAAACAGAAGGTGCCTTTTCATATATATGGTACCCTATCTTAATTTTAGTAGTAGCGTTAATAGTAGGTGTGCTGAAAGTTAAACAAACAAATAAAAGTGCCTTTATACCTACCTTGTTTTTTATGGTTGTAGTAACAGTAATAGAATGGTTCCCGGTGCTTAGGGTAAATGATGAAAGTTATATGTATTTCATGTTAATCCCTTTGCTTATCTGTAACACTTATCAGCTGTTGATTTTGCCAAAATACCATGAGAAATCAAAAGAAGCTGCGAAGGAACGTATGAAACGCACGCAGCAAAAAGCCGCACACTCGTAAAGGAGTGCGGCTTTTTTAGTTTAATTGAAGAGTCTCCCTAATCATTAAATGACTACTGTTTACCATATAGGGTATCCTGCTAATTTCGTGGCTGGTTGATTTAGAGTTGGATATCATTTCAGAGACAGAGAGTAGTTTCAGATTTTTATTAGTCAATTCCTCTTTAATGAGGGGGATCGCTTTAGCGGTTTGTATGGCGGCATCAGAAGCGTGAAGTAAGATGATATCCCCTTTTTTGGCCTGAGCGACATTCTGGGCAATAATCTTTGTCCCTGGGTTTTTCCAATCCATAGAATTGACACTCCAATGAACCATTGTAAGGTTCGACTTCTCGGCAATTTTTAATACTCGTCTATCTACATCCCCAGTAGGAGTCCGTAATAGGAGCGGCTTTTCGATTCCAGCTTTTCGGAAGGCTTCAAGCCCTTTAGATATATCATTTTGGATGCCAGGCTCTTCAAGCTCCGTGTAATCGATATAGGAATATCCTAGAAGGCCAATCTCGTAGCCCTGTTCTTTAATCATCTTAACAATATGGGGATGCCGTTCAACCCAAGAGCCTGCTAAGAAAAACGTGGCAGCATGAATTTTTTCCTGTTTTAAAGCTTTTAGAATATCCTCAGCCTTTTCATCGCCCCAGCCTATATTAAAGGTCAAAGCTACTCCTTTTTCTCCTTTGTATATAATCTTGGGTTTCCCATTGATTGAGAAAGAGGGTGAGACTGCGAGGAATTCCACATAAAAAAATAGGGCTGTGAAGAATGTAATAATTAGTAATAATATTAGCTGCTTTCCTCTGCGTGCATTTGTTACATAAAAAAAGGGCATGTTATTCACCTCATCTAATTAATCAGCTTTTAATGTAATGTATTTGCTGGGTGGGACAAATATTACAGTTAAAAAAATAGCTTGTATAAAATTTAAAGGAATGATGTAACATATCCCTGTTGATCATTAGGTAGGAGGGATATCGTGCTGGGGGTTTTACTGACGGAAAAAGAAGGTATGGAATTAGAGTTTTTAATTAAGAGAGAAATGGATGAAATTCGTACGGATGAAAGAATAAAAATCCATCATCCAATTGTTCAAAGAGCAATTGAAGAAAGATATAAGCTTTTGTTAAAACTCCTAATTAGAATTGCTCCGAAAAGCGAGTATTTAAGGTATTTGAATACACCTATAAAAACAGAAAATAATTTTGATAAAAAGTGTTGACTTGGAATTTAAATGCTGATATATTTATATACGTTGTCACGAACGAAGTCGAAACGAAAGAAATCGACTAAAAAAACTTTTAAAAAAGTTGTTGACAACAAAAAGCGAATTTGATAATATATAAAAGTCGCTGAAACAAGCAACACAGATTGTTCTTTGAAAACTAAACAAAACGAAACGCCAAGCAAGTCTAAAAAACAAGAGATTTTTAAAATCTCGTCAAT
>NZ_JBZAJC010000015.1:0-69695 GCF_058215915.1 Pradoshia sp. Z3_51 | reverse complement strand
CAAAGTGTAACGTTTGAAGTAGAACAAGGACAACGTGGCCCACAAGCTACAAACGTTCAAAAAGCTTAATAAGAGCTGAAGAAAGACCCTGCATATGCAGGGTCTTTCTTTGTTTTTAAATCAATTTGCGCAATAAAAAAGCCCTATTCAAGAAATGAATAGAGCTTAGACAACAAACGAATGAAACTGTATAGCAAATGGTAGGCTAAGTATAGCACAGTGCTTGAATAATCCCTAATTTAAACCTGCTTACTTGCAAGGGGTTTTTTATCATATCTTCTATCCCACTTTTGGCTCTATTTATTAGTCACGTGGACATCTTCTAATGTTTCCTCATCCAGTGAATAAAGGGACTTCCAACCGAATTATTATGCTCTGAATACGGAAAAGGCAACTACCTTCATACACATTATAATCATAGCGCCTATTTTCAAAATAATTTAATAAGAGGATTTCTTATTTCTATTTATTTACAGAAAATTATTTTAAAATAATATCAAGTTTTAACTTGATTTTATAGTAGAGGGAGTCTTTGGTGTTGAAGCATATATTTGCATTTGAGAAAGAAGAGGATTTTCAGGAATACAAATATTTGATTGAGAGGTTTTCCAAAAAAATAAAAGGCTATCAGCTTGAATTAGTGTTTTTTCCAATATACCGATCCCAGCCTTTACAAATAAAGATCTCATTTATCTTTCTCCTGATTTGGTAAGCTGGAGGAGGTTATTTCTTACACAATTAGAGGGAAAGAAACATTCTAAAATAGAAGACTTCTATACTAATATGTCTGAAAACCATATATTAACTATACTTGGACACGAATTAACTCATCACTCCGATTTGTTTTTGGATGAATTTGATGATGAGAGAGAGAACAGTATTTGGTTTGAGGAAGGAATGTGTGAGTACTTATCAAGAAAATACTTACTAACTGATACAGAAAATAAGCAGATTACAAATGTTGAGAGAATTGATGGGTCTGTTTAAGCACAAATATGGTAACCATTCGTTAGAGGAGTTCGGAAGTGACAGTTATCAAGGGAGTTTAACAAGTATTATGTTCGATTACTTGCGAAGCTTTCTTGCAGTAAAGTATTTGGTTGAAGAGGTTGCTAATAATGACCCCAAACAAGTTTTGAAAGAATATCATAAATGGCATAACGAGGGAAGAAAAAAGCCTTTAATAGAGTACTTCTATTTGGAAAACTTATTTTAAGAGCAAGAAAAAAGGATTGAATTCTATTGTTGATTCAATCCTTCTAACTATTAATTAATATTATTTATTCAACGACTACTGTTTCTTTGTATGGAGTATCTTCGCTGGATGTACCAAGATATACAGTGTACTCGCCAGGTTTCACCACGAAATCGTGTTCGTAGTAGTCCCATACACCCATTGGATGGTTCGTAGCAGTTGGGTCAATCGTGATGCTAACTTCACGTGACTCATTAGGATCTAGGTAAACTTTTTGGAAACCAACAAGACGTTTAGGTGGCTGTCCTTGGACAGGAATACCTAGATATACTTGAACAACCTCAGCTCCAGCAACTTTTCCTGTGTTGGTTACGGTCACCTTTACCGTAATAGGGGATTTGCCATCTGTTTGTGATGGTGTTACTGAGAATCCGGAAAGCTCAAAGGATGTGTAGGATAGACCGTATCCAAACGGGAATAATGGCTTAATTCCTTGGGATTGGAACCAACGATAACCCATGTTAAGGCCCTCAGAATATCGGATAACTGGGAAGCCATTGCCTTCATCTTTACCAGGATAGCGCTCAGGTCTTCCTGCGTACAAAAGATCATCCTCAGAAGCTGCGTATGTGGTAGGAACTTTACCGGATGGATTTACAACGCCAAAGAGTAAATCGGCAACGACGTGACCATCTTCAGTACCTTGGTTCCATGCCTCAAGAACAGCTTTAGCTTTTTGGATCCATGGCATCATGACAGGGCTGCTGTCTTTCATGACTACAACCGTTTGCGGGTTGATATCCAATAGTTCTTCGATCATACGATTCTGATCATTTAGCATGTTTGGACTAGGTAAATCAAAACCTTCAGAGGCAACTAAGCCGGCCATTAGAATAACCATATCAGCTTTAGCAGCAGCTTCTTTGGCTTCGTCAAGATTTGAAAGATCTTTAGCGACAGTAACCTTGCTGACTGACGTGTGTGAACCAAGACCTTTAAGGACATTTTGCATGCCTTCTACCGGTGGTACCGTGTAGAGCGGAGTAACCTTTGAAGAACCACCCCCACCATTGCACGCATCATCAACGTACTCAGATTGACCAATGATTACGATGGAGTCATAAGCTTTCGGATCAAGTGGCAGCATTTCGCCTTCATTTTTCAGAAGAACAGCGGTCTGGGAACCGATTTTGCGAGATCTAGCACCATGACCTTTCGCGTCAATCTCACCTGGGTTGTAAGGGCGCTCGAATTGATTAAAACGGAACATTTGCGTATAGCGGCGAACCAATGCACGGTCGACAGTCTCAATCTCAAGACTAGTGTCCTGAAGTGCATTCTTGACGTTTGTCTCATTCAGCCATTTAGCATCGGGCATCTCATGGTCCATACCGGCGTTCAATGAAGCGGCAGCAGAACGGCAAGACCAGAAGTCAGATTGTACATAGCCTTGGAAGCCCCACTCGTCACGAAGAATATCGTTAAGGAGGTAGCGGCTTTCCGTTGCGTAAACACCGCGAACACGGTTGTAGGCGCTCATCATTGCGGCAATGTCACCATCTTTAACTAACATTTCAAAAGGAAGTAGGTAAAGCTCGCGCAATACGTGCTCATCCAACTCAACACTTGTGCGGAAGCGCTCGTACTCCTGGTCGTTAACAGCATAATGCTTACCCATAGCGATAACATCATGCTCTTGAATCGCTTTCGTAACCTCAACGCCCATTACGCCAGAAAGGTATGGATCTTCAGAGAAATATTCAAAGTTACGTCCAGCAATTGGAGTTCTGTGTAGGCAAACCCCTGGTCCTTCTAGTACGTGCTGACCAAGTGTAGCCGTCTCAGAACCAATGATATCCCCGTACTCACGCGCTAGCTCCGGATCAAAGCCGGCAGCAAGTCCGATGGTCATTGGCAAGGCTGTAGCAGGCGGGCTTGGGTGTCCGTCACCCATACCTACACCGACAGGACCGTTTGTAATACGGAAACGAGGTATTCCTAACTCATCAATGCCTTTTACATGGCGCTGTACTTGAAGCTGTGCCATAAGCTTGTCTTGCTCCTCAGGAGTCATGGCATTCATTTCATCCATAGATGGCATATCGTAGATGTTGATGGTCGCCATCGCACCGTGAAGCTGAGCAATCTTCTGCTCCAATGTCATTGCAGCTACAAGCTTTTCAGCACGCTCACGTGGTGAAAATGACTTGTCCATCCATGGAAACTGTCCATTCTTTTCTGTATCAGTAGTATGTTGATTATTCATGTTGAACACTCCTAACACAATATTTTTATAAAAATAAACGTATTATTTCTAATACTTTTATCTGATAGTCTAAACCGCTTACATATTTAAGATAACCAGATAATTCTATAAAATCCTAAGTAAAGCAAATGAGACTTCCTTTGTTAGATCTGCGGAATTCTCTTTTATGATTTGGTTTCAATGTGTAAATTATATTTTTTTTATCATTCTTTTACTCGTACTATTTTTGTTTTATTAGTAGATATTTTAGTAATATGCTATTTATTAAAGTGGAAAATCGAATAAATGAGTTTTGATGGTAGAAGTCTTCGTCAAAAAAGCAAACGGATGGGTTAGTAGTTATAAAGATGTAGATGGAAATCTTTGCTTCTGTTTTTATATATTATAAGGATAACTAGGGCAGTGGTTATGAGAAAAAAGTCTAATAGGGTAAACAGAGAATCAAAATATTAAACTACCTCTTGATGAAAGGGTTAAATGATACTAAAAGATCTATAGTAAAGATAAGAAAAAGACGGAACTCATAATATCGTGATTGAGGAGTATTTCTAATAACATAAAAGGGGACGGTAATTTGAGTTTATTACAAAAATGGTTTTATTGGCTACTTGCCTTTATATCAATCATTGTTTTTCTATTACATAATATGGGTCCCTATACGGGGCAGTTAAGATTAATCGCCTTTATACTGTTTACTATTCTTTGTGCAGCTTTGCTTATTAAAAGTAGAGAGTCAAAGGCAAAGATAGCAGGAATCATTGTATTTTACCTAGTTATTGGTATAGGTGGATATTTTTAATAAGAATACTGCTAGTCGAGAAGAGATTTTACTTATGGTTTTGGAAAGTTGAAACAGTAAGCTGGTGATATTTTAGCTTACTGTTTTTTATTTTCTTGATTTTAATTATTAAGTCATATAATATAAGTGATGTCTTATATAAGTGTTTGGTTATATTAAGGAGGTATATATGAATACAATTGAGCAAATGGCTCAGCAATTAAAAGCAGTCAGTGACCCGAATCGGTTAAAATTATTGGCTTGTCTGAAAAAGGGAGAGGTATGTGTTTGTGATTTTGTGGATGTTCTTCAAATTTCCCAGCCTGCAGTCAGCCAACAAGTGAAAAAGTTGAAAGATGCAGGAATCATTCTGGAAAGAAAAAAAGGCACATGGAAACATTTTCGCCTAAATGAAACTCAACAGCCGTATATTCAGGCGATCATTGACCAGCTGGAGCCAATTAGTGTGAAATGCTGTTCATCAGATTGTTAAATAACAAAGAGTGGGGGAGAACCAGATGGCAGAAAAAAGTGTGACGAAAAGGCTGTCTTTTTTAGATCGATATTTAACGGTATGGATCTTTGCAGCCATGGCAGTGGGTATTTTAATTGCGCTGTTAGTACCTGATTTTAAAACAATGTTAGATACTATGTCCGTAGGGACGACATCCATTCCAATTGCTATTGGATTGATTGTAATGATGTATCCACCATTGGCAAAAGTGAAGTATGAAGAGATGTGGCGTGTATTTAAGGATTGGAAGGTATTATTGCTATCTTTATTCCAAAACTGGTTGCTCGGTCCGGTTCTAATGTTCTTCTTAGCAATTATCTTTTTACATGATTATCCTGAGTATATGGCCGGCCTGATTATGATTGGTCTTGCGCGTTGTATAGCTATGGTTATTGTTTGGAATGATCTGGCTCGCGGGGACCGTGAATATGTAGCTGGACTTGTCGCTTTTAACTCTGTATTTCAGATTCTATTTTATTCGGCATTTGCCTACTTTTTCTTAAATATCTTGCCAGGCGTATTTGGGTTGGAGAATTTTACTGTTGTCATTTCGATGTGGGAAGTTACAAAAAGCGTTCTCATTTATTTAGGTATTCCTTTTATAGCAGGAATGGCAACACGATTTATTGGATTAAAATTAAAAGGAGAAAAATGGTATCAGGAATCTTTTTTACCTAAAATCTCTCCTCTTACACTTATTGCTTTATTATTTACGATTGTGATGATGTTCTCCTTAAAAGGAGATAAAATTGTTGAACTCCCATTGGATGTCATTCGAATTGCTATACCATTGCTCATTTACTTTTTAATCATGTTTGCCGTATCATTTTTTGCTTCAAGAAAAGCAGGAGCATCCTATCCTGTAACGGCATCGTTATCCTTTACAGCAGCGAGTAATAACTTTGAATTGGCAATTGCAGTTGCGGTTGCTATGTTTGGGATTAATAGCGGCGTAGCTTTTGCAGCTGTTATCGGTCCATTGGTGGAAGTTCCTGTTTTGATTGCACTTGTAAGTGTAGCACTGCGCTGGGAAAAGAAATACTTCCATAGGAACAAAGTAGAAACGTCTGAACAAAAGTTCAATCAGGGGGAATAATTTAATGCCAAAGAAAAAAACAATTTATTTTCTATGTACAGGTAATTCGTGTCGCAGTCAGATGGCGGAAGGGTGGGCAAAGGAAATCCTGCCTGACTGGAATGTCAAAAGTGCTGGACTTGAAGCCCATGGATTAAATCCGAATGCAGTGAAAGCGATGCAGGAAGTAAATATAGACATAACTAATTACACTTCGGATGTGATTGATCCAGATATTTTAAATCATGCAGATTTGGTCGTAACTTTATGTGGGCATGCAGATGAACATTGCCCAGTAACACCGCCCAGAGTAAAACGAGTTCATTGGGGATTTGATGATCCGGCAAAAGCGGAAGGAAGTGAGGAAGAAAAATGGGCATTCTTCCAAAGGGTACGCGATGAGATAAGGGATCGGATTGATTGGTTTGCTAAAACTGGGGAATAAGCCTGTTAATTATTAAAGTGAATCTAAGTAAAAAAGCTAATCTGATGATTAGCTTTTTTACTTAGGCAGTGAAGTGGATATATGTATCATTAATCAATTTTAGCTAATTCCTGAAGCCGCTCCCTATCCAAAATGAGATAGCCACGATCATATTTTTTTATAAGATTTCCCTTACAGAATTGAGAGATAACATGTAATAGGTGACGGTAGGAGACTCCTAAATATTCACTGACTTCTGTGTGTTTTTCTTTGTAAAAATCATTTTCAGCTGACATTAAAATAAATGAAGCTAACCGATTTTCGAGCGGATAAATTTGAGTTTGAACAGATTTAAATGAAAGATAATGTGTTTTTTTGCTTAAAAATATGGACAAATGCCTCAGGAAAACCGGATCTTCTAATAATTGATTTTTACATATATGCATGGGAATAGCTAAACAGATCGTTTTTGTTGATGTTTGGACCCCTATAGAATATTGCTCTACTCCCAATAATTCGAGTTCGCCAATAAGTGACGGTGCTTCAATAAAATTAAGGAGAGATACTTTTCCGTTTTCAAGCGTGATATATAGTTTCGCTTTCCCTTCAACAATAAGGTATAGATACTCTGGTATAGAACCTTCTTTGTAAATGAATTCACCACGCTCAAATTCATGGACTTGAATAAATGGTTTTATCGAGACACTGGAAAAGGGTTGGATACTGTTTAAATCAATATATTGGCTGCGCAATGGTTCGGATAAAATCTGCACTTTTTTCCTCCAAATTATTAAAAAATATGAGATATCTCACATTATTGTAAGCGTGAAACATGCTATGATGCAATAAGTATGGAGGGAGAAAGAATGAACAATCCGCGTTGGTTTTCACAGAACTTTTTTTTATTTTTTATGACATGGGGTATATTTTTACCTTATTGGACAGGTTATCTTGTACAAGGAAAAGGATTGACAGTATCAGAAGCAAGCTTAATTATGGGATTTGGATTGGTGGTACGAGGGCTATCAGCGCTCTTTGTTTATCCATTCGCCTCCAGATACTGGAGTGCTCATAAAGTCGCTTTCCTTTTAATTATCTGCTCATTAGCAGTGACAATCCTATATATACCATCGACATCATTTACTTCCCTATTTGTTGTCACTCTTATTTTTAGTGCCTTTTATCCAACTTTACTTCCCGCAGTGGAAGGTACAGCTAGTATTTTAATGAGACAGGGGGATGGGGCATATGGAAAAGCTCGCTCATATGGCTCTCTTGGATTCATTGTCTCTGTGCTAGTAATTAGTATGGTTACCGGGTATTTTGGG
Organism: Pradoshia sp. Z3_51; assembly: GCF_058215915.1. Lineage (NCBI taxonomy): Bacteria > Bacillati > Bacillota > Bacilli > Caryophanales > Bacillaceae > Pradoshia > Pradoshia sp. Z3_51. The sequence continues at coordinate 62,115 of NZ_JBZAJC010000015.1, read as the reverse complement.
GATAGTGGGATTTTATGGGCAATGATGTTCATGCTTGTTTTAATGCTTATCAAGTATATTTTACCTAGCCCGGATATACTAACTGAAAAACCGATCAAAAATGAAAGTAAAAATACAATGAAAATGAGCAGCTTATGGAAGATTAAAAGCTTCTCAATTGTTTTGCTAATCGTATTTTTACTTCAGGGTGCTCACGCATCTTATTATAATTATGGCTATATTTATTTACAGGATTTAGGTGTAAACACATACTATATCGGTATGATCATTAATATTGCTGTTATTTTTGAGATCATCTGTTTTGCGAAGGCTGATCATCTGTTTAGAAAATGGCAGCCATCTTCTTTACTATTGGTAGCTGCTGCTGGATCAACTCTGCGCTGGTTATTGGTAGCTGTATTCCCGAATGTTTGGGTTTTCATGTTATCGCAGAGTTTGCATGCACTATCCTTTGCTTTGGCACATTATGCATTTATCCTTTATATAACAAACTCGCTGCCAAAAGAGCAAAACTCCAATGCACAAGGTGTATACTCGGCTTTTGCTATGAGTTTTAGCACAGCGATATTGACACTGGCAGGAGGATTTTTATATGATATTTCTCCAGGACTCTCTTTTGCCGGAATGGCTATTTTTACATTGCCAGCAATTATAATCATTTTAGTGACAAGAAGAAAATATCGTTATTAATTTGGTACAATCGTATAAATGAGTGTCTTTTCAATTTATTGTAATTGGAGATGATCTAGATGGTAAATAAAGAAACATTATTGGAAAGTGCCCGTGCTGTAAAATCAAATGCTTATATGCCGTATTCTCAATTTCCTGTTGGGGCTGCCCTTTTACTTAAAGATGGAAGTATTATCAATGGTGTAAATGTTGAAAACGTATCTTTTGGTGCAACAAACTGTGCAGAAAGAACAGCCATTTTTACGGCAATTACAAAAGGTTATCAAAAAGGTGATTTTCAGGCGATAGCTATTTCAGGGGCCACAGAGGATTATTTACCGCCTTGCAGTATTTGCAGACAGGTTTTAGTTGAATTTTGTTCTCCTGACATGCCAGTTTATTTAACGAATGCAAAGAAAGAATGTAAAGAATTGACTTTAAAAGAATTAGTGCCATATGCTTTTACAGAATTAGATATGTAATGAATGCAATGATAAGAGAGAGCCACCTGGCTCTCTCTTATTTATTCAATGGAATCTGCAATTACTAATGGGAGTGTAATATCCCATCCTGCTTGAGATGTATAAGTAAAGGAACCGTTTACTTCACCATAAATAGTGACAACGTCTTCATCAACAAAATCTATATAACCGAGGTAAGCTACATAAATAATATCAGATACAGACCAGCCGTAAGAGGTAGGAGTAATAGAAAGACGAATTGCAGTCATTCCATCACTTTCCATTATTTGAACAATTTCACCTCTATATTTTACATATTCACCTTTGTAGATATTATTATATTGTTATAATTAATTAACCCGTTCTAGTAGACTATAAATACGGAAAAATATTCAGGGTGTCCTAAATGCAAAATAGAGGAAGAATGTATTAGAATCAAGGGGGAAATTAGTCCATTGTTCACCAATACCTTTGTAACCAACATTTTTTTTAAATATGGTACTTTGTATTTTACTTAAGAAGCTTGAATTCGAAGTTTACAGCAGCTCTTAGTAAAGTATAATAAATTGTTGCAATAATTTTATGAAACAGAAGATGGACAGGAATTATTTATCGAATTTTAATTGATCGCCAGGAGTTATTTAATGAAGTTATTTAGATTAAACAGACCGTTTAAGGGATTTAAAAAAGAAACAGAGTTTTATTTGATTGCAGAATCTGAATTTATTGGTGTTAAGGAGTTTGTATTAAGAACGACGGATTTAAAAAAAGTGATATCTGTAAATGAAAGCGAATATCTAAAGAATTTTACTCAAGTAAAGAACTAAATCTTTGGTTGTTAATTTTACGAGATTTAGATCTACAGTGGAAAGGTCCTTTTTACTGGTCTTTATAGGATACCAATTTATAAAAAAGATAAAAGTCAGCCTGTCTGCTGACTTTTATATAGAAGCTGATTTTCTGTTGGATAGTTCATTTAATCTTTGTAAGACATAATCATTACCTTTATTTAATTCGGATATTAGTTCTTTTAATTTTCTCGCTCTTTTATATTCCTTGATTTTATAATAGTATTCAGAGGAATCTGTAGCCGAGTCAACCGCCTTTGCAGCCTTTAAGATTTCTATATTAATCATGCTTTTTAAGCTTGTATTTACGATAGTTTCCTTCATAATAGTCACCTCATAGTTTTCTTGATTTTATACTAGCATAATATTTTTTTTGATTCTGTATATCTAACATACCTGTTAGATACTTATGGTCTTCTTGTTAACTTCCAATCAATTTGTTATTTTCTGAAAATACAGAAAGGATAATAAAGAAAATGGGGAATATATCAGCCTTGATTTATGGATATAATCTAGAACAGGAGCAGATGAAACTGTGAATAAATAAAGATAATTACCCATTCTCTAGTATGAGGAGTATTAAAGCAGGATTTTTTTTATTTGTCTTGAAATAATTTTAAGTAGTTTCTATCATTTAGATTCTAAAATTTGCTAATTTTTATAAAGCGTGTTATTCTTAAGAAGAATTATTTTTGTTCTAAGCAGATTGAGAAAAGATTTTGTTTTTCGTCTAAGGTAATTTGAGCAAGGATATTAATACATTGTGTGATATACACACTGGGAGGCAACAAACATGGAACAAGGTAAAGTTAAATGGTTTAATGCAGAAAAAGGTTTTGGATTTATCGAACGCGAAGGCGGAGAAGATGTATTTGTACATTTCTCAGCAATCCAAGGCGAAGGTTTCAAATCTTTAGACGAAGGTCAAAGTGTAACATTTGAAGTAGAACAAGGTCAACGTGGACCCCAAGCTACTAATGTTCAAAAAGCATAATAGCCAAAGCTATTAAGAAAGACTCTCCCTTGAGAGTCTTTCTTTGATTTAATAACGAAATAGGCATTCTGAAAGGCTCTATTCCATATGGAATAGGGCCTTTTCAGCTATATGCTCAACAAGTAAAATGTACAAATGGAACTTTTTGTAGGATAGGATATACTAATCCCCTTTAGGTATATTAGGAGTTCGTATATCTCTTTAATAGAGATATACGAATAATTGATATGCTGTAAGGCACTAAAACTTCTTGTTGTTAAAACAAAATGTCATTATCAAAAAGTAATCTGGATAATCTAATATACAGATTTTCAAATTTTTTCACCTATCTTATAAACTGTTTACCAGTGCTAAAGAAAAAATGGATATTGTTAATTTGGACATCTTAAATGAATAGTTTTTTTACCCAATAAATAATATAAAGCAGAAATTTTAATTACTTCAAAGGTATATAGTATAATGATACTAATTCTTAATATTAATAAAGGAAGTCCCCATTTCAAATAAGCCTAGATAGTTTTGGACTTATATGATATGGGGTTTTTATTTTAAAATGAGGTGTTTACTATATCGTATAAAGCTTTAGCAGATAGTGTAGAGATTGAAATGAATGGATCTAAACCAAGATTAATTAAATATAGCCAGAATCTAATACTAATAGGTACAGGCAGGAGTGCTTTTGTATTTAAAATTAAAGATAAGGATTTGGCTTTAAAAATATATTTTCCACATAAAAAGAGAATAGCCCTTGAGGAAGCGACCATTTACCGTAAATTGCAGCATATAGATTATTATCCGTCGTTATATGATGATGGTAATAATTATATTATCATTGATTTTATTGAGGGCTATACATTGTTTCAATGTCTACAAAAAGGTATTTTTGTACCTGAAGAGAAAGTTAAAGAGATAAGCAAAGCTTTAAAAATGGCGGTGGAAGTCGGATTAAATCCCGCTGATATACATCTTAAAAATATTATCATTACTTCTGATGGAGGAGTAAAAGTGATTGATGTTGCTCGTTTCATGCAACAGGAAAAAGATAACCAGTGGAAAGATTTGGAGAGAGCGTATTTTCAGATGTACTCAAAAAAATATTTCCCTAAAAAAGTTCCAACCTTCATCCTCAATTTGACGTCATTCATTTATAAAAAAAGATATCTCCCAAAGCCAATACGGGTTTTATTTGATTCTACCGAGTAGATATTTTGTGCGTACAGTTGAAAGGGAGAGTCATTAAGCAAAAATGTTAAATAGAAACCTTATTTCAACTCAACCTAAATATATTGTGACTATTTACCAATAAAACACTACTTTTAAAAGGCTGGTTGTCATGGTTATAATCTACTTTATGGATAAACATGAAAATATGTAAAATGCGAATACTATTAGTGTATAGATAGTATTAATTGCTCGGAGGTTAATAATATGACAACATTGCCAAATTGCCCTAAATGTAATTCTGAATACACATATGAAGATGGTCCGCTTTTAGTTTGTCCGGAATGCGGGCATGAGTGGACGTTAGAATCTGAAAGTGAAGATGTGAAAGTGTATAAAGATGCTAACGGGAATATTTTAAATGATGGTGACACTGTTACTGTTATCAAAGATTTAAAAGTAAAAGGAAGCTCCTCGGTTTTGAAACAAGGTACTAAGGTGAAGAATATTCGTCTCGTGGATGCTGATCATGACATTGATTGTAAAATCGATGGCTTCGGACCAATGAAATTAAAATCAGAATTTGTTAAGAAAATCTAAATAATCTTTTTAAAAAGGCGTTCAACAAAATATTTGTTGAACGCCTTTTTGCTGTGATTAATGTTGAAAAGTGAGAAAATAGTAGGTCTTTTAACACGTTATGTCATGTAAATGTAATATTCATAAAGATACTTATGAATTTAGTAGCAAAAAATGTAAATAAATATATAGATAACAAATTTTAACATAATCTTATATATTCTGTAACTTTATTCCAATAATTAACATGTATACTTTATAATAGTTAAACTATTTTAGGGAGTGGATGAATTGAAAGCGGTTAACAAAAAGGTTTTATCTGTATTTATAGCGCTATGTTTGCTTATTGGTTTAAGTACCGGTTTTCTATCTCTTGAAAAAAAAGAACATGCCGAAGCGGCAGGAAAGAAAAAAACAGAAGTTAAAAATATCATTTTTATGGTGGGGGATGGAATGGGAGTCCCATTTTTAGCTGCTCACAGATATATGAAAGATAATCCAACCACAAAAATAATCGAAAACACAACATTTGATTCATATTTGGTAGGCATGCAAACTACATATGCGGATGATGAGGAGCAAAACATTACTGACTCTGCTTCAGCAGCAACAGCGATGTCTTCGGGTGTTAAAACATACAATGCAGCAATCGCTGTAGATGTTCATCAAAATGAAGTTAAAACGGTCCTGGAAGAAGCTAAAGCGCTTGGGAAATCAACCGGACTTGTAGCTACATCCGAATTAACACATGCAACACCAGCATCTTTTGGTGCCCATGATATTTCCAGACATAATATGGATCAGATTGCCGATGATTATTTTGATGAAATGATTAATGGAAAACATAAAGTGGATGTTATGTTAGGTGGCGGACTAAAGAATTTTGTACGCACTGATCGTGATCTAACAGAAGAATTCCAAAATAAAGGATATAGTTACGTTACAAATAAAAACGAAATGAGTTCGGATAAAAATAAACAGATTCTAGGGTTGTTTGCGGATGGTGGCCTTCCAAAAATGATCGATCGTACTAAAGAAATCCCATCATTAAAAGAAATGACAAATGTTGCAATAAATAAATTAAATAAAAATAAAGATGGATTTTTCTTATTGGTAGAAGGGTCGCAAATTGACTGGGCTGCGCATGATAACGATATTGTAGGTACAATGAGCGAAATGGAGGATTTTGAACAAGCATTTAAAGCTGTAATAGAATTTGCTAAAAAAGATAAGGAAACTTTGGTTGTCCTTACTTCAGACCATTCAACTGGTGGATATACTATGGGAGCAAACGGAGAATATAATTGGTTTCCTGAACCGGTCCAAAGCGCAAAAAGAACCCCAGACTTCATGGCAGCAGAAATAGCAGCCGGTAAATCTGTTGAAGAAACACTAAATAAGTATAGTGGCTTAGAACTAACGAGTGAAGAGCTAGATACGGTAGTGATAGCCGCTGAACCGATTGACGGTGTAAAAGACGTTACAAAAATTGATAATGCGATTGAGAACATTTATAATACACGTTCAAATTCAGGTTGGACAACAAGCGGACACACTGGGGACGATGTGGCAGTCTTTGCATATGGACCTAAAAAAGATAGATTTAGTGGTTTAATAGATAACACAGACCAAGCAAAATTTATTTTTGATATTCTAGAAGAAAACAGTCCATACCTACCGCTGACAATCGAAGATGTATCCAGTAAGTCTACCAAAATAAAAGGAATGACTGCACCTGGAGCTACCATTTCTGTTAAAGTAGGAAAAGAGACAATTGGTTCTGGAAAAGCTAATGAAAATGGAGAATTTATAATTAATATCAAGAATCAAAAGGCTGGTAAAGAATTAACAGTATTAGCGAAGAATAAAGATAAAAGCAGCAAGGTTGTTAAATTACTCGTAAAATAATTACAAAAAAGACATTGCGATTTTGTGCAATGTCTTTCTTGTTTTTAGGAATGTTTTTATATTAGCGTTTAATTAGTTGGTTAAAAGAAAAATTATTAAAAGGAGAATTCTCAAAAGAAGATTAGAGTTTATATTTTACATTCAAAGAAATAGTCATTATAATCTAAATGGAATGCTAATTTTTTAAAAGCTGCAGAGCAAGTGTGTGGCAGGTGGATTTTTGAATGTTTTGTTTTCGCCACCCATCCCTTTATAAGGGGTGGGTGTTTTTTATTTTGGCCAGCTTCAGGGCCTAGGAGCTCGGGACATAGCAAAGCCACTACGGGGATGAAACTCCCTCTGTGCCTTTGTCTTATACTCCTCGCGGGCCTACAGGATGTAGGTCATGAAGACGTTGCCACAGGACGTGGCGTTCTTAGTCTTCGTTCCTTGAGTTTTAGCTTTATATGCAATCTAGCTTCAACGGCTAGAAACTCAGGACATAAGCATAGCCTCTACGGGGGATGAACCTCCCCTTCGAGTCTCTTTCTTATGCTCCTCGTTTCTGAGCGAGCCGTTTCAGCTTTTTATTTTAGGAGGTTTTTATGGGGATTTGGAGATATGCTTTACTTGTTTTTTTAGGCGGTTGTTCGTATGGGGTGGTTTCTACTTTTGTGAAACTTGCCTTTGGGGAAGGGTTCACTCAGGGTGAAATTACAGGTAGTCAGTATTTGTTGGGTGCTGTTATGCTGTGGATTGTAGCATTATTTGTACCTAAGGTTAAGTTGTCAGGTAAGCAAATAATAATTTTATTAATCAGCGGCTTCCCAATGGGACTGACGGGAATCTTTTATAATAAATCGCTGACCTATGTAGATGCATCGTTTGCCATCATTTTGCTTTTGCAATTTACATGGATTAGTTTTGTATTACAATATATTTTCGATAAAAAGGCTCCTGGTAAGAAAAATATTATTGCCACTGTGATCATTTTATTAGGATCCATTCTTGCATCAGGTATCTTGGCAAGTAATGGCGAAGTTTCATTAGTGGGTATAGTTTGGGGACTCCTATCTGCGACATCATTTGCCTCTTTCATTGTAGTAAGTGGACGCAGCAATATCGAAATTCATCCTATTTATAAGAGTGCATTTATGACAACGGGGGCAGCGTTACTCATTTTAATCGTATTCCCGCCAGTATTCCTTCTAAATGGTACATTGATGGATGGCTTATTTATATATAGTATAGTTGCAGGTTTATGTGCTTCCTTAATTCCTCCTATATTCTTTAATATAGGTATGCCTAAGATAGGAAGTGGGCTCGGGACTATCTTAAGTGCTTCAGAATTGCCTATGGCTGTATTAATGTCTGCTCTTGTGCTTAATGAAGTAGTAACTGGAGCACAATGGATAGGCGTAATTATTATTTTATGCGGAATTGCTTATCCGAATATGAGGATGCGGTGGAACCGTGAAATTCAAAATGAACCGATTGAATTGTAATATTAATTTTTTGTACAATAAAGATTTACTTAGTTCAATTTAGAGGCTGCCGACAATGTCGACAGTCTTTTTTTTTGTAGATATCGCTTAGCACGAAAACTTCCGGGACTTTAAAGCAGGAGAACTTCCTCGGTGTCGTCAATTAAAATATGGTTTCATCCTGATTGCTTAATTTAATAAAAAAAGGGAAAAAAATAATAATTAGTATAGCAATTGTTCCGCTTAAATAACCCAACCCCAATATAAAACCTCTATCTTTAAAAGATACATATTGCTTGTTTTTGCAGCTTGGACAATCCTTTCCTTCCTTAGTAAAGCCGAGTGACCAAATGTCTTTAACTTTCCACTTGAAATTACAGTGTGTACACCTTGCCAACAATCCATCAACCCCATCTCTATTCTTTGTTGGATTACAGGGAATTTCTGTATTTCATTTTACCATCAAATCAAAATTATTGGGAAAGTAGGAAGGTTAGAAAATAACCGTATAAGATTATACCTGCGAGAAAGTAAAGGAAATAGACTTTTGCTCAAATAATAAAATAACCCAAACCTTTTTCAATATTCAAACATATATTTGAATGATAAGTAGAAGGGATATATAATATAATCAAACGAAGGTTTGAATGAAGAGGGTGAAATAATGAGTAAAAAGGATACATGTGATGTATATGGGTTTGATCAAACTAAGGTTGATCGCATAAGGACAGATATACAAAGAGAAAATTTGTCCAGCGTTGCTCAATTATTCAAAGCGCTAGCTGATGAGAATAGGGCGAAAATAGCGTATGCTTTATGCCAGGATGAAGAGCTATGTGTTTGTGATATAGCGAATATTATTGGTTCATCAGTTGCGACTGCTTCTCACCACCTAAGAACCCTTTATAAACAAGATATTGTTAAATATCGAAAAGAGGGCAAATTAGCTCTATATTCATTAGATGATGAACATATTAAACAAATCATCATGATTGCCTTAACGCACAAGAAAGAGGTGAAATCAAATGAGTGAACATGTAAAAACAGATCAAAAAACATACCGAATTGAAGGGCTGAGTTGTGCTAATTGTGCCAATATATTTGAAAACAATGTGAAGAATCTGGATGGAGTCAAAGAAGCTAAGGTAAATTTCGGAGCATCCAAGATTTATGTGCAAGGCTCAGCTACAATTGAAGATATAGAAAAAGCGGGTGCTTTTGAGCATTTAAAAATACGAGATGAAAAAGAGAAAAAAATCGAAAAGACTCCGTTTTGGAAACAGAAAGAAACCTACAAAGTTTATATCTCAGCTATATTAATAGTGATTAGCTGGTTTTTAGGCCAGATATATGGTGAAGATCAGATAATTCCTACAATTGGATATGGAGCAGCGATTTTAATAGGTGGTTATACCCTTTTTATAAACGGCCTGAAAAATTTAGGGAAATTAACCTTTGACATGAATACCTTGATGACCATTGCCATTATTGGTGCAGCGTTGATTGGGGAGTGGAGTGAAGGAGCTACTGTAGTTGTCCTTTTTGCCATTAGTGAAGCATTGGAGCGTTATTCAATGGATAAAGCGCGACAATCGATTGAATCTTTAATGGATATTGCTCCGAAAGAAGCCTTGATTAGACGTGGGCATCATGAAATTATGGTGGATGTCGAAAATATTGTGATCGGTGACGTCATGATCGTAAAGCCGGGACAAAAAATAGCAATGGACGGTAAAGTGATAAAAGGAACGTCAACTTTAAATCAGGCAGCCATTACGGGCGAAAGTGTTCCAGTTTTTAAAGCCATCGATGATGATGTGTATGCAGGTACATTAAATGAAGAAGGATTGCTCGAAGTAGAGGTTACAAAACGGGTAGAAGATACAACATTATCTAAAATCATTCATTTAGTAGAAGAGGCTCAAGCGGAAAAAGCTCCTTCACAAGCTTTTGTAGATAAATTTGCAAAGTATTACACCCCTGCGATCATCGTGGTTGCGTTCTTAATTGCCATTGTGCCTCCACTATTTTTCGGTGCAGAGTGGAGTGCTTGGATTTATCAAGGGTTGGCTGCTTTAGTGGTAGGCTGTCCGTGTGCTTTGGTCGTATCCACGCCGGTTGCTATTGTAACAGCCATTGGGAACGCTGCTAAAAATGGTGTTTTGATTAAAGGTGGTATTCATCTTGAAGAAGCTGGCCATTTAAATGCAATAGCCTTCGATAAAACAGGTACCCTTACAAAAGGTATCCCTACTGTAACAGATTTTATCGCCTTAGCTGAAAATAAAAATGAGTTATTCATGATTGCTGCTGCAATAGAAAATGGTTCACAGCATCCATTGGCCTCAGCGATAACAAAAAAAGCTGAAGAGATGGGTCTGAGTTATAAAGATATAATCGTGGATGAATTTCAATCCATTACAGGTAAGGGAATAAAGGCCAGTGTTAATAAAGAAACGTATTATGTAGGAAGCTTGCACTTATTTGAAGATTTGTTAATGGATCAGATTAAAACAGAGCAAAGGAATCAGATTCAGACACTTCAAACCCAAGGTAAAACGATGATGATTCTTGGTACGGAAAAAGAAATATTAGCAATCATTGCAGTGGCTGATGAAGTGAGGGAATCCTCTAAAGAGGTTATTAAGAAGCTTCATCAAATTGGAATACAAAAAACGATTATGCTCACAGGAGATAATGAAGGAACAGCAGCAGCAATTGGTCATGAAGTTGGTGTTTCAGATATAAAGGCTGACTTACTACCAGAGGATAAATTAAACTATATTAAAAATCTCCGTAAAAGTAATCTACGTGTAGCTATGATTGGAGATGGAATTAATGATGCTCCTGCGCTGGCTGCAGCTAATCTTGGAGTTGCTATGGGCGGTGCTGGAACAGACACAGCCTTGGAAACAGCTGATATAGCTTTAATGTCTGATGATTTAAGTAAATTGCCATATACAATTAAGTTAAGTCGTAAGGCGCTGACCATCATCAAACAAAACATCACCTTCTCATTGGCAATTAAAGCGATCGCCCTATTGTTAGTCATTCCAGGTTGGTTAACATTATGGATTGCTATCTTTGCTGATATGGGTGCGACGTTAATCGTAACATTAAATAGTTTAAGATTGTTGAGGGTGAAAGAATAGAGATGATGCAGGAAGCAATTTGCTTCCTGTTTTTTTATATAAAAGGATTTTGTAATTGATGTAGAGAAATTGTAAGAAGAAGGGGATTATATATTATGAATCAGATAAATAAAATTGAAGCAGTTTTTATTGATCGAGACGGAACAATAGGTGGAGATGATACGATTCATTATCCGGGTAAATTTGAGTGTTTTCCCTTTACGCATTCTTGTATCGAGCAGTTAAAAAGAAATAATATAAAAGTTTTCTCATTTACAAATCAGCCAGGGGTTTCTAGAGGAATGGCAACCGAGCAAGATTTTATCGATGAGTTAAAAGGCTTTGGTTTCGATAATGTTTTAATATGTCCTCATTCTCCGGAAGATGGATGTAAGTGCAGAAAGCCAGGGATAGGAATGTTATTGAAGGCTGCTTCTAAACATCTATTAAACTTAGAAAATTGCATTGTGATTGGGGATAGATGGAGTGATATGGCAGCAGCTAAACAGGCAAATTGTTTAAAAATACTTGTAAAAACGGGATCAGGACATGCAACATTATTGAAACATCAGAAAAAAATTAAGAGAATGACAATAGAGTATATTGCTGAAGATTTAAAGGATGCTGTGCAATGGATTTTCCAATCACTAATTAATCAAGAGGAGGATAAAATAGTTGGAAATTTATCAGGCCACTCTAAAGAATCGTGAAGGGGTTAGCCAATTATTTAATTCGTATCGAGAATTTTATCATCAACCAAGTGATTTTGATGGTGTAATGACTTTTATTAGTGAGCGCTTAGAAAAGAGGGATTCAATTATTTTTGTGGCTGTGAATCATAAAAGGTATGTGGGATTTATACAGCTTTACCCGTCGTTCTCCTCTATTGCCATGAAACGAACTTGGATACTTAATGATTTGTATGTTATACAAGAAGCAAGACGAGAGGGAATTGGACAGCTGTTAATGGATGCAGCTATTAACTTATGCACGGAAACGGGGGCAAAATCATTATCCCTTCAAACAGCACCTGACAATGAACAAGCGCGAAGACTGTATAAAAATAATGGTTTTACTTTAGATAATGAGTATGACTCATTTATTAGGTATTTTAGATATTAATGAACAGAATGATTAATGTAAAGGAGGATATTTTAGGTGGGGAATAAATATGCCTATTATTATACGACGCTAATAGGTAAAGTAGGAATCGCAGAAGATGGGATCGGGATTACAGATGTGTTTTTAGGTGAAAAGCCAATAGAAGCTGAGGAGAAGGAAACTCAGTTAATCAAAGAAACCGCCAAGCAACTAGAGGAATATTTTAAAGGGGAGCGGGAGCAATTTTCTGTAAAACTGAATCCTCATGGTACTCCATTTCAACAGAGTGTATGGAAGGAATTATTGCAGATTCCTTATGGAGAGACAAGAAGCTATAAACAGGTGGCAGAGAGGATAGGGAATCCTAGTGCTTCTCGAGCAGTAGGGATGGCAAATAATAAGAATCCGATTTTCATTATCGTTCCATGCCACCGTGTCATCGGTGCTACTGGAAAATTGGTCGGTTATGGGGGTGGACTTGATATAAAAGAAAAGCTTTTGGGACTGGAGTTTGAACGGATTACAAATTAAAGGTGATTCGAGCAGATCGCATTGATTCGTTTAGAATCAGTTTTATTTTGGCTTATAAATGGTCTTTGATAGTCTATAATGAAGTATATCTAATTGCATGAAAGAGACAATAAGGAGTCAGAAATGGAGAAACAATATTTTTTGATTGGTGAAGTGTCAAAGCTTACAAATACATCCGTTCAAACACTACGGTTTTACGATAAGATTGGCTTATTTAAACCTTCCTATACCGATCCTGATAACCAATACCGATATTATAGCAATACGCAGCTGTTTTATTTGGATATCATTAAATCACTGAAGCATGTCGGAGTCCCGTTGAGTGAGATAAAATCTGTATTACAGTTATCAGCGGGGGAGATGGCTGAATTTTTAGATGCGCAGGAAAGTAAAATTGAGCAGCAGCTGCGTCGGCTGGAGGATGTTAAGGCCATTCTGCGTTATAAGAAGAAGCAAATACTAAATCAACCCTCTCCTGAACAATTAGAAAAAGTGTATATAAAAAAATATGATAAACAGCGTATTCTTACTTATAATCAGGCACCTTCATCTGCCACTATTATTCCAGTAAAAGAATACGGCCATTTAATGAAAGTATTAGAAGACCATGGGACGGTATTTGATAGTGTCTATTGTGCGACGTATCCATTAAAAAAATATGATTCTATGCTAGATTGGCAATATACATCTATCTTTACACCAGTTCTCACGGACGAGGAAATCACGGTCTCAAATAAATATATGGAGATTGGTGAATTACCTGCCGGTGAATACGTATGTATTGCCTTCCATTCAGCAGAAGGAGTATATGAATCCTCTTATGAGACGCTTTATTCTTATATTATAAACAGAAAAATACCAACTGAAAAAATCGTCTATGAGTTGTATATGCCTTTTACCGATACGGCAGTCAATGAAGATGATTTTATCGTTGAATTGAAAGTACGAATAAAATCTACTTGACCCTATAGTAACTATAGGGTTTATTTTTATTAGTAGGAATTATAAACTAGTATACAAGAAAAGGAGTAAAACGATGTCAGGCAGCAAGAATCAGAATAAAGTACTTATCCTTTTATTAAGTAATATGTTTATTGCATTTTTAGGGATTGGCCTTGTAATACCAGTTATGCCTACACTTATGCGAGAACTTAACCTCGATGGCACGATTATGGGCTACCTCGTTTCAGCGTTTGCGGTCGCACAGCTCATTTTCTCACCATTTGCAGGAAAATGGGTGGATTTATACGGACGTAAGCGTATGATTATAATCGGTATGTTTTTATTTGGCATATCAGAGTTGATATTCGGTTTGGGAGAACAGGTATGGGTACTGTTCCTGTCCAGAATTTTAGGTGGAGTTAGTGCGGCATTTATTATGCCTGCAGTAACAGCATTTATCGCAGATATTACCACAATGAAGGAACGTCCAAGAGCATTGGGGTATTTATCAGCAGCAATTAATACAGGCTTTATCATTGGACCGGGAATTGGTGGTTTCTTAGCGGATATAGGTACGCGAGTGCCTTTTTATTTCGCCGCTGGACTAGGGATTTTCGCGGGAATCTTCTCCATTTTAATGTTGAAGGAACCTGAGCGCACAGTAGAAACGAATTCTTTAAAAGAAGTACCTGGCAAGAAAGGATATCATAAGCTATTTACGATTATTTACCTTATTCCGTTCCTAATTATCTTATCATCTTCACTTGGTCTATCTACCTTTGAATCTATGTATAGCTTATTCGTTGATCAAAAATATGGCTTCACTGCTAAAGATATAGCGATGCTCATTACGGTTAGTGCCATATTAGGAGTCATCGCACAAGTATTTTTATTCGAGAGAATTACAAGAGTAATCGGGGAAATATGGCTGGTTAAGCTATGTTTACTGGTAGGAGCTGTTTTTGCGTTCCTTTTAACAAGAGCATCCGCTTATTGGAGCGTGTTGGCGGTAACGTTTATGGTATTCCTTGCTTTTGACTTAATCAGACCGGCAATAACGACTTATCTATCTCGTATAGCCGGAAAAGATCAGGGATTTGTCAGTGGTATGAACTCAGCATTCACGAGTGTTGGGAATATTATCGGACCGGCAATTGGTGGGATTTTATTTGATATTGATCTCATCTACCCATATATTTTTGCGGCTATATTATTGGGAATTAGCTTGCTGATTTCCTTTGTATGGCGTGAAAGGACAACGGAAGTCCAGTCATAGATTGATTGTATTAGAGGCAAACCAGCTGTGTTTTTTTGCGCGGCTGGTTTTATTTTTAAAGTACTTACGGGCAATATCATTGTATTGATTTTCTTAAAACTCATTTTTCTATCTCCTTCAGCATATAATCGTGTAGTGAAGGAGGTCCGTCCAATAATCGGACAAGCATTTTTGGGGTATTATAAAGAGACATAGATAGTAATCGACGTTTCAGTTCAATCGTAAGATTAAGATATAAACTTTTTCAAACGTGATTCACAGAGAGTTTGTCCCTGAATAAAAGCTATACCCTGTCTATTAACCTGTAACCAGATTTATTAAATTCGCAAAGGAGTAAGCGATAGATGAAACTACAAATTCGATTAGCCAAGGATTCAGAAACCATGGAGATTATCGAACTATTAAAAGGGGCTGCGTCATGGCTCAAATCTGAGGAAATTGATCAATGGTCTTATTTATTGTCCGGAGGAGAGGATCTCGATATAGAGCGTGCTATTCTCAACAATGAGACCTATGTAGCAAAGTATGAAAATAATCTGATAGGGACCTTTACTTTATCATCTGTTCAAAGTGAATGGGATCTCGATTTATGGGGGAATCAAGAGGATAGTTCCTTATATTTACATCGCCTTGCTGTAAATAATGAATATAGAGGGCAGGGACTGGGGTGTGAAATAATTCGGTGGATTGAAGAGATATTTTCCGGTCGATATATGTATTTAAGACTAGATTGTGTGTCCAATAACCCCAGACTTAACCAGTTTTATCAGGATTGTAGATTCAAATTGGCTGGATCCACCGAAGAATTTAATAAATATGAAAAATGTATTTAAAAAGGTAAATCAAGAGGAAGCAGTAAAAAGGATTGATAATAAAAGATATTTAGATTTAAAAAAGTTTAAGTATCAAATGTTTGAAGAAATGGTTACGGAATACAGAAATGTTAAGTAATGAGTGAACGTATTAATAAGACATTTTTCTGGAAACTAGCCAACTAAAAAAGGACACCCAAATAGGCATCCTTTGAAAAGTTATTACTACCACGGAAATATGAGATAACACAAACATGCAATTATAGCTAAAACTAAGTTATAGAATATGTATTTATATTTTTTTTGTAGTACAGATATAATTGTTGAAATAATAGCAACTACCACTGCCATAGGAATAGTGAATAAAAATACGCCAAGAAAAAAAGTATCGATATAAACTAGAACAGTAAGTATGGCAGTGATGCTTGTCCATAGGATTGGATTTTTAAGCATAATTTAATCCTCCTCGTATAACTTGGTAATTATTATTTCAATATAATATAATATCGAAAACATTACTTCAATAGATTTTTGAAACCAATTTAAAGCTATTTCGTTATATACTACATACAATAATCTATACATAAACAGATATAGAAAAAGAAGGGCACCAATAAATAATAGGATTGAAAACATAATTATTATGCCCCCTTAACAGCAGAATCACTTCTCTTCGATATTCCATAGATGATACCGACAAGTCAGGAAAGAAAGGGAGTCAAATACGTATCGTGATTTACTCATAGGTTGCATAAATTTATCTGCTGAGTTGAGACCCTATAATGATAATAATGATAGACACCACCAGTAATTTGGAAATATACATCTATATGTTTTTCTTCCTAGCCTATATTATAGGAGAGGCTAAGGGCATTTATTTTACTTTCTCCTAGCTTTATGTTGATATTGTATAATGGAGATTACTATGATTGTCCAAAGAAGGAATATTATGATAGTGCTTTAAAGGTATTTCTGATTGGTCATAACACATAACTGATACATAGAAAGGATGGTCCAATTGGAGTCTTGGATAATGGACTTGATGAATCAATTTGGTTATTGGGGAGTGTTTCTCCTAATTGCTTTAGAAAATGTATTTCCTCCTATTCCGTCTGAAGTGATTTTAACGTTTGGAGGATATATGACACATGAAACTCAGTTAACGGTAGTTGGTGTCATATTGGTATCTACAATAGGTTCAGTTTCCGGTGCAATCATTTTATATTTCATTGGCCGATTGCTTGATGTCAGTCGTTTGGAAAAAATAATTGATCGGTATGGGAAGATCCTTCGTCTTACAAAAGAAGACATTTATAAGGCTGATGCCTGGTTTGATAAGTATGGTATTTGGACAGTCTTATTCTGCCGTCTAATTCCCTTAATTCGGAGCCTAATTTCTATTCCTGCAGGGATGTCCAATATGAATTTTCCATTATTCATTTTGTTTACAACAATAGGGACAGTTGTCTGGAATACCATCCTGGTCAACCTGGGAGCAAGTGTGGGAGAAAATTGGCATGAGATTGTAAACTATATGGA
This sequence comes from Pradoshia sp. Z3_51, assembly GCF_058215915.1. Taxonomy (NCBI): domain Bacteria; kingdom Bacillati; phylum Bacillota; class Bacilli; order Caryophanales; family Bacillaceae; genus Pradoshia; species Pradoshia sp. Z3_51. The sequence goes on along the minus strand of NZ_JBZAJC010000015.1, from coordinate 44,700 downwards.
CACTTTCTCAAATGTAATCTATGTCATACTCATTGTGCTATTTATCCTGTGTATTGTTTGGTATATTCGAAAAAGAAAAGAACGGAAGTAAACTTGAAAAGCCCTTATTCTCCAGATGAAATGGAGGACAAGGGCTTTTATTATTTGTTTGGCATATAGTTTGTTAAAAATGAACTAACTTTTTCTTCATACAATGCTGGATTTATATCATAGGCATTGCCATGCTCTGCTTTCGGTACTGAATAGAGGTCTTTTTCTGATGGAGTAGCCTCATAAAGCTCATGTACCATTTCAACTGGAACAAAGGTATCAGCTTCACCATGGATATAGAGGATGGGTAAATTTGTCTTCTTGACCTGCTCGATAGCTGAAGCTTCTCCAAAAGAGTACCCTGCCCGGATTTTTGTTAACAAACTAGTAGTTTGGATAATTGGGAAGCTTGGAAGATGATACATTCTTTTCAATTGATAGGATAGAACATCTTTGGCAGACGTATATCCGCAATCGGCAATAATTGCTTTTACTTGATTTGTCAGCTCTTCGCCGCTTGTCATTAAGACAGTAGATGCCCCCATCGAAACACCATGCAGGGCGATGTTTGAATCTTCTCCATTACGATCGATTATATAATCAATCCATTGAAGATAATCCTTGCGCTCTGGCCAACCAAAACCAATATAATCCCCTTCGCTAGCACCATGTCCACGCGCATCCGGCATAAGCACATTATAATTTAAAGTTTCATGATAATATTTTGCGTAGGCAGCCATATTCTTAGCCTTGCCTGCGTATCCATGCGCAATAATAACGGTTTGATTGGTTGGTTCATTAGCTTCCAAATAATAGCCTTTTAATTTCAGACCATCCATAGAAGTGATTGATACAGTCTCAAAGTTTGATTTGCTCATCCATGAAAGTGCCTGTTCCAGTAGAGAGTTGTCGGTTGAAACATCTAAATCTGGATTATCATCTAGAAAATCCTTATCAGAACGATAAACGGCTACTTTATAAAAGTAGAAGCTGGCTGCAGTCAGAATGGCTAGTATGAGTATGGTGATAATCGCAATCCACTTTTTCATAGTCCACATCCTTCTTCTAAATTGTCATAACAACTATCATACATCGAAAGATGACTTTTTGGTATAAGGTTTCTTTATCTATAATTACCTCAATTATCTATAATGCAGTAAGGATTATGTACCAGTGCGCGACTGAATAAGTGGAAGACCTGTTTGAAGGAAAAAATTGAACGTTATCACAGATAGTAGATGTTAAATTTTCCATAAATAAAATGTACAAACAACCTGTTAAAATATAGATATACAATTTACAAGTCAAATAGGATTTTATAAAGGAACTGACAATGACTCATACAGATAAATACCAACTACGACTTAAAGAATACTTAAAGCAAGCTGGCAATCCTTTGCTTATCAAATTACTCATCAATGGTTTAACAGTAGAAATGACATATCAAAATGGACTTCTTAATAAGGTAATCATGGTTGATCAAAACCATTTTGAAGTGGATGTAACTCAAGTAGTTCGAATCAGTGTAGATGTCCCTGACAAGATTTTGTTTAAGGGATTATTAAAGGTGAGGGCACATGTCATTCACACCTTCTCGGATTTTGAAAAGTTGAATCGAAATGGCCTGTATTTACATCATAAAGATTTAACGAAAAAAATACTCCAGCAGCAGATGGATTATGAGCAAAGAAAGCTAAGGGTCATTGTTTCAAATATTGTTGATATATTCGGCTTGGATAATGACAGTGGTTATAATGAGATTGAACAGGTAGAGTTTCTAAAGAATCAAGGATTTCACGTGGTCTATTATGAGCAAATTGAAAATAGTATTGAAGGAATTCATTTATTTTACGAGACTTTCATGGAGTATCACCGTCAAGAGATAGGCTATTCCGTATCAGGTCTGCAAATACTTTCTGCTGATTCACATGACTGCAACGAAGGGTTCATATTACCTTTTACATCTGATAAAGCAATTTTAACAGTTGATGATATTTGTCCTGAGGTAATTCCATCTGGAAGGATTGAGCCTATTGTCAGAATAAAAGCGATTGATCTAGCAGGAGAACGTTATTATTCCCTTCGGATGCATGGATTCTCTTTAATCAAGTTAATGGATATTCGAATTGGCGACCAGGTTTTGATGTCGGATGTACAAACTATTATAGGGGTGGAAATAGAAAAACGGACAGGTACAGAAACTTGCTTTGTCCTACCTGAATTTTGCCCCAATTGTGGGGATAAAGTAAAGAATGATGGTGAGCAACTATATTGTACAAATAGCGATTGCAGGAATAAACCGGTATTCAATCGAGAGCAGCATGGAATAAAAGGTAAGACTGTGGTTATAACTGGTACACTTTCAATAAGAAGATATGATTTCAGGAAATTAATTGAACAAGCTGGTGGAGTACTGGCGGGAGCGGTTACGAACCAAACAGATTACTTATTAATGGGGTCAAAAGGGGTAGGGACAGTCAAATATAGAAAGGCAAAATCTCTTAAAGTGCCTATCATAACGGAAGAACAATTTAGATTGATGATTGAATAGGTGAGGGACCAATGAAGCTCATTGGTCTCCTTTATTAATTTATGCGAAGGTTTGAGTGATTTTTCTGGAATAACCAAGAGTGTAAACGCGGATATAGGATAATTCCAGCTATTGATAAAGGCAACCATAATAGAGCATAGGGTACACAAATTTGTCCATAAAGATTAAAAGGAAGGGCACTATAATCCCATATAGATAGCTTTAGCCATATATTTAAAATAAGACCGGCGCATAGCTCTAGGAAGGTCACTAAAAGAGTACCTGCCAAAGCTTTCAGATACAGCGGGATCTTAATTAGAGTCAGGAACCCAAACAGAGTGAAGCAAATACCACCAAGCACCCCCATTGTCCAATGAGTATGTCCCCTCCATATTAGCTCTACTAACAAATAAAGAGCGCCGCCAATAATCCCAAGGTGTAAGGTTTTCATGAGAGTAAAAAACATTTGGACGCCTCCTGTGAAGAAGTTTATATAAGCTACAAGATTATTGGTCTTTTCGTGCTTCATCAGCTGTGTCCAAACGCGTAGAACCATTATTATGTAGTGCTTGATCACGGTCAGATTCAACGCGCTTGCTGTTTCTCAGCTTCTTTTCTTGTCGGTCTTTACCCATATTACTCACTCCTTTTCGTGGATTAAGCTTAGGGTAACCTTTCTTTGGTTTTTCATTACTATTTTTAAAGGGAAAATATACAAGTACAAGTTAGGAGAAATTGTAGGAATAGGAATCGCTAATTTTTATAAAAAAAGATAGGATTCTTGGGTTATCTCCAAGAATCCTATCCGAGGTAATTATTAAATAAATAATCCTACAATTGTAGCAGACAAGATAGATGCCATTGTAGCTACGATGAATAGTTTGAAACCAAATGCGCTTACTTCTTTTGCTTTTGCACCATTGATCGCTTGGATAGATCCGCTAATGATACCAATAGAAGAGAAGTTAGCAAATGAAATTAAGAATGTGGAAATAACAGCAACTGCTTTCTCAGACATGTCAGCCATTAAAGGTTGGAATTGTAAAATCGCAGCAAATTCGTTTGCTAACAATTTTGTACCCATTACAGATCCAGCTGTGATCATTTCGCTTGCTGGAATACCCATAATGAAAGCGATTGGAGATAAGAGATATCCTACAATTGTAGTCAAATCAACTCCAACAATTCCGCCAACAATACCATTTAAAAGTCCTAGGATTGCTAAATATGCAACTAGCATTACAGCAACAATTACGACTACTTTTCCACCGTCTAATGCTCCGGCACCAATGGCTTCAAATACATTTTTTGTTTGAACCATATCGTTAATATCGATTTCAGTATCTTCCTTCGTTGCTTTAACTGGTGTCATGATGGAAGTAATGATTAATGCACTAAACATATTAAGGAAAATAGCGATTAATACAAATTTCGCAGGCAGCATTGTCATATAGGATGCAATCAACGCTGCAGATACGCTTGCCATTGCTGATGTTGAAACAATAAATAGTCTGTTTGAATTTAGCTTACCAATTTGACTTTTAATTGCAAGAATTGCTTCTGATTGACCGAAAAATATAGAGTTAACAGCATTGAAGCTTTCTACTTGAGGTAAACCAGTGATTTTTGAAATAAGTCCGCCAATATATTTGATAATATAAGGAAGAATTTTGTAATGTGTAAGTACAGATAATAATGCAGATGTAAAAATAACGGGCATTAAGACATTTACAAAGAATGGAGAACCTCCTTCAGGAATCCATCCACCAATTACGAATTCGATACCTTCCTGGGAGTAACTTAATAATTTATTGAACGCTCCAGCCACTGCATCAACTACCTTTAAACCGACAGTTGTACCTAGTAATAAGAAAGTTAGAACTAACTGGAAGCCAATCATGATGGCAACAGCTTTAAAATTGATATTCTTTTTATCATTGGAAAATAAATAGGAAATTCCTATTAGCAATGCGATTCCGAGAATACCGAGAATAATGCTCATTAAAAAAACCTCTCAATCTTTTTATTAATTTACAATCATTTTGCTCAATGGCAATAAAAATAACCATCAGCCTTGAAGAATTATACTTATATAACAAACTGACTTACAAGGACATATGTCCCAATAAAGGCTTTAAAATAAATATAAAAATTTTCTAAAAAGTGAGACCGATAATGGAAAATACTTTGAATCATGTAAAAGAGGTAGAAGTCATTTATAATAAATTTATAAATAGCATCGAGGAGAGAGGGCATTACATGATTAAATTAATAGCAACAGATATGGACGGCACATTTTTAGATGATCATAACCAATTCCCTGAGGATTTTTATGAAGTTTTTTATAAATTAAAAAAGAAAGGGATTATTTTTGGAGCAGCCAGTGGACGTCAATATTATAATCTTGTAGAGAGATTTCATGATATAAAAGAACAAATGCTATTTATTGCTGAGAATGGAACATATGTTGTATATAAAGGGGAAGAGTTATATTCTCATACATTAAACCTTGAAGAGGCAAGAAAATTTATAAAAATAGCAAGAACCATTGAGGGAGTACATATCGTCCTTTGTGGGAAAAAAGCAGCCTATATTGAAAGGTCGGAACCAGAGGCACTTGCAGAAGTAAATAAATATTATGCCCGATGTGATTTGGTTGAAGATTTAATGCTTGTAGAAGATGAGATTTTAAAGGTAAGCCTTCTTGATTTCAAGGGGGCTGAGCAAAACAGTGCAACCTTCTTTACTTCATATAAAAAGGATTATCAAGTGACGATCGGTGGCTATTTTTGGATGGATATTATGAATGCGGGTGCCAATAAAGGCATCGCCATAAAGCGAGTACAAGAGCTTTTAAATATACACCAGAATGAAACAATGGTATTCGGTGATTATTTAAATGACCTTGAAATGATGCAAAGTGCTTATTATAGCTTTGCGATGGGAAATGCCCATGATCAAATAAAGGACATAGCCAGATTTGAAACAAAAACAAATAATCAGTCAGGCGTGATCGAAACGATTAAAGAACATATACTGATTGCATAATAATTTGATAGATTTAAAGTAGAGTGACTTTGGTAGAAAAGGTCACTCTTATTTTGGTTGGAAATGATTATATATTTACCATTTCAAATATAAAAGCTATACTTCTACTCGTAATTCGTGATGGAATAGGGAAGATTACTGACAAACGAAGGTTAAATAATTGAAGGTGAAACATCTGATGCAAAAAGCTGAAAGAGAGAAGTTCATTTTAAAGTATCTAAAAAAATATGATATGTGTGAGATTTTTTCTGGCATTGATTTAAATGATATTGATGTTGTGCAAATAAAAAAAGGACATTTGATTTGTTCTAAAGGCGATGAAATCAATGATATGTATTTTCTCGTTGAAGGAAAAGTTAAAATATATACCATTACGCCTGATGATAAACGCTTAATATTGCGGTTCCAAAAATCATTAGGAATTATTGGTGATATTGAATATATACAAGGTACGCTTGTACTTCATACGATTGAAGCTAGTACTGATTGTCTGGTGTTGAAAATACCGTTTAAAACCATTAGACAAACTGTAGGTAATGATGCAAGGTTTCTGTCCTTTTTACTAGATGTGGTTACACGTAGATTCCGTGCTAAAACTGATGCAGCAACATTAAATCTTTTATATCCTGTTGAAGTAAGATTAGCTAGTTTTTTATTATCAACAACTACAGATGGTGAGCGTCAGGTTTATCATGAAGAAGCTGTAGGTTCAAGTTTAAAGGATATTGCGGATATGGTTGGAACAAGCTATCGACATTTAAACCGTGTAATAAAAACCCTTTGCAATGAGGATATAATCAGTAGATCGAATGGTAAATTATTTGTTAAGGATCTCAATAGGCTAAAGGAAATAGCAAAAAATAATATTTATGAATAATAAGTGAAGAGTATATTCAAATGAAATATACTCTTTTTTATTTTTGAAAAGCATACATAAACATAAACAGGGAAACCTTGAAGCTTTAGCGTTAAGTAAAGATCGTGTGTATAATACCGAACATTTTTCCAGGAAGCAATAGCAAAAAACGCCGTAATACTAACCGATTTAATGGAAGAGGAAGATTTAATAGGCCACAAATGAATACTCATATATTCGAACGGCTAATAAAGCCGGCCCTTCTGCATCAAGGACAGTATAGAAGAAATATTAGAGCACATACTAAAATAAAATGGGTAATTACCTTATGTAGTGGAGGTAGGAATGATGACTGTTAAAGCAACAGTAAGGATATGCCTGGCAAATCTTGAAGGAATTGAAGCTAGTCTATCAATTTTAGCGTTAAATACAGAACAAAAAGAGTCTGCTGCGGATTTGCATCAGGCAATGTTGCTTGTTGGAGAGATTGTTACAGATATTAAAAAAAGAGTCGAAATATTAACAAGCTAAACTCTTTATCATTCGGAGGATGTGTATTGGAAATGCCAGATTGGTTAGATGTCATAGTAAGATCCGTGCTTTTTTTACTAATTTTATTCATCATCACCAAAATACTCGGGAAAAAGCAGATAGCCCAGTTATCTATGTTTGAGTATGTCACAGGAATAACAATAGGGAATATTGGAGCTGAAGTTGTGACAGGCCTGGACCAAAAAATCCATCTGGGAATCATCGCGATTGTTGCAACAGCAGCTATTCCTTATGTATCAGGCCGGATCACTCTAAAAAGCAAGAAGTTGCGTGACTTTGTTGATGGCAATGGTACTGTTTTAATGCAGGATGGTAAGGTTTTGGAAGGTAATTTAAAGAAAGAGAAAGTTACTACTGATGAATTACTAGAGATGTGTCGTAAGAATGGTGTTTTTGATATTTCAGAAGTAGATTATGCTGTATTAGAGGCAAACGGAGTATTGAATGTCCTATTGAAAAAAGAAAATAGACCATTAACAGCAAAAGACTTGAATATGAAGGTTCCAAAAGAAAGAGAGCCACAAACGGTTATAATGGATGGAGTAATCTTATCTGAACCACTTATACGGATTGGCAAAAATCAGTCATGGCTGAACAATGAATTAGCTAAAATGAATGTGACATTGGATAATGTATTCATCGGACAAGTAAATACATATGGTGAACTAACAGTCGATTTGTTCGACGATAAGATTCGTGTTCCATCTCCTCAGGAAAGACCCCTATTATATGCCACGATGAAAAAATGCCAGGCAGATTTAGAATTATTAGCACTATCATCAGATGACAATGAAGCAAAACAGATGTATCTAAAAAATAGTAAAAAAATGCAGGAAGCAATTAAAAAGGTCGCCTATATATTAAAGCATTAAGGACAAGGGACATCCAAAATGGAAGTTCCTTGTTTTATTTTTGGTATATTTTACAATGAATGTAAAGAGGGAGGGTAATGATGCAAGTAGTAACTAACGAATTAGCAAAGTGGATTGAAGAAGTTGAAACTGACGCATTCTATTCGAGATTATCAAGAATAGAAAAAATTCCGGATAATCCTATGGGTAAAGAAATACGAAAGTTCGGTAATGCGATAGCTTTTGTGGCTCAAAATATCCCAGGTCTAGCATTTAACAAAATAAAAGGAATAATGGATAAAGATATTAATTTATTGAATTGATCCAATTATACAACGATAAAGGGGTTCCGACGAGATTTGAAATTACCCCTGCACATGCAACATCCATTCTCTACTCGGCCCTTGCAAACCTTGGCTATTTACACACCAATCTGTATGCTGATCCACAAAAGTTATTAATAGATGGAGATGAAAATTCATCAGTTTCAATACGCGAGTTTAAATCAAACGAATTTGATTTATTTGCAGAGCTGTATATAGATGCTTTCGATATGCCGTTATTTTTAAAAGAAAATATCGCCCGCAATAATGAAATACTGTATGGTATGCCTGGATGGAAATTTTATTTAGCTAATTATATAGATAAACCTGCGGGCATAGGTGTACTATTTATGGGAGAGAGGGGGGCATACTTAGCTGCAGCAGGAACTATACCGCAGTATAGAAATAAAGGGGTTCAGGGAGCTTTAATACAACGACGGATTATAGAGGCAAAACGAAATAATTGTAAGGTAATAGTTGGTCAGGCGAGCTTCGGCAGTATCAGTCAAAATAATATGGAAAGAGCAGGGTTGAAAATAGCCTATACAAAGTCAGTATGGACTCATCAATCATAAGCTATATTGGAGGCACAAATTTGAGCCTTCTTTTTTTATTACCCGGGAAATGTTATTATAATATTTTTTGAAGAATATGGAATGAATGTATGAATAAATAGTCTATAAGTTTAAATTTTAGGGTATAGGGTAATATGCTGTCTTTCCAGTGCAAACTGGAAAGAAAAAGGCAAAAGAGAAGATGGTGAGAGATGAAGAAAAACATTTATAATCATTTAAATGGCAGAAAAATCTTTATTACTCTTTTACTCCTATTTGCTATTTTCTTTTTTGTTCAAATACAGGAAAGTACCTTTTATAAGGCCATTATAAATGGTAATCACGAATATATAAAAACAGCTGTATTGGACTCCATTCTATATGTCTACGTTTTCATGCTGTTTATCATGATTATCCAGAACTCATTTACAATTATTCCCCTGATTCTCGTGATTACTATCAACATTACTGTATTTGGATTTTTTAAAGGCTTTATTTGGAGCTGGCTTACAAGTGTTCTGGCGGCAATGATCATTTTTATCTTCATTAGGTATCTATTCACTGATCGTTTTTCGTCGAAAATTTCTCCTAAACAATTACAAAAAATTGAAGATAAAGGTGTTTCTTATATATTGGTTGCTAGAGTTACTCCTTTTATACCAACCAGCATCATTAATATAATTGCAGGATTAAGTTCAATTACATTGCAAAAGTTTATATTAGGTACGGCCGTTGGAAACTTTATTTATTTTTTTATCTTGGCCCTTATTCCAGCAGGTTTATATTCTAGTGGAATCAATGAATACGTGATAGTGGCAATAATCATTTTACTCATGTCTGCATCCTACTTGTTCTCCAAGATAAGAAATAAAAGGAAAAATGATTATACTAAATTAATGCGTAATAAATGTTAAAAAGAGGGAAGATGATATACTATCCCTCTTTCTTATTACCTTTTTTTCGTTAATCATTATTAGTGTAAAAGGATTTGTTATTTAATCATAATTAATTGTTTTATGCAATGGCTCTAACTGATATTGTCTATTTTTCGTTGAACCAATTGAGGGGATATTTGGGTGGATACGGAAAAGTCGCAACAAATCCAGCCAATTACTACTCGCCGAGGGAAAAGAGAGAGTCCTTTTTTAAAGACAAATGAGGACATATAACATGCAAATATCTTTTACAAAGCAATAAGGAGGAACAAACGATGATATTAATTGTTAATCGAATAGAAGGTAATTTGGCAGTCTGTGAGAAAACTGATAAAAGTATGGTGGATGTTGAGTTGAGCAAATTGCCTGTTGATGTAAGGGAAGGAGATATCCTTATTGAAAAGGATGGTAACTATAAGCTTGATTTAACGCAGACTGAAAGAAGGAAAAAACGTGTACAAGATCTTTTGGAAGACTTATTTGAATAAATACCTATTTCACTATCTTACGCCGAAAAAAGCTCAAAGCATTTTGCTTTGAGCTTTATTTTCGTGTACAACTACATATTTACTCTGCTAAAGAGGATTCCCTAAACTCAATATAAAACAGATGAGGAATGGGGTTAATTCTCCATTTACCTTAAAACCAGCTTACTTCATCGATTAATCGGTTATGCTCATTGGAGTCTCAATCTCTGCCTCAGTTTCAGGATGTATCCTTCTGTCGAGAGCAGGAACGATCTTGATAAAAATAACAATCCCAGCTACACCGATACCAGTAATAAAAATGGATGTAGCTAAATTGGATAGATACGCACTTAATGTAATCGTTAGAGAACAAATTAAATTGGCCACATTATAGGTTAATCCGTTTACAGCTAAATAAGAGCTCCTCGCATGTTCAGGGGGCAAATTAGCCATATAATTTTGCTGGACGGGCACACGCAATACTTCAGCAACAGTTGCGATGAACATTGCTCCGAATAAGAACCAGATATTATTAGAGTAAGAAATCACAGCATAGCCGGCTACAAAGACAATGCAGCTGGTGATTAATACATTTCGGTCGTTCAAATTAGAAACAAGCTTTGTCGCAAACAGGGCTAAAATTACAACCAAAATCGTATTTTCTGTACGTAAGAACCCGACCATCTCAATCCCGCCAAATTCGATTCCTAATAGATTCTGAATGGATAGATCCTCTGACAGTCTAATACTCATATAGCTTGTTAATTGGAATTCCATTGATAGAACAAAGATTCCTGCTAATACGTATAAGACAAAGAGTTTATCTTTAAAAACAGAATGATAATTTGAAAATAATTGTTTGACATGTTGGGGTGGTGTTTTTTTCTCTGTTTTATTTGGTATGTAGCTTTCTTCAATAAAAAATGTAATTAAGGTCCATGCAATCAATGAAGTAATTGAAAGAGCGAGGAGTAATTCAAAGAAGTATTCTCTAAACATAAATCCGCCAATGGCACCGCCAAAAGCGATGGATAGATTATTTGCCCAATACATAATGGTATACATCGATTTTCGTTCCTCAGGACGGCTGACATCAATCAGCATTGCCTGATTTGCAGGCCCTGCTAAGCCCCAGCATATACTGTTAACAGTCATCATAAAGAATGTAATCAGCGGTTCTGTAAACCATGGTGAATTGCAAATCATCATGGTAACGAATGCTAAAAATCGAAGCGATTCAGCAAATACGATTAATTTTTTTCTGCCGAAGCTATCTGAAAAATATCCTCCAAAGAAATTTATCGCTATGCCGACAAACACATTAATCAGCAATAAAAGTCCCGCCATTTTTACCCCGAAATGTGAAGATAAATAAATCGCCATGAATGGAAATATCATACCTCCAATGGCGGAACTTAAAAATGACTCTATAATACGTATTTTAATTGTACGGTGAAACTGTTTAAAACCCATGGTTGACCCTCCCCTTTTCCCATTATGTAATTTTATAACATTCTGATAATATTTCAATATAAATTAAGAAAACATGGAATATTGTTTCTATTTCTTATTCTATTTTTAAAAATGGAAGATTACATCCGTAATTTTACGGATAGAATCTACAACTTTCGATGGAGCATAAAAAAGCCAAATTCACAAATAAGTGAACTTGGCATAAGCATTTTTTTACTTCCTTTTTTCAAGCAAAGTGCAGTTATTCATCCAATGAGTGTACATTTTCAGCTATATCTTTATAAAGCGGATAAACGTTAAAGGCTGGCGTTTTACTGCTAAGGCTGAGAATGCCGATAAAATCAATATGATCCCAATTGCTCATGATAGGGTAGTAGTTCCATTTCCCTTTTTCTGCCACCCCATTATAGGCTTTTGCTGGTTGTCCAAATGGCGAAAAAGATGAAACCGTACTGACTAATCCATCGTTTGGCCACCAGCTTTTATCTATAATGGGTCCATCTTGTGGATTAGTTCTACTAAATTTCCCTAAGAAACTGGTAGGTTGATGAAGAAATAAATGAGTGTAAGCAGATGGTATATGCTGACCTGTCAAAATACTCTTTTTGGAGGTTTGACCGGTGTAGGAGAAATAATAAACATCTGATTTTGTCTCTACCTTTTGATTAAGTACAGCAGCCCCTGGTGTACTTAAATCATATGCACTTATATCAGTACTCTCCCAAATCTTACTGTTAATGACTTTGGAGAGATACGATTTAAAAGACTCCCCGGGTTCTCTGCGAATTCCCCAATGGTCCAATTTAAAATCATATACTAAGTTTTCTTGGCTAATCCCTGTAACACTGGCGACATTAATGATTAGATCTTTAACAAAAGATATTATTCTATTTTCATCATCTGCATATGTTGTACCGTTATGTGGGGTAGCAATGCTGCTCACACTGTGCACCCACGATTTATTGCCTTCAAAAAGAGAGGACATACTTTCATTCGGGTGGACCTGATGATAGTCACGTTCTTCTGCACTGCCGTCTTCTAGAAGATCAACTAAACTGCGTGTTGTTAATCCTCCCATGCTGTGGCCTACAAGGTGAACCGGATGATCAGCATCCCACTCAGGGTAGACCCCTTCATAGGTGCGCCCATAACGTGAATGTCCATGCTGTTTGGCATGGGACGCTCCGTAATCTACCGTGCCGCCTTTAATATAATAATAGAGTTCTACTGAACGATCATAGTTGCTGGCTACTGGACTGACACTTGCTACAAATGTTTGATGGCCCATGCTTTCTAAGTACTCCGGAACATCCTTTAGTCCGCCCCAATAATTGTAACCTAAAAATTCGCCTTCTCCCCATCCACCTAAACCATGGACCAACACGATAGGATAATCATTGCCTTGGTTTTCAGCGGCACTCGCCTTTGTCTGTGGCAAAAAAGCAAAAAAGCTAATGATTAATCCTGTGACCAAAATAAGATTTGTTACTTTCAATCCCAAAACAATTCCTCCTTAAAATAAAAAGTAGCCCATGACAAAGCGACGGGTTTCGAGTTCTTACGAAGGAGTATTTTAATAATTCTGTCATTTATCACTATATGTTAGCGCTTACATATTAAGCAAGTGGAAAATTATGAATTAAATATAAATAGGAAATTCAGCCTAACGTTTCCGGATAGGTAAATAAGGGTATTTTACAGCCATATAAAAGTAAAAAGATTCTATAAGGGTAGAAAGTGGGATATGTATGTCGGGAATATTACTAGCATTATTAGCTGCTGTATGCTGGGGCAGCTTGGTATTAATTAGCGTAAAACTTGGTGGAAATGCTTATAGCCAAACATTGGGAATCACATTGGGTGCATTTCTCTTTGCTGTAATTATGTTGTTTTTTTCTGAACCTGTATTTAATCCTACAGTTTGGATTGTAGGTTGATTTCAGGAGGACTGTGGGCAATTGGGCAAACAGGGCAGTTTATTAGCGTCAAGTATATAGGTGTATCGAAAACAGTACCCATTTCAACGGGCATGCAATTAATCGGAACTTCTTTATTTGGTTTGATTGTTTTTAATGAATGGAGCACGAAGGCTCAAATTATTATGGGGATACTGGCTCTTTGCTGTTTGATTGCAGGCGTGATTCTTAATTCAGTCGGAAATGATAGCGATGAAGAAGGAAGTCAGTTAAAAAAAGGCTTAATCACTCTGACATTATCGTCATTAGGGTATATAGGCTATGTTGTTATTATCAGATGGTATGAAATTGATGGCTGGTCAGCTATTCTTCCGCAGGCTACCGGAATGCTAATTGTTGGTCTTGTAATAGGCTTTTGGAAGCATGCGTTTGATAAATATACAGTGAGAAATATGCTTTCGGGGCTTGTTTGGGCAACGGGTAATATTGCACTTCTTCTGTCAGTTCCAAAAATCGGAGTAGCCACAAGTTATTCTCTTTCTCAAACAGGTATTGTGATTTCCACGCTTGGGGGGATTTTCTTATTGGGTGAGAAAAAGGATAAGAAAAGGTTGATAATGGTCATCGCAGGCTGTCTCCTTGTTATTGCCGGAGGCGTTATATTGGGATATACCAAGAAATAAATAGTCGAGAGGAGAAACGTACTATGTATAAAGATTTAGAAGGTAAAGTTGTTGTTATAACTGGAGCAAGTAAAGGGCTTGGAAAGGCCATGGCCCTTCGTTTTGGGGAAGAGAAAGCAAAAGTAGTTATTAATTATCGTTCAACTGAAAAAGATCTAGATGAGATTGTTCGAATCATTAAAGCCTGTGGTGGGGACGCCATCACTGTTCAGGCGGATATTTCGAAAGAAGAGGACGTTAAAAGGTTAATAAATGAGGCAGTTGAGACATTTGGTACACTTGATGTCATGGTTAATAATGCTGGAGTTGAAAATGAAATGCCTTCACACGAATTAAGCCTTGAAGATTGGAATAAGGTTATTTCCACGAATTTAACAGGATGTTTTTTAGGAAGCAGAGAAGCCATTAAGTATATGGTTGAACATAAGATAAAAGGTTCCGTCATTAATATGTCATCTGTACATGAGCAAATTCCATGGCCCCATTTTGTCCACTATGCGGCAAGTAAAGGTGGGGTTAAACTAATGAGTGAAACGCTTGCCTTGGAGTATGCTCCGAAAGGAATTCGCGTAAATAATATATGTCCGGGCGCAATCAATACACCTATCAATGAAGAAAAATTCAATGATCCTGAAGCGAAGAAGCAAGTTCTTGATCTTATTCCGATGGGATATATCGGTAAGCCTGAAGAGGTTGCGGCGTGTGCAGTTTGGCTTGCTTCGAAGGAATCAAGCTATGTGACAGGATTAAGCTTATTTGTAGATGGTGGAATGACACAATATCCAGGTTTCCAGGCAGGCAGAGGATAAACATCCCTAAAAAGTCCAAGCCCTTTGGATAATTATTAGACATTCGTACATACATTATGATGGTATGTACATAGTCTACTGTATCTGAATATACAAGGGTGGAGTTTTATGCCGACAAGATCTGGATCGGAATACATCGAAAAAATAGATAATCTTCATTCATCGATATGGATAGATGGACAAAAAGTGAATGGTAAAATTTCTGAACATCAAGCTTTTAAAGGAGTCATAAAGAGTCAGGCTGCATTATATGATTTGCAATTAAAGGAATCCAACCGAGATATCATGACATTTCGTTCACCTGTTACTGGCAATCTGGTTGGGACCTCTTTTTTGGAACCAAAAACAAAAGAGGATCTAGAAAAAAGAAGACTAATGACACAAGTATGGGCTAAATCGAGCGGGGGGTTTTTGGGCAGATCACCCGATTACATGAATACTGTGATGATGTCCTTTGCTTCTGCAGCGGCTGTTTTTTCTGAGCAGGATGAACGTTTCACTAAAAACATGCTGACGATATTTGAGAATGCCCGCGAGCAAGATTTATCTTTCACCCATACTTTTATCAATCCACAGGTAAATCGCTCATCCTATTATGTTGAAAATTTTACCCAGACAATATCTGCGCAGACGACAGAAATAAAGGATGATGGGATTGTTATTAATGGAGCTAGGCTTTTAGCCACACAGGGAGGAATTACGGATGAATTACTGGTATTTCCTTCTAATGGTGCTAGCCATAATAAAGATTTTGCGTATGGATTTTCCATTCCAAGCAACACGCCGGGACTGAAATTTATATGCAGAGAACCATTTAGCTACCGTGATTCAGCATTTGATCATCCGCTTGGTTCCCGTTTTGATGAGGTGGATTCCATTGTCGTGTTTGATCAGGTATTGGTTCCCTGGGATAGAGTGCTCTTTTATGAGAATCCTCTTATAGCTCAGAAAATTTATCAGGAAAGCAGCTTCCATTTACTGGCTGCGCATCAGGTTACAAGCAGGAGAATCGTCAAGCTGAAGATGATTTTGGGGCTTGCTCAAAAGCTAATTGATTCCATTCAGGTGGGTGAGTATCAGCATATACATGATAAAATCAGTGAAATATATGTTGGTTTGGAATCATTAAAGGCGTTGCTGCTTGCATCTGAAGTAAATGCCAAGGCGGATAAGTGGGGAACGATGGTACCGGATGTAAATCCGTTACAGGCATCCATTTTATTGTTTGCTCGTTTGTATCCAAGATGTACAGAAATACTTCAATTAATCGGAGCGAGTGGGCTTATGGCCATTCCAACAGAAGCTGATTTTTCATCAGAAATCGGTGCGGATCTTGATTTGTATTTGCAGGGAGCTATCGTTGGAGCAGAAGAAAAAGTGAAGATTTTTCGGTTGGCATGGGATATATCCATGAGTGCTTTCGGATCGCGGCAATCCCTGTATGAACGATTCTTTTTTGGCGACGCAGTCAGATTGGCTTCAGGGCTCTATATGAGTTACCCAAAAGAAAAATATGTTAAATTAATTGATCAATTTTTAACTGAATACTAAGAGGGAGGACAGTTATCGGATAATGATAGCTGTCTTTATTTTTTGTGTTTTTGCACATCAACAAGTCTACATTAATCCATACATGGAATAAAATTGATGATTTTGTGGAAAATAGCTGATTTTTGTAACATTTAGTAATTAGTGGGATGACTTGCAAATCGATTAGAAACTAAATTAGTTATTATCTTAATATTATAGTAGGTATTGTAAATTATCTGTTTTTAATTAATAATTAGAGTATAATTTGTAACGACTTTTTATCGGAAGGGAACCAAATGAAAGTGAGCATTAAAGAGGAATATGAGAAGCTAGATGTTTCCATGGGACAGATAAAGTATGCAAAGAGAATACAAAAATTGTTATGCGAAAGATTGGATATGGAATTGCCAAGCGAGTATGAGCTATCTGAAATTGTGGTGGAACAGGCTTTGTTTACTTATATAGATATATTAGAAAAATATTATCGCTTGGATGGAAAACCGTGGGAAGAGTTTTATGCAATATATCATGGAGTAACTAATGTTCCTAGACAATTAGAGGACTTTAAAGAACAGAAAAAAGGGACTTTGCAACTTTTAAGAAAAAGGGAGAGCTAATCCTCAGCTGAAGTAAAACTTTGAGGAAAAAGAAGCACTTAGCTAATGCTACCTCTCTTTGTGAAAGAATAAACTGAAACTATCGGGAGTACCCGCTCCAATATCAGAGCTGTGATGTAGTGACCCCAATAAGTTAGAAATCTGACTTTTGGGGTGTAATACTGATCAGCTCTTTTTTTGCTATGCAGCTAGGGGCAGTATATTTCAATGGAGTATGGATATTTATGTTAAAGTGAACATGTAGGGAGGAGAGATAGTTGGTTTATTTCGCAAAGACTCAAAGAGTAGCATTATGGTATATAGTGCTATTAATGATATTGACAATTTCAATAATTGACTTTTTCGATTGGTTATTATACTTCCAAATGATATTTTCTTTAGTTATTCTTGTTTTATTATGTATCAGATATAAATTTGTGATAAATAATGACTATTTGACGTATCAAATATTGTTTTTTAAATGGCCTTTATATAAAACAAGTATATTTCCCCATCAAATAAAACAGATTAAATTTAAACGAGTCAATTGGTATACCAAAGGTGCTTTTATGCAAGTTAAAAAAGGACTTACCATCCGAATTGTAAATTTCAATCCCAACGACGTTTTCAAAGAATTAGTTGATTTTGCTAACAAACATGGTATTCCATATTCTAAAACGAAAGATTATATAATTATAGAAAAATAGTCTTATTCCCTAACGAGGGTATTACTTTCATATTAAGGGCTGGTTGATCAGCTCTTTTTTGCTATTCGGTTAAAGGAACAGATTAGTACAAGATGACCAAAGCTAATAAGTTATAAAATATGAGGTGGTAAAATGAAATTCCATCTATTGGGAGAAAAAGCTAAAGTAGAAATAGATATCATAGCTCGTGAATATCCGAATAGCTTTGATTATTGGGATGGAAACTGGGTTATTTCAAACGTGAAAGTTGAAATCCCTGGATATTATGTTGATTTTATTGCTAGTTTAAGAACTGATGACATTAGGGATTTTTTAAATGATTTGAAGTTAATGAATAAGGATTTATCGGGTAAAGCTATATTGAAAAATTTAGATAGCTTTATTTATTTTGAATGTGAAATGGATAAGTTGGGGCATATAGAATGGTCTGGAGAGACTTGTTATCCGACAGGAAGTGGTGCTGTATTATCCTTTGAATTTGTATCAAATCAATCATATTTAGATGATTTGATTAAAGAATTAGAGAATATAATCTCTCTATATCCAGTTATAAGTAAACCGTAGCTATTGTATTAACAGGTCAATAGCAGAAAATCAAGGCTGTCATGTTGACGGTCTTTTTTTATGCTCCCCATTAGGTAAGACAGTTTGAAAAATCTGGCTTACCTAATGGGGAGTTTTTCTGTGCTCAAAAAAAAGAACGCTGTATTGATCACATGGGGCGATTCATTTTGGGGCACAGTAAAATAGAATAGTATTATTAAAAAAACGAATTTTAAAAGAGGCGTTAATAGCATCTGTAACAACGTTATCAATAGAGATTGAGCGGCAGAACCCCTTAGAATTCAGGGTTCTGCTTTTATTATATTCATTGTTTACTAGACAGGGAGCAGTTCAATACCGCAGTTGTTTAAGTGAATATTCCTAGCTTTCCAATACGTTCAATAGCTTCTATTAGCCGGTCTTCGTCTACTAATAAGCCGACACGAATGTAGCCTTCTCCGTATTCACCAAAGCCTTTTCCTGCTGCAACGGCTACATCTGCTTTTTCAAGCAAATAATCAGCAAAGCTCTCGCTCTTGAAACCGGCAGGGACAGGAAGCCAAGCAAAGAATGAACCAGTTGGGGCTTCGACTTTCCAGCCGATTTTATTGCAAGCGCCAATGAGGGAATTTCGTCGTCGTTCATAGCGTTCGATAAGCTCTTCTACGCAGGATTGCTCCCCTGTCAAGGCTGCGATTGCCGCTTTTTGTACAGCAGGGAAGAGGCTGACGTAAAGATGATCTTGAATGAGATTGAGTGCTTCGATGATAGCTGGGTTTCCGATAGCAAAGCCAACACGCCAGCCTGCCATATTGTAAGTTTTCGAGAGTGTGTACATTTCAATGCCGACTTCTTTTGCACCCTCCGTTTCAAGAAAACTGATAGGTTTTTGTCCATCAAAGCCAATAGCTCCATAGGCAAAATCATGAAGTACGGTAATGTTATTTTCTTTTGCAAATGATACTGTTTTTTCAAAAAAAGCATGATCTGCGGTAGCTCCGGTAGGATTATTTGGGTAGTTTAAATACATTAGCTTTGCATGGGTCCTTTGTTCTAAAGGGATGCTTTCATAATCCGGCAAAAATTGATTATCTTTTGTTAGTGGAAAAGTTTCATAGTTTACGTTTGCTAATACAGCTCCAGATAAATAGTCGGGATAGCCTGGGTCTGGCAAGAGCATTAGCTCTCCATCGTTGAGCAAGCACATTGGTAGCTCAACTAGTCCGGCCTTCGTTCCAAAAAGGATGGCAACTTCAGTTTTAGGGTCAACCTCGACGCCATATTGCTTGTGATAAAATTGTGCTGCCGCTTCTTTCAACTCTTCCAAACCCCGAAATGGAGAATATTTATGAGTTTGTGCATCTTCAGCCGCCACTTGCAGGGCTTTGACGATATGCGCAGGAGTAGGTTGATCAGGATTTCCTTGTCCGAGATTAATAATGTCTCTGCCTTCAGCTATAGCGCTGTTAACTTTTAGGACAAGTGTTGCAAAAAATTGGACTGGCAGTTTTTTTAAGCGTTCTGAATATGTCATATAATTCACCTTTACGAAGAGAATATAGTTTTGAATATTTAAATAATAGATAAAATTCTATAACCTTTATTTAGAAATGTCTATAGTGAGCTGAAAGAATTTGAATATAGCGGTAGTAAATGGTTATTAGATTTGCTGAGTCATAGATTATAGGGGAACGTTTGATGAAGTGGGTGTGGTAGCTTTTTCAGAAATGATTGTTTTTCGGAAAATGTGAAATGTGGAGACTATACATTAAATGAGCTTGTTTGGCAGATGAAAATAGTGAGCGATGAAAGTGTTATTCAGTCGGCTTGCGAAAATGTAGAGTTTTACATTATCGTCAGTTCAGCCCTACGAAGAAGAATGGGGAGTTTTTTAATCCGATGTATGTGGATTGGAATATTTTATTGAAATTGCAATGATGAAAGCGGTTCAACAGTTTACGTCAAAAAGGTTTTTGTTGACAGACTATTCTGAAGTCTGTAATATCATAAACAAATCAAATAAAGCTATAGCTTATCGAGAGCGACCGAGGGACTAGGCCCTATGACGTCCGGCAACCCCCTTAATAGGGAAGGTGCCAATTCCTGCAGAATGTATTACATTCTGAAAGATAAGTCGAGATAGATGTATTTCGATGCCCCTTTCAGATGAGAGGGGCATTTTTGTTTCAAAAAATGTGTAGAGATAGAGGTTGGCATATGATAAAAATTCAGAATGTTAATAAGATTTACAAAACTAAAAGCGGTATAGTAAATGGAGTTGACAACGTTTCCTTAACAATTAAAAAAGGCGAGATATTCGGGATTGTCGGGTACTCAGGAGCAGGTAAAAGCTCGCTGCTACGCTGTATTAATTTGTTGGAGCGTCCAACATCGGGAAATATCACAGTTGATGGAATTGATCTGGCTAAGTTGAGAAGCAAGCAATTGCGTCATGCACGCTTAAAAATCGGGATGATTTTTCAGCACTTTTATCTTATTAGCCAGAAAACAGTTTTTGAAAATATAGCTTTTTCTTTAAAGGCAGCAAAAGTGCCGCAGACTCAAATACAAGACCGAGTAGAAGAACTGTTGAAAATGGTCGGATTAGCTGAAAAGCGTGAAGTGTATCCTTCGCAGCTAAGTGGGGGACAGAAGCAGCGTGTAGCGATTGCAAGGGCGTTGGCGAATAACCCGACAGTACTCCTTTGTGATGAGGCGACTTCAGCACTAGATCCGACGACAACGAAATCAATATTGAATTTGTTGAAAAAAATCAATAAGGAGCTCAATATTACGATTGTGTTGATTACACATGAGATGAATGTAGTAAAGGAAATTTGTAATCGAATGGCGATTATGCAGGATGGCAAGGTCATTGAGGAAGGCTCGGTGTATGATATTTTTGCTAAACCCCATGCCGATCTTACGAAGGAATTCATTAACAGTGTTGTTTCGTTCGATATACCTGACGCTATTTACCAAAGTTGCAAGGGTCCGATTGTCAAGGTGACGTTTAGGGGAACGGTTGCCGGTGAGGGAGTCATATCGGATACGCTTCAGCAATTTAATGTAAAAGGCAATTTTCTTCATGGCTCAATTGAATATATTCAGGAATTGCCTTTAGGTATTTTTATCATGGAGCTTCGCGGACAGAAGGAAGAGATTAATAAAGCGATATCTTATATAGAAAGTCGAGAGGCAGAAGTGGAGGTGTTCCAACATGGGCTTTGATTTCAACCACTTTATAGAGCTTATTCCTGAAATTAACACAGCATTTTTGCAGACGATTTACATGATTTCCATTTCTTTAGCTGTCGCAATCGTGATTGGTTTACCAGTTGGAATTCTATTATATGTGACAGAAAAGGGTTTATTTTGGGAAAACAAAACGGTTCAGAGGATATTAGGATTTGTCGTCAATTTGGTCCGATCAATACCATTTATTATTTTATTGGTTGCTCTTATGCCATTGACCGAATTTGTTGTAAAGACAACGATTGGACCAACAGCTGCTAGCGTATCGCTGTCAGTCGCAGCTATTCCGTTTTTTGCGAGAATCGTTGAAACGTCTTTACGAGAAATTGATAAAGGTGTTATTGAAGCCGCGATAGCAGCTGGTGCGACACCGTGGATGATTATTAAGGAAGTACTATTGCTCGAAGCGAGATCAGGTATCATTTCGGGTATTACACTTACATTAATTAGCTTGATTGGGTTTTCTGCTATGGCAGGAACGGTCGGTGGTGGCGGTATTGGTGATTTAGCGATTCGCTATGGGTATTATCGCTATGATAATACCATTATGATTGCAACTGTTATTATTTTAATCGTATTGGTTCAGGTTATCCAACTTGCCGGTGATTTCATCGCAAAAGTTATAGATAAAAGATAATAGAAAAGGGGAATTATTTCATGAAAAAGGGGTTAACAGCATTTATTTTATTCTTAGTGGTAGGTACATTGGCAGCTTGCAGCGGCAATGAAAGCATTGAGGATGCAAGCTCAGAGTCAAAGGATATTAAAATTGGAGCTACTTCTGGTCCTTATAGTGATATGGCAACGAAAGCAATCAAGCCAGGCTTGGAAGAATTGGGATACAAAGTAGAAGTGGTGGAGTTCAGTGATTATATTCAACCGAATAAAGCGTTAGATGGTGGAGATATTGATGCGAACCTTTTTCAGCATACTATTTACTTGGAAAACTTTGAAAAAGAGAACAGCATGGATTTGACAGGGTTAATTAAAGTACCGACTGCGCCGATGGGTATTTATTCAAACACGTATAAATCTTTGGATGAAGTGAAGGACGGAGCGACGATTACAATTCCGAATGATCCGGTAAATGCAGCTCGCGCATTCAATACACTTCAAGATGAAGGATTAATTGTAGTAGATGAAAATGCAGAACCCCTTAAAGTTTCTGAAAAGGACATAATCGAAAACAAGAAAAACTTAAAATTCCAGCCGCTAGAGTCAGGACAGCTACCTCGATCTATTGACAGTGCAGATTTATCAGCAGTACCAGGAAACTTCGCATTAGCTGCAGATATGGACTTATTAAGTGCATTAGCGCTTGAGAATATGCTTGATCCATATCGAAATTTAGTGGCTGTAAAGGCTAATAATGATGATTCACAGCTAGCTAAGGATATTTTATCAGTGGTAGAATCTGATGAATTCGAAAAAATAATCGATGAAGAATTTGTCGGCTTCGGCAAGCCTGAATGGATGAAATAATAAGAAAAAATGTCCTCAGTTCTCTCTTTGTTTTATGTATAAATACTAAGGCTGTATATCCCTTAGATTAAACAACTAATTCGTAAACAATACAAAACCATAGAAGGAGCATGGCGGGTGTAAGGTTAGACATACAGAATATATAAAGATAACACTTCCCACTTTATTAATGTTTTTAACAGCAAATAGAAATGAGTGATGAAAATGACTGTTTTTTCAGTTCATGGTGCTCCAAGTGAATATATTTTGAAAGATAACGCTTTAGATTTATTGGAAGCTAAGCTGCTGGAACGCAATCTCTGCAGAGTTCTTGTGGTTCGTGGCAAAAAGTCCTGGGAGGCAGTAAAGCCGTATTGGCCGCAAATGGCAGAGGTAGAATTGGAAGAATATACGTACGGAGGCGAGTGCTCATTTGCCGAAATCGAGGCGGTTACTAAGCTGGTCAAGCATCATTCATTGGATGCGGTAATAGGTGTCGGAGGCGGAAAGATACTCGATCTTGTTAAGGCGGTTTGCGATGCGACTGAAAGGCAGTCCATTCTCATTCCGACATTGGCATCTAATTGTTCGCCATGGACGCCTTTAAGCGTTATATATGATGATTCCGGAGCTTTCATTCGTTATGATATATATCCGGTTTGTACCAGTCTGGTGCTAGTGGAGCCGCAAATTTTAGTTGATGCTCCAATAGAAATGTTAATTGCCGGTATTGGAGATACTCTTGCGAAATGGTACGAAGCGGATGTACAGATGGCTGTAATTGATAATAAGACTGTTCCACTGCAAATTGCTCATTTTGCTGCAAGAGAATGTAAGGATTTATTGCTAAAATTCGCCCGTGGAGCTGTTGAAGCTGCAAAGGCTGGGGAAGTAAATGATGATTTCGTCAAAGTAGTGGAAACGATTATTATGTTTGGTGGCATGGTTGGGGGCTATGGTGATTATTACGGTCGAATTGCTGGCGCTCATTCGATTCACAATGGTTTAACGGTACTTGAAGAAACTCATCACGCCTTGCATGGTGATAAGGTGGCATATGGCATTTTAGTTCAGCTAGTGCTGGAAGACAAATGGACAGAAATTGAAGAGCTTCGACTGTTTTATGAGGAGTTGGGCCTTCCATTATCCTTAACAGATTTAGGTGTGGAAGATATAACGGAAGCGCTGATTGCTGAGGTTGCTGAAAAAGCAACAGTTACGGGTGAGTCGATTCATGTAATGTCAATTGGATTGGTTACAGCTGAGAGGGTAGTGGAAGCAATTCAGAAGTTGGAGCAATTTGTTTGTGAGAGTGAGAAATCTTGCTAAAGTTGTTTACATAAACGGTCATCATCCACTCTAGGAATTAGAAGGTGTTTTAGGATTAGTTGATTGTGCAGGTTTCTTAGTAGACAGTTAAAAAGCTGTCTACTTTTTTTATTAGTCGTTAGCAATAATGTTTATGAAAACAGCCTTATCTTTACATGTAAATAAAGTTGTTTTTTCCTAATTAAAATGCTTATCTGGCTGCATAGTTTATTACCAAAATTATAAACTTGTTTATTTGTATAAATGAACCCTAAAATGGATAGGGAAATTTACTATTAAACGAAGGAAGTTGATTATGGAATTCACCAAGTATGCGAGTAAGAAACACACCGTACAGCAAATTGCAGAAGATCTGCTACATGTTACTCAACAGGCAGCTATTGCTTCATATCCCTGGATAGGAAAGGGAAATAAGATTGAAGCAGATGGTGCAGGGACAAGGGCTATGAGGCATCATTTAAATACAATCGATATGTGTGGAAGAGTCGTAATTGGTGAAGGAGAAATGGATGAAGCGCCAATGCTTTATATCAATGAAATGCTGGGGAATGGGAACGGTCCGGCAATTGATATAGCTGTTGATCCGGTGGAAGGTACGACGTTAATGTCTAAAGGGAAAAATCATTCAATGGCTGTGTTGGCTGCTGCGAAAAGTGGAAGCATGCTTCATGCTCCTGATATGTATATGAAAAAGATCGCAGTTGGGCCAAATGCAAAAGGATGTATTAATATAAATGCCTCCTTAAAAGAGAATATGCAATCAGTTGCGAAGGCCCTTGGAAAAGATGTAAGAGAATTGACCATTATGATTCAGGACCGCGACAGGCATAGTACTTTAATGGCACAGGTTCTCGAACTGGGAGCGAAGTTGAAGTTATTCTCTGATGTTGATATAACGGGCGCTATAGCAACTGGAATCGATGGAATGGATATTGATATGCTTGTCGGTACAGGCGGAGCTCCAGAGGGTGTCATCACTGCAACTGCACTAAAATGTCTGGGAGGAGATTTTCAGGGGCAGCTAGTTCCTATGAATCATGAAGAATATAACCGATGTGTACAAATGGGTATTGAAAATCCAACTAAAATTTTCGAGCTGGATGAAATTATTCGTACAGATGATTGTTTATTTTCTGCAACGGCAATCACCGACGGTATGTTTTTGAATGGAGTCAGGAAGTTACCAAGCGGGAAAATGAGTACCCACTCCTTGTTACTGGTAGGCGCAAATACAAGAAATACAAAATTTATCCATACACACCACCATTAATGCTTTCTAAAAATAAAATCCTATAAAAGCAGTGATGATATGCTTTTATAGGATTTTTTTATTTCAAGGTTGATCAATACTTTCAAATCTTAATCCCGAATTAAATTAATCCTTTGCAAGAATCATTTTTGAGAGTAAAAAGGTAAAAGGAATCGCAATAATAGTAGCGATTATAGGTGCTATATTATCATGTATGGAAAGCAACTGGACTAAAATATAAATGGCAAGCGTGGACACTAAGATATTAACGACATAGGTTAATGGGAATTGAAGGAATTTTTTTAAAGTTGGTTTCGTTCGATAGGTAAAATAGGAATTCAGATAAAAGGAGCCAATCATACTGATAAAAAAACCAAGTAAATGGGCAGTCATATAGTTCATCTGAAACACTTCTTTAAAAAGTAAATACAAAATATAATAGTTGATTGTATTTACAATGCCAACCATATTAAATTTCCAAAATTCCTTTTCAAATAAAATCATCGAGTACAACCAGCTTTCTTCGCTTTTTTTCTAGGTTCTCTTATTATACTCAATTTAACAGTCAGCTAAAATATTCCATAAAAATGGATAAGGGTTATTAGTGATAGATGCGAAGTAAATGACTGATTACTATATGGATATAAAAAGAAGTAAGACCGGAAATGGTCATTCGCGGTCTTACTTAGTTACTGGTTAAATAGATGAAACTCTTTCCACCAATCCATTCCAATATCCCGATAAAAATTTAATTTTGTTAAGTTATAGGAGTTAGGTTGATTCAGTAAATATTTTTGAAACTCATCAGCTTGCTTTTTTTGTTCCTCCGTAACAGAACGATGGTTATCGAGTAATACGTGACCTAGTTGATGCAATAAATGGGAGTGGACATTTTTTATCGCATCTTTAGGTGTGTACTTAGCGGCATAGTGCAGGGACTTAAGATAATGGCTTGCTGATTTTTCAAAATCATTAAGTAAGTAATTCATCTTCCCGATTGATTCATGAACACGCATTTTATCCATGTCTGTTTTAGCCAGTGATAAGGCTGCTTCATATGTATCTCTAGCTTTTTGCAGGTTATTCACTTTTATATATTGATCAGCCAAAAGGATTGTAGCAGGAAACACCATTTTACTGACCCTCTTTGGCATTTTACCCGAGATGGATTGCAGGGCGGTTTCTAAAAGCTTAATAATTGTATCCGTTTCTGTGTTTTCATCAGCATTAAGTGCTTTATATAAAAGTTCTTCAGTTGGGTTGGTATGGTGAAACTTATTCAAGATACTCATATAGCATCACCTTTCAGAAAATTTATTATATTAATATAATTATAACATGTTATTCCTGTTTTCATCTTTCCTAATTTAATTAAAAATGCGAACTTCATTGTGCTGGAATGTAAGAAACACGATTTTAAAATAGCTATACTTAGAGCCATATGAATCGTTTCACAGCCAAACCGACAAGCAGGATAAGTTAGACACGATTCAATCTATTAACAAGGATACTGAAAAAAGAAAGGATACTGATAAAGAGTAAGGAATTAATGGAGATTACTCTACCCATTGCTATAGAACGGGTTTGCTCAAGAATAATGACAGGTAAAATTACGGAAGTTATAACACCTCCTATGTGGGAGAGGAGTTGTCCCGAAAATAAGGACTTAAAAACGTGATTGTAAAGGGATTGAAGTGCGTATTTTTTGGAAGCAATTTATGGATTAGAGACTATGAAAATATTCCCTTTACTTTAAATTACCATATAATTCAAATGAATAGGGGATAAAACAAAAAAAGCCCAATAGACTTTTCTATTGGGCTACTAATTTGCTATTCTTCTATTTTCCACCAAACATATCGAAAAGACCTTTTGCTACACTGCCTTCATCGCTTGACCCGCCTCTAGACGGCATAGCGGAAAACACTCTGCTTGCAAGGCGGCTGAAGGGGAGTGATTGAACCCAGACTGTTCCAGGACCCTGCAATGTAGCAAAAAACAGACCCTCTCCGCCAAATAACGCGGTTTTAATACCTTTGGCAAATTCAATATCGTAATCGACATTTCTGGTCATTGCAACGATACAGCCGGTATCTACTCGTATTTTTTCTCCTGGAGCTAATACTTTTTGATGTAATGTCCCTCCGGCATGCACGAAAGCCATCCCATCACCCTCGAGTTTTTGCATGATAAATCCCTCACCGCCAAAAAAGCCAGCCCCAATTTTTTTCTGGAATTCTATACCTACTGATACACCCTTCGCAGCTGCTAAAAAGGAGTCCTTCTGGCAGATTACCTTTCCATCCAATTCACTTAAATCCAAAGGAACGATCTTTCCCGGATATGGAGAAGCAAAAGATACATGCTTTTTTTGAGTTCCTTCATTTGTAAAGGTGGTCATAAATAAACTTTCTCCAGTCAGGACTCTTTTTCCGGCACTGAATAATTTGCCCATCATTCCAGATTGGGAAGAAGAACCGTCACCGAAAATGGTTTCCATTTGAATCTGCTCATCCATCATTTATAGGTATAACTATGTCCTAAATAACAAATGAAGAGGAATAAGACCAAATAATAACTTGGTATTATTGCTTTTGTTAGGGATATATAGAATAGCCCATAATGTTCATTATTGGACTAAATAAATAATATATTGATACAATAAATATAGAGATATTTAGTAGTTGTTTATAGGGGACATAGCCTCGGTCTGAGGTAAGACAACAGAGAATTTAGAATATAGTTTCAAGTCTTTAAAGGATTTTAATTGATAGAAATAGATATTAAGATATTGGGGTGCTTCTCAGCCAACACAAGAGTTAAGGAGGTCTTACTTATGAGTACGATGCAAGAGGACTTGTTAATGAGTGAGCATAACACTCTTTCAAGATATAAGTTTGTTAGCAGAGAAATAGCAATAAATGAAGTGATTAGAGGGGAAATGAGGGATATAAAGGTTGTTACGATTGGGATTTTAGATAAAGAAACAAATATAGTATATCCACATCCATTATCTAATTTTATAAGGACAATCTATGAATATTATGGTGGTGCAATAAATACACAAGCAGTACCAGCACAAATTGTTTGCAGGTTTCTAAATTTTATTTTTGATAAGATTCAAGCTGGAGACGAGCTCTTTACTGACCTTAAAGAATCAGGTATTAGTGGCTTAAAAAGAATTCACGGTAGCAAGTATATAACTAGTTTAACTCTTAGTAGTGGGTTACAAAGAAGCACTGTACATCAATACGAACAGTATCTTACTCGGTTCTATGTTTATCTAAAGGAAATGGGGTTAACCAATGAGGAATTTAATATAGTGGAAGTCAACTTTACCTTTAAGGGCAAGCGTTTTAAAGGATACAAGTCTATTTTTAGAGACCCTAAACTGTCTACTCGCCTCCCTTCGCGAGAAACAATAAAAGAAAGGCCTCCGAAACTAAAGGACTTCGGGGACAGAAGAAGAGAATTGACGGCGCATTTTATAGGTTTAGCTAGAGATGTTGCTCCTGAAATAGCTCTTGGATTATGCTTTCAGTTTTATGGTGGTTTAAGAACAGGAGAAGTTGTCAACCTTACGAGAGCTGAATTAATCATTAACTATAGAGAATCAATGTGTGTTCAAGTAAAGGATAATCGAAATAAGTTATTCTCTCGACTTAAAGATACAAAGTTTGAAAACCCGAAGAGATTAGCCTATCTTAATCGAGAATTAGCACAACAAACAATATTGGATGATAATTTGGTGTGGGATGTTTATGATCAACATATGAAAACATTAGATATACTGAACCGCAAGGGAAAGCTTGAAAATACAAGTGCCCTCTTCGTTGATGGGAACGGATTTCCAATGTCAGGAAAGGTATACGAAAGGCGATTCTCAAAGGTTAAAAAAGCCTTTCTTAAATCGTTAATTGGCCAACCGGAGTATAAAGATATATCAAGTGCTATTTGGAGCACTCATATCGGAAGAGGAGTTTTTACCAATACTCTAATAGATATGGGATTAAGCGTTACTCAAATAGCCATCGCTAGGGGCGATAGGAATATTAATTCCGCATTGGCTTATGTGGATGAGCGCCTTTCTGCTAAACAGATACAAGAAGCTGTGAACGAATTTAAAAAGTATCCCGTTGAAAAATTAGGTATTATCCCAGAAGAATTTACAAAACAATTTAGAAAGGGACGCAAGTGATGAATAGCTTAAAAAAATACCTTACTATTGATCCCAATATAGATGACTGGATGACTCTCAATCAAGTTTTGACAAGTGGTAAATATGGAGCTATTGCTCTTTCAAGATCAGGGTTTAAAAACTTTTTAGCTGAAGGATACCTTGATACGAGGACCAAACAGATTGGTCAAACAATAACATATGTAAAAAAGGAACAGTTAGATGGGTTTCTGAATTATCTATCCGAATTAGAGTGCAACTACATCAAAGACAAGGAAGCTCTAATTTTAATCGGATTTAAGGGTTCTAACCCTTTAGCTGGTAAAAAACGAAAAAACGAAGTTCTTAACAGCCTTATCGCGTTTTGTAATGCCGAAGGTATTGACTTCGAGTATTTTGAAAAGCCATTCAAAGGAACTCAGATATACATAAATAAGAAACAGCTCAACCAATTCCTTGAAACTCATATAGATATTTCTGAAGTATATAAAAAATATAATCTCAATTATGATGACATAGCTTCAATTGTAAAAAAGAATAACATTGTTCGAAAAGACTTTTGCAAAAATGTTGGACATTTCTTTTTAAAAGAGGACGCAGAAAAATTCTTCAATCCCCTTCCCAGGTCGGAGGTTTATACGTTCACGGAAACGCTTGAGAAATTAAGGACAACAGATTACAGTCTTCGTAAGATAAGAAAAGAAGAAAACCTAACCCCAATCTATATAAAAGTCAGAATTCACTTTTTAAAAAGTGAAATCGATGCTTTGTTAGTAAGAATGCAAAAAATTAGAGATGAATTTTGCTCATTGGAAGATGCTTTAAAAATCCTGGAGTTGGCGCAGTTACCTGAAAAAATAAAAGCTGTTCAATCGACAACATTAATGTTGGTCGCAGTCGAAGGTTCAAAAACATCTGTCTACTCCATCAAAGAAGTATATGAATACAAAAACAAGAGAACGGAGCAACAATTAATCGACCAAGCTTTCGAAAACGAACCAATCGAAGCATTTTATGAAATATTAGGCATAAAACAATTAGAATTCTCGAAGAAGAGCCCAGTGACCGCAAAAAAATGGTATGAATATTGCCATACCAAGATAAAATTGGCTGAAGGTTCAAGATTACACAAAAGAGATATCGTAAATCGTTTGGTTAGATGTACGGAATTACTAACTCAATTTACTAGGGAAAAAGAGTTATATTCTTTTTATTCAAATGAAATCAATTTAAATTGCTTCTCCAATCTAGTTACTAACGGCGACCAACAATTTCTTTATAGCTTTTTAATTGAGTTCGCCGGAACGATGCAATATATCGCCACTATCAAAGGTGGTAAACATAAAATTTATGATACCACTAAGTTGACTAATCCGAATGAACGCGAAGTTAAGGTTAGACCTAAAGAAGTTTACTCCTACGATGAGTATATTAACCTTTACGACTACGCCGCAGATATGAAACATAAAAACAAAGCCATCTTGGAAGCTGAAAAACTATTGAAAAACAGAAAGACAGGATACCATTACTCTTCTGCTTGGTTATACGTATTGATACATTTGACCAATGCCTGGCGGCATACCGATATACTCAACATCTCTACAATTGACTTGAATGAAATTAACACCAATACGTTAGAAGCACTAAGAGAAAGCGATTTATCTTTTGAAGAAGCCAATAGTATTGTTAACCAATTAATTAAAAAGAGTTATATCGCTAATAAAACCGGTGCTAACATCGACTTTCGCATAGCAGATGATTTAATACTCCCGGTAGCAACAGCTGCCGTAATATGCGCAATAATAGCTGAAAATAAGCCATTGGTTGTTGAACAATCACCTCTAATCGATTTCGGCACAGCGGTAAACCATTTTAAACCTAAAACTAAAGCATACACGTGCTTTTTCAAAGAATTCGAGACTTCAGAATCCTTCATTTTTCAAAATCTTAAGATGTGTCGTACCGTATTAGTATTGATTTATTCCGTCCTTGTTCAGAAAGGAAAAGGAAGCGCAGCTTTGAAACTAGCTCAAAAATTAAGAGCTCATTCAGACATAGAGGTAACAAACATTTATCTACAAGTTCCTCAAGAGGAACTAGACAAATTATGCAAGAACCTATTTAGCCGAAAGCAGTTCGGTTACATCCCTAGTTTATTATCGAGCATCCTAATGGGGCAACCTGAAAATTACGAAGAGGAGACCCAGAACATAATAAAACTCAGCAAAAAATTCGGTGATATATACAAGATTGAGTCGAGTGCTGGTTTTATTAATAAAGTTATGGCTGAAAGACAACTTGTGGCAGACAAAATATTCAAGATGGGGATCGACGAAGTATCTGATTTAATGTTTGATTTAAACGTTAATTCCTTACCTAGCTGTGAAGAACATATACAGTGTCTTGTTTCAGAACAAGGTTGCCAAAAGCCTGAACTCGATAGTTGTAAGTCTTGTCCTTATGCAATCCCTAACTTTTATGCGTTAACTGCAATGGCCGAAAGTATAAAAACAACCATTAAAGAATTCGTTGACGAATATGATCCGACTTGTTTTGAAGGTGAAAAGACACGACTTCTGAACTTTTTATACATTGAGATGGATAATTTTGAACGAGCAATCCAAAAGTTTGGTAAAGATGAAGTATTCAAGTTTTTTGCAGGTGGAAAAGACGAATATAACAGTTTATTAGATCTGTTAGACAATATGGACGCCGAAGAAGATTTCGAAAAATACTTAACATACACCCCACTATTCTTAAGTTAGGAGAACAAAATGAATTTATATGCTAATGATTTGGATATCGAACAAATTGATTTAGATGTTTTTTCAAACGAGCAATTCAACCCAGAAGTCAGCGTTAGCGAGGCAAAAGAACAATTCAGCGACCTTAAAAACAAAGGAAGAATATTAAATGATTTTGATGAAGATATTTGGACTGTAACTAAGACTGATTACCAATCCCTTCAGCGAAAATTGGACTTTACGATATTTGATTCTTCAATTTTCAACAGTGTATTGACGATTGAATTTAAAGTGATGGTTAAGTGTTGGATCATCGGTCATATATCAAACTCTCAAACTGCTTGGTCAAATCATTTCTCGTACTTTTCAATCGCATACAAGCAATCAAAAGGTTTCCAAAAAACTGAAATGGATGCCTTATTAAACTATATTGAATACAGTGATTTCTCGACCAAAACTAAGTGTGACTACATTATCTCCATATGTAACTTTTTTGATTTTACTGAATTGAAGATTTCCGAAGTATATGTTCCCAGACTTGCTGAATTACGAGAAAAGATCTCTAGAGAAGCAAACATAAGAACATTGCCACCCTTTTCGGCTATTCTATCTTTTTCTTATTATCTTGAGCAACATTTCGAGAAGTTATTGACACTCTCACGAGCAGGAGAAACGGAAAAGGAATTGTTCGTTATATACCCTTTGGTTATATGGTGGCGATTAACAAATATAATTCCAATGAGACCAACTGAATTTTGCTTGATAGAACGTGATTGTTTTATTGAAAAAACACGTTATCTTAAACTAACAAGAAGAAAAAACAATAATAATAGTAATCGAGTTCAAGTTCCCGATAAACTACTTCTTGATGAAGAAATGTATGATTTGATTAATGATTATAAAGAAATCACAGAGTCATTTGGTAAAACAAATACATTAATCTCGTATAAAACACTTATTTATGTCAGACCACAAAAGGCAATAAAGCGAGATCATAACGAATTTTCTATTAGTGCGTTAAAAAGCCTAATCCATTACTTTTATAGGGTAATGGAACAAGAGTACCATTGTTACATCCCGGTGGAAGACAGAGTCCGGCCTAACGACACTCGACACTTGGCATTTGTTTCACTAATGATGCAAGGGTACACACCTTTAGAAATCGCTAGATTAGGTGGGCACCAAACGATTAGCGCACAGTACCATTACAGTGGGCATACAGAACATTGGGTTGATTGTGAAGTCTTTAAGTTGATGACGAAAGCAAAGCAATCAACGAAGCGTTCAACATCGCCTAGTTTTATCCCTAACGACGTTAAGCTTAAAGTCTACAATTCCGAAGGAGATTGCAAGATAAAACTTAAGATTGGATACTGCAAAGATAAATTACAGCGCTGCGAGTCTAAGGAATGTTATTTTTGTTCTCATTGGGGCATTACACCAGAAGAATTTATAGAGAGACAAGAAGAAATTAAAGCCGACATTGCCTCTAGAAAGAGCAAGATAAACGAGCTAACGGCGCTTACCTATAATATAAACAGACTTATTATGGACAATGAAATGCCCGTTAAGGATGCCAGTCTATTTACAGATATAAAAACGACAACCAATAAACTACAAAATGAAATAAAAAATTTAGCTCTTCTGTATTCCAAAATTGGGGAAGGAATGTTGATTAATGAAAAAAACAGCTGGTCGTAAGAGCAAACTTACCCTAGACGAAGTTAGAAAGGTTATCAAGCTTTTTAAAGAGCAAGAGCAGCCCTCAGGGCTTATTAAATACGCAGATATACACCGTTTCGCTAACGAATTATATGAAAAGAACATTATATCTGCTTCAACTTCTGACGCCTTCTGGAGGAAAGAAGGACGCCTTGGACGTGTAGAAGTAGACCAGGCCAACGTCGTGTTTAGCGAATCCTTTATAACATCCAAAGGAGATAAAATAAGCGTACCTAACGTAGTTGATCTGGTAGAGAAAAAGTATAAAAACAAAGATGATTTATTGTTGCATTTAGTGGAGATGGAGAAACAATTCCATTTAACATTAGATAGAGAAAAGAAGTTACAAAAGAAAGTAGCCTTATTAGAGGGAAATTTGAATGATGAAAAAGCTGCCAAGCAAAAGCTTATGAAAAACAATGATGAGCTGCAAGGTTTAGTACATAGACTCTACAGAATCCTATCTGAAACGCCTAATCAGGACATTAAGGACAAAACAGAGTACGCAATGAAGACCGTCTTCGACGCTCCTGTGGAGTTTTTAAAACAAAAAGACGAACCCCTTCGCAAAGAAGAAAATGTCGTTCCTATCGTGAAGAGATCAAGCAGATTTAGAAAGTGAATTAAAATCAAACACCTAGAGGCGTCAATACAGCAGGAGGTAATACCAGATGGATAAAAAGAAATTGAATGAGAAGAAATTAATTTATCTTTATGGAGACAAAGAGGAACCAACAGGTTATGAAATTGGGTGGGTAACTTTTCTCTATCTCAAAAAAGCAAGATATGTAGCAACTATAGATAAATATAGCTTAGAATGTGATGTTGATTGTCTCTGTGAAAAAGACGTAGATGTATATAGAATAAAATTGAGTCAAGCTTGTACCGATGTTCCAAGAGAAAAGTGGAATTGTGAAGATGGAAGAGAATTGACGATTCACATTTGCAAGGGATGTGAATCTTGGGCTTTGACAGATTGTATTTAATTTAGCTCCCTATTCTAGGGTCGGATTTTTGGACTTAGGATAGAAAAGTTGGGTAAAATGATAATGACAGTAGCTCCATTAGTGGTTGTCACCACAGGCGACGTATAAATAACATCTATACGTCGTTTTTTTTAGTTTATTTTTTTACGATAACGGATAAAATATAAGTAGGTTCTTTAGAAAATTCATTGGAGGTTCGCTTCCAGAAGCGACGCATTAATTTGTGTCGCTTTTTTTATTGTTAAAACGGCTCATTTTCGCGTTTTTCAGGAAAGGGTAAGGTGTTTGCACCTGATAGAGAATCAACCTCTAAAATGGCTTGTTTGAGAGGTTATTTTGGATTTTGGTTTCGCTCATTACTCTAGCAAACAAAAAAGTAAACTAGTTTTTATAGGCTGTTTTCGTTAGATTGTTGTTTTTGAATAATAAGGGAAAAATCAAATATATGACAATGAAAAATGAAGAAATCCAAAATTTATCCATCATTTTAAAAATATTGACTGGGTTAGATTAATCTAAAAAGATCTTTTTTACACTTCCTAATTCTTCTCGAAGAGATTTTTTCATTTCTTTTAACATTTCTCTCATTCTTTTATTGTAGAATTTTACATTTTCATCATTAGACTTAAATTCATCAATAAGAACAGGAATTAATTTATCTTGAAACTTAATAGAATCTTCTACAAGTTTGTAACACTCTTTTTCAGTTCTCGGATCAGGAAAATCTTCTCCTTCAACCGTGACAATATGCTCAAAAATTTTTGTGAAAACAAACAATACAAAAAATCTAACAAGTAATGGGTAATTTTCTTTTTCAATTGTAAAACTTAAATGTTCATCTAAGTAATAGTTAACAATACCAAAATTACTATGAGTAAAAGGAGATAGAAAACCATAAAACTTATAATAATATAATTTATCTTTTCCAGTCTTAAAACCACTAGGATTTATTAATTCTCCAACTTTTTCGCCAGATCGGTCAATTATTTCTCCATTTTCATTCACATTATATATCGCAGTAAAAAGATTTAAAGGAAACGTAATCAATTGATCAATGAAAACCTCATTCTCGTTAAGATATCGGCTGCTCAAATAATTTTCAAACATACTTCTTATTAATATTAATACATCTTCGTTATTCCCTATCTTTAATAATTCTCTAATACTAATTAATGTTTTAGTGCTCTTTGTAAAGTTAAAATACTCGTGATCATATGTGAATTTAGTGTTCTTTTCACCAGTCATCATTAATTCTGTAAATCCATAAAGGTGGGCGGCATACCCAACAAAGTCACGAGATCTAAATATGAATTTATTAATAAACTTATCAAGTTGCTCTTTATACTCAATGTTTTCCACTATTAGTCATCCCCAATGCATTCTTTAGTATAGGTTCTTATTATCGCTTCCGTATTGATGGGCAAATCCTTATTATTAGGCTGATTTCGCCAAGTTTGTTGCTTTTGAATAATAAGAGAGAAATATCAATTTTATGATACCATTAAATGGATATGGTTTCTTCAATTAACGGGGCAGGTTAGTGGAATAAGAGAAAGATAACTTACTTCAAAAAACTAGGAAATAAGACCACACATATTAGACATATCTAATATGTGTGGTCTTATTTTATTTCTTCTTAAACTAACATCCACGCTAGTTTAAATCTTACTAGAGATGTAGTGATAAATTTCAGAAGTGGCTAATAAATCTGGTCTATTACTTAATCAGAATAAAGGAAATGGACAGTTTAATTGATAATAAACCACCCCTTTTTATGGTAATTTTTGTAATAAAGGGATATAATTTAACTAATTACATTACTTCAAAAAATCAATTTTTACTTCAATTCTATATATTAGTCCTTTTATCGTACAACCTCTTTATCATCACATTATCATAGATTAAAGATATTGCAGTCAGTTCCAGTAAAAAATCATCTTCTTAAATCAAAAAGATGTTTTCGCATAGTCAATTTAAAGAAGATATAGTCAAGGAGAGATATAAAATGGAGTATTATACATCCGTTTCAAAATCAAGTGATGAGGATAACTGTGTATCATTTAGTTGTCCGCATTGTCGTGAACGGTTTAAATTGGAAATGAATGAGTTTGAAGAATTTGAAGGCGATATAATGTATTGTCCAAGTTGTGGATTAAACGATAACATTGGTGAATTTTATTCTAACAATTTAATTGAAGCAGCAGAAATTGAAGCAATAAACCTAGTTAAAGATAGTATTAATGATATGTTCAAAGGGATAAGTAAAAAAGGTTCAAAAAACTTTCGTGTGAAAACCACGCCATTGAAAAAAGATAGTTTACCAACCCTGTATGAGAAAGATGATCTTGAACTACTTAAAACGGACTGCTGTAATAGGGTTATAAAAATAAACCCAATTTCGTATTCAATAAAACCATATTGTCCTTATTGCGGAGGTGTCTCCTAACTATGATTATTGACCATAAAGCCTTTAATATTACTAGCTTAAAATATAGAGAAGTTTCATCTACTTTATTAAATGCAACAAATAATGTAGAGGCTGATAGAGCTTTAAAGAAGTTTTTACAATTCATAAATAACGAACCTTTAATTTATGATTTTATTGTTAAACATAATAATGTAACTTTTGTTATAAAAGAATTATTGAACGGTAGGGATTTTAATACAAAATTTGATATCCCAATTGATGATAGCGAAGAAGTGGCTTTTATTTATCAACTTCTACAATATGTTAGTGAAAACAACATCACTTATTCAACCGTTGCATTTGGATATGGAACGTCAAATAAATATCGTGATATGATCCGAGAATTCAATCGTGAAGTTACTCAAATTCTCTATACTCGTATAAATAGGTATTTAAGGGAGCTGGAAATCGAAATGGGATTAAATGAGAAGCAAGGTGGTATTGTAATTAACCAAGGTCCAAATGGGCAATTAATTATGGCTAAACACGGAGATGTACAAGCAACTCAAAATAACACTACAACTAGCAATAATGAAATACTAGAAGTAATTCAAACGCTTATTGCTGAGTTAAAGGCGAATCCAATTGGAGAAGTTGAATTACAAGAAGATATTCTAGATGATCTAACTGACATTGCTGATGCCACGCAAAATGGGGAGCAGCCAAGAAAAAGCCTGATTCGCAGAACTTTAGAGAAACTCAAATCTGTTAATGAACTTTCAGCAGAAGGTACAATATTTGCTCTTAATGTCCAACGCCTAATCTCATATTTAGGTCAATTACCAATGCCTGTGTAAAAAAAATTTGTAGTTTTATTGAAAAGGCTGCTTTTCGCATAAAATGATATCCATCACTATATTTATCATTTAAAAGATTCTTCTCTGAAGAATTATACTTCAGAGGATAATCTGAGCATTGATCCTAAGAAGGATTAATGCCTTTTTGTGTGTTGGATTTCTTATAGTAGAAACGGGGCAGCTTAGCTGAAGAAGGATTAATCTTGTCTAACATCGAATTATCAATATTTGAGAATTGATTTTATGTTGTCCCATACAGTTTTGAACCCTTATCTGTTTAGCTGTTTATACGTAGGAAAAGGACGCAACAAGGTTCGTCCTTACTTTTTTTGATTATCATCTAATCTAAAAAATTGAAAGTACGGGCTAACAGCAGAAATAGCGAATTCACTAGGGAGAAAATCAGCGTCTTCCTGAAATTCAGGCTCTGCATAATAAAGTAGTGCCTTGTAGTCGAACTGTACTTTATATACCTCATCTTTTTTGAAGAGTATTATATCTGTTCCTTCTAACAGAACATCTTTTAGGCATTTTGCGTGAGTGCATTTATTCATAAAAACTTGTCTCCTCGCTATGTGGTTTGTTTAGGGAGCTCTTCTGAGTAATTGATATTATACCAGTTATCCATCCAATAAATGATATTTAACTTTCTTCAACTACGAGGGCAATAGCAGAAGTTCAAGGTTTTCATATTAATATTTTTCCTTATGCAGCTAACGGGGCAGGTTAGCTCAATAAGGATTAATTTGGTGAAATTAGTATGGTATTCATATCTTTAGGAATACCTGTAGAAAATTTGAGAGGAGAGTGTTTATGAAACATACATTAATTGTTTTGCTCTTTTCGATTGCAGTATATATAATTCTTATCCTTATTAGCAATTCCATATTTCCTGTTACAGATGATGTTATTATAAATAGAACTGTCTCTGGAGTTTTAGCTGTTATTAGTGTGTCTGTTGCACTGTTAGTTACGAGGAAAATAATAATTAAGAATCCTAAGTAGTTAATCAATCTCATATTTAAACTTACTTTACTAGGGAGGCATTAGTCTAATAAGGATTAATGCCTTTTGAATTGAAGTTCTTATTGTAGAAACGGGGCAGGTTAGTTACATATAGTATAATAAATATTAGAGAAATACTTATGAGGTGGTAAATTGATGCCTATAGGAATAGCAAATTATATCTCAATAGCGAGGATATTCTTGTCTATCACAATATTATTCATAAGACCATTGAGTATGTTATTTTTGCTAGTATATATTTTATGTGGGATTACGGATGTTCTAGATGGCTATATCGCAAGGAAAACGCATACAGAAAGCAGTTTAGGAAGTAAAATTGATTCTATTGCTGACCTAATAATGACTATCGTATTGATGTTGGTCCTATTTCCATTTTTTCATCTAAACCATAAAATTATTGTTTGGGTGGTTATTATAGGAGTAACAAAAGTCATTTCAATAATAATAGTCTTCATAAAGTATCGTACTTTTGAAATAATCCATACATATGGCAATAAAATTGTAGGTTTCGTCCTATTTATGTGTCCAATATCGTTGTATTTCATTCAATCGAATATATTGGTATATATTATCTGTACTATTGCTAGTCTTGCAGCGTTTGAGGAGATACTAATTAATGTTTCATCAAATGTGTTAAGAGCAAATAAGAGAAGTATTTTTTATAAGTAATATACATATTTGTGAAGGAATATACTTAAACAAACGGGGGCGTTGATCCAGGAAGGGTTAATGCCTTTTAGTGTTGAATTCCTTATTGTAGAAACGGGGCAGTTTAGCTTAATAGTGTTTAATGTGAATTTATTAAATTTTGGTAAAATCAATATAGCAATGCTTTGCTACTAGAAAAAGAAGAAAGAGGTTAGGGGATTATGTTAATACATAAGGTGGATGATGAAGTTTCTTTGAGATTGTTTAATAAAGATGATGCTGGTGAGTTCTATGATTTAACGATAAATTCTAAGTCCTATTTAAAAGAGTGGCTCGGTTGGCTCGATTATACAAAGAGTGTAGAAGATACTGCACAAAATATTCAATCAAGATGTAAAGAACTTATGGAGAATGGTGGTTACCCCCAATCGTTCGCAATTATATATAATGGCAAAATTGCAGGTACAATCGGTTTCAATGAAATATATAAAGCTAATAAAATTGGTGTTGTGGGTTATTGGTTAGGTGAAGAATTCCAAGGCAACGGTATAATGTCGAAAGCATTCAAAGCATTAATAGATTACGGATTTAATGACCTTAAACTTAATCGAATTGAAGTTAGAGTCGCAGTTGAAAATAAAAAGAGTAGAGCACTTCCAGAAAGATTTGGTTTTAAGGAAGAAGGACGTATAAGACAAGCAGAGTGGTTATATGACCATTATGTAGATCACGTAATTTATGGTCTTTTGGCTAGTGAATGGGAGTAGCTTAAAACACAACTTTATTCCACTAACGGGGGCATTCGTTTAAGTAAATTGTAGTATTACTTCCTTTCTATTTGTCTATACTGATAAAAATAGATGAGGAGAGTAATAGGATGATACTATCTGAAGCGTGGGATTTATATAAAGCTGATAAACAGATTCAAGGATATTCAGCTCAGACTTTAAAGGCATATAATATCCAATTAAACTTGCTAATCCGGAATCTTGGTGATCGATCACTTGATGAAATTACCACTGATTCATTAAAGCTCTATCTTGGAAATGTGGCTGATCAATTAAAGGCTGCTAGTTTGAGTCATAGGATACGTTTTATAAAATCGCTGTTTAGATGGGCCCAAGATGAAAATGTCCTAAATGGTAATCCAGCCGCGAAAATCAAGGAACCAAAATCGGAGATTCGAATACCAAAGTTTTTATCTGAAGTAGAAATTGAGCATTTAAGAGAAGCTTGTCATACAACATTGGAAAATGCTTTATTCGAATTTATGTATTCAACCGGTTGTAGGATTGGAGAAGCCGTTCATTTGAATCGACAGTCCATCAATTTTTCTAATCAGTCCGTAATTGTCTTAGGCAAAGGAAATAAAGAAAGAGAAGTTTACTTTAACACTAGATGTGATATCTGGTTGAAGAGGTATTTGGATGAGAGAACTGATAATCAAGAAGCACTGTTCGTAACCATCCGTTCTCCCCATCGGATGAGTATATCTCAAATGAGATATATCATAAAACAGATTTCGAAAAGATCTGGCATTAATAAAAGCATTCACCCCCATCAATTGAGACATAGTTATGCCACTACTTTATTGAATAATGGTGCACCACTAGAAGTTATTCAAAATTTGATGGGACACGAAAAAAGCGAAACGACTAAAATCTACGCTTATTTAAGCGGGACACTGCGACGTGAATTATATAAAAAGTTTTTCTGATACGAATAGAGGCATTGGTCCAAGAAGGATTAATGTCTTTTTGTGTTGAATTTCTTATAGAAGTAAAGGGGCAGGTTAGTTGAATAACAATTTACCCTTAAAGTAAGCTGGTGTTATAATTTACCTATAAATCATATTTTTAGAGATAAACATTTACTAGTCACGAGCTAAACCGGGTTCTGTGAAGAATTTAAAACATATGATCCTGTTTATTTCCAACAGTAGAAATAAACAAGTCGTTAAGAACAGCAACTTTTGCTGTATAAAATTTTGAGGTGATTATATGTCGGAAATTATTTTTCAAGAAGCCGAAAACTTCATTGAAAAAGCTAAAAAATTAGGTGAAAAATATTTAGGAAGAACAGCTACAAGAGAAGAAATCCAACTTTTGAATGACAAATTTGGGGATAAGATTCCAAGTTGGTATTGTAAATTAATTTCCGAACTTCCATTAATTCATATGGAAATTGGTTGGCAAGCATATGAACCTGAAGAAGATTATGATGGGATAGAATATGTAGAAATATATCAGCCGATTCATATGATAGATAACTCTTTTGAAGCATATCAAGGTATACAAATTTTAGAAAGAGGTTATGTCTGCATAGGCGGAGATCCAACGGGTTCTGGAGACCCCTATTTTATTAATTTTGATTCTGAAAACCCACCTGTATTTCAAATATATCACGATGTAGGAAACAATCCAGATGAAATTCTTAAGCACGGTAAAGCAAAAGTAGCTGACTCTTTTGTGGAGTTCTTTAGAAATGGCATAATCTTGGAATATTAAAATCAAGTGAATTACAAAATATTTCTTCAGTACATATGGAACAATTCGGGCGTTAATCCAGGAAGGGATAAACGATATATTTTGTAGAATCGAAGGAATAGATATAACATTATAAGGTCAAGAAGGTGCGATATGTCTGATATTGAAAAAGTGGATGAATTGTTACAATCTTTAATAAAAGAAATCCCAACTTTAAAAAATGGGTATGACATACTCGAAAAGTATGCAAGAAATATAGATAATACAGTAGATTTAAGTAACTTTAAAAATCAACTATCTACTGGCTATAAACAATTTGAGAATTGGCTTAACAAATTATTTGAGCAAGAGAAAGCACAAGAGAGTATTCAAGCCTTTAATTTTGGTCTTTTTGAAAATGAGACCGGTATTCAACTCTATATTACAGGTTCAACAGAATGGGAATTTGATGATGATGATTGGACAAGTAATAATGATTATTTTCCTGAAGATAGATACCCTAGTATAATGCTGTATAATGACCTATATGATTTTTGGGATGATAAGTTTTATTTAGGTTTATTTCTAACGATTTCTTCAACTATTACTTTTGCAAATACATATTTGGTCGATAACCCTTCAAAATTTCCTAAAGAAATCGTATTTGCAACAGGATTTGATGACGGGGATTTATATAATTTCTCTAGAAAGACTGAAGAAAAAGTAACCTGTTTATTGAACTAACGGGGGAATTACTCCATATCAAGGGCTGTGATCAGCTCTTTTTTCTTATGCTACTAAAGGGCAGGTTAGCTCAATAGTAAATCGTTTATTTTAGCTAATTGAAATGGTGGTGGGGGTTTGAGAAAAGTTCATATCTTGTTTTGTGTTGGCTTAATCATATTAATGTTAGGAATTTATTTATCCACTTTTTTATCCACGCTTTGGGTTATGGTCGGCACTACACTTGCGATAGTCGGTGGCGGCCTAATGGGTACTAGCTCATATTTTGTATCCAAGTCTAACAAATAACATATTCCTAATTGAACCAACGAGGGTATTGATCAAGGAAAGATTGATGCTCTTTTCTGTTGAACTTCTTATGCAGCTAATGAGGCAGGTTAGTTTAAGAAGGATAATATGAATAATATATAGAATTAATAAAAAATGTGTATCTTTGAGCTGTTATAGAGGGGTGAAGAGATGTTATTTTGGAAATCTAATCCTATTGTTTTGGTTATTTATACAGTTGCTGTCTTAATATCGGTATTTGTCATTTGGGCTTTTGACCTTGAGAAAAAATACTTTTCTCTTTTCCTTATCTTTATTCTACTTTTAATGCCAATAGTAAGGGCAGTAGTAGATGAGAGAAAGGAAAAGAAAAAGATATAGCCTCATTATTTTAATGGTAAAAATAAACAAATAATTAGGGTTTTAACAATACATCACCTTACTTTAGTGCTGCTAAGACATTGGGTAAGGGAGTAACCCTCCTCATTACCAAAGCTATAATTGCTGGGTTATCCACTTTGTTAGGCGGTTGGATAGGAAGTAAGTTTTTCCTAAAATAAATCGTGAAGAATTGCACTTAAACTAAAAGGGGCATTGATCAAGGAGGATTAATGCTCTTTTTTGTTGAATTCCTTATTGTAGAAACGGGGCAGTTAAGCTCTATAAGGGATTTAAATGGTAAACTGTTACAAAAAGGGTTGGGATGGAGGAGATTGGATTGGTCTTTGTTGGAATAGCAATTCTAATTGTGATAGTTATCTCTACAAGTACAATTGAAAAGAGCTTAAAGTCGATTGAAAAACAAAATGCTATAGTCATAGAACTTTTAAAGGAAAATCGTGATAGACATTAATATGTCTTTTTACTAACGGGGCAGTTTAGTG
The DNA here is from genome assembly GCF_058215915.1 of Pradoshia sp. Z3_51. NCBI lineage: Bacteria > Bacillati > Bacillota > Bacilli > Caryophanales > Bacillaceae > Pradoshia > Pradoshia sp. Z3_51. The sequence continues at coordinate 76 of NZ_JBZAJC010000015.1, read as the reverse complement.
GAAGAAGGAAAGTAATGCTTTAAGGGGGATTATTATGCAAGATTTAGAAGTCAGGAAAAAGTTCTTTTTGTCGCTT
>NZ_JBZAJC010000014.1:0-80908 GCF_058215915.1 Pradoshia sp. Z3_51 | reverse complement strand
AGAGCGGGCTAAAGAGAGTGGATTAACAATTAACTTTATACATAAAAATATATTTGAATTAGCTATTGATGAAGGAAGCTATGATATTGTGTTTGATTCAGGATGCTTTCATCATATAGCACCTCATCGGAGGGGTACCTATAATAATTTAGTTAAAAGAGCACTAAAAACAGATGGCTTGTTCGGCATTACGTGTTTTCTTGAAAATGGGAAGTATGGCGGATCAGATATAACCGATTGGGATGTGTATAGATTTTGGAGCCTAAAGGGAGGTTTGGGGTTTACAGATCAAAAATTAAGAGACATATTTAAGGATCTGAAGGAAATCGAAATAAGAAACATGAGACAAACAGATTCAATGAATGGTGTATTTGCTGAGGAAGGTTTTTTAACAGCTATATTTAAAAAGTAAATTTAAATATTATAAAATATAATAGATTTAAAAGAGTGTGGCATCGTTTAAAGAACTTTGCCACACTCTTACTGCGTTCTCTATTGATGCGCTTTTAACCACATCATTGCCGTATAAGCATGCATGGCGGCACCGGTTGGTAGGATATCTTCATTAAAAACTACCTGTGGATGGTGCATGGGAAGTCCATAATGAGGGTCCTCTTCTTTTGTGCCGGCTCCCAGCAAAAAATAAACGGTAGGTACTTCATAACAGTACGAAGCGAAATCTTCAGAACCCATGCCTCCGCCTTCAAAAGAGATGACAGATTGTTTACCGACTACATCACTCACATAAGAGGACAATTGATTGGCCAAGTCTTTATCATTCGTTAAGGGCGGAACAGATGCAACAATCTCTATTTTAGCTTCACCTCTAAACATTTCAGCTGTTGATGTTACTATTTTCTCCATCCTTTTGTAAATGAAATCTCCTAAATCCACATTTAAGTAACGAATCGTACCTTCTAAGATGGCTTGGTCAGGGATTACATTATGTGTACTTCCTGCCTGAAACTTTCCAATCGTGATAACCACCGATTCGGTTGCTGAGATTTCTCTTGCTATGATTTCATGGATGGAGGTATAGATATGCGCTGCAATATTAATTGGGTCAACGCCGGTTTCAGGCATGGCTCCGTGACACCCGACACCTTTAACAGTAATTCTAAAGATTGTACAACCTGCGATTGCGGTTCCAAGCCCATATAATACCGTATTAGTTGGTGTACCGGAATGTACATGTAAGGCCATTGCTGCATCCACTTTTGGATTCTCCAAAACGCCCGACTTCAACATTAATTTTGCGCCCTTGAAGCCTTCTTCATTTGGCTGAAATACGAGCTTAACGGATCCTTCTAGTTCGTTCTCATATTGTTTTAATAATTTGGCAGCTCCTAGTAGCATAGTTGTGTGCATATCATGCCCACAGGCGTGCATATTTCCATTTGTTGCTTTAAACGGGTAATCTGTCTCCTCTTTAATCGGCAGAGCATCCATATCAGCCCGCAAAAGAAATGTTTTTTTTGCATCAGGTTTCCCTGCCAGTGCTACAATCCCACTTTCACAGATTTCTTTTGGTTCATAGCCAAATTCCTTTAACTTCTCCATTACGTATTTCGTGGTTTGAGGAAGATGGTCGCCTACTTCAGGATTTTGATGAATTTCTCTTCTATATTTGATTAATTCCTCTTTCATAGCCCGTGCATTTTCTAAGAATTGATTCATACATACCTCCTGTATGCCTTCATAGTTTGTTTCTTCGTATTTTGTGCATTGCAGGCAGTTTATATTACCGTTCTTCAATATAAATTGGAATAAAGTTCATAAATTTAGTAAAGGGGTTAAGAAAATAAATAGAGATCTAAAGAGTCTCTAGATTTGATTAACTTTATATATAAAAGCCGAAAATAACATAGATTAATTATCAGCATAGCAAATAGAGTTTACTCTAAGCCTTGAATAAACAAGCGAGGGAGACAAATCTAATGGCTAGTCTCTAAATCTGTTAAATAAGCAATGCATCGTTCTGCAAATTCTAGTACATGATTAGGAATTGGGTATAAGCCTGTTTCTTCTGCGGGTTTTTTTCTGATTTCCCAAAACTGATTCATTAATTCCTCATTCCCTTGAAATGTATCATTTGATAGTTTAATTAAATCAGAAGCAATTTGGGCTCCTATTTCAGATTCGGGTTTAACTTTGTTTTGAATACAATACTCAATTTGTTTTAGTAAGAACATATACTGTTGCGTTGTTTTATCATTGCTGCTTAGATTTGGTATGGATTTCTGTAAAAGTAGCTTTTCATCCTGATGGAAGTAATCAATCCATTTTTTTGAGTTATTTTGTGAATTTTGAACCAGTTTTAAAACATCTTCCCATGATAAGGATTCTTGCAGCTCGCTCATATTAATTAATGATGTAGTATTAGAAATGCTTGTTTGAATATTCGTGAGTTGATCTTGTAGATAATTGTAGTGTGAGATGAGAATTTGTTGGAAGGATAGACTGTCTAATATATCGCGAATAGTTTCTAACGGAAGTGAAAGGGATTTGAGAATAATGATTTTTTCAAGTTTGAATAAATCATCTTCTGAATAAGATCTCCTCCCGTTATCTGCTTTATAACTAGGGGTAAGCAAATTAATCTGATCATAATAACGCAGGGTGCGAACGGATATATTTCGCTGCTTAGCTACCTCTCCTGTCGTCCATTGTTTCATTTCATTTCCTCCTGAAAAAAACTTGCAGGTGACGTAACGTCATCTAATATAGTTGGATTATACCATATATAGGGAGAGGGCTATCGGATGAAAATGAACTGGAAAGAACAAGATGATTGGGGGCTAAAGGAATTCATATTATTAATCCTTTTGGAATTTGTGTTTGTAATTGGTTTTGTGAAATTGATATTTAAACCAATTATTACCAATTGGCTCGAGAATGATTTATATTCAGGGACATTAATTGGACTAATAATAGCCATTATTTTAATTTCAGGTGTTTATTATATTGCTCTTAATCCGAAAAAATTATCTTGGAACGAGGTAGGGATAAAATCATTTAATGTGAAAGTTTGGAAGCTTATTATTCTGTATTCAACTATTTTATTAGTTGGTTCGGTGATTATAATCTTGTTTACTAGTCTTATAGGTAATTCGTGGGAGAATAACAAAACAGAGGCTTTACAGCAAAATGTAACTTTATTCACCTTTTTAATTGCTTTTATCTCCGCAGCTATTATATCTCCAATATATGAAGAAATCTTTTATCGAGGATTTTTATATCGCTGGCTGCGTACACGGATAGGATTTGTTGGAGCCATTTTACTTAGTTCAATCATTTTTACGATCGTACATATTCCGACCTATAATGTGATGCCAGTAAATTTCTTCAGTGGTATCATTTTTGCGCTGGCATATGAACGAACTAATTCAATTTGGCCAGCGGTTATCATTCACGGTTTGACTAATGGGATTATGGTTCTGCTGACAAGCTTCAGTTAAGGAGGTTGCTCCCGAGAGTTGAAAGATACCGTGTAATTATCCAGGTTTCCAAAGCTGATACTATTAAGTAATGGCCATTTGAGGCGATATTGAACAATTAATTTAGATTCATAGGGATATATCAACAGGTGAGATGAAAGGTATTAATTCAAAAAGGATTAATACCTTTTTATGTTGAATTATAAATGGTAGTAAAAGCTCGAATTTGTAGAGGGAATCTTCGGAACAGGGGAAATTGGAGGTGTGGAAAGTGGTTAATATTTTAAAAGCGAATGCAAGTCATGTTGAGGGGATTGCGAAAGTATGCAGTGATGGGTACTGGGCAACTTATAACGAATTACGATCTGAAGAATATATTAAGAGAGTTATAAAAGAGTTTTATAATCATGAAAGAATTCTGAAGGAAGTAAGTGAAACTGGGGTAGAATGGGGTGGCTATTTTGTTGCTGTTGAGGAGAACAAAGTCATTGGGGCAATTGGAGGCGGTATGATCGATAAGACTTCTGGGGAGGTCTTTGTCTTATATCTTAACCCCAATAGACGTAATGAAGGAATTGGGACAAGGTTATTAGATGTTCTTACAAAACAACAAAAAGAGGAATTTCATGCAACTGAGCAATGGGTATCTGTAGCAAAGGGAAATCAAAAAGGAATTCCTTTCTATGAAGCAAGAGGATTCATTTTCAATAATGAACAAAGAGGATACGGAAATACCAAGGAAGAAAACTATATCTCATTAAGATATGTTCGTAAGATATAACTGTAATTTTTGATGAAAAGGGAAGAATGTATATGAAAAATAAGATTGTGTTTTATATCTTAATCATCAGTTTAAGTATAAACTATTTTAGAACTGCTCAAAAAAGAAAAGCACAAGTGCATCGGCACTTGTGCTTTAATCGTTTACTGCGGAGCGTTAATATATAATAATCCTTCCGCTCTTTCAATCGTTTTATTGCCATAGTCATCTTCTGCGGTTACTTGAACGGCTGCCCCGTTTGCTTTGATATTTTTAGTGGCAGTATAGTAGCCGACATAGTGTCCTTCCGATGTCTCACGCATTGGAAGCTCAAGTGCATTTGAGACGCCAAGGTTTGTGACTGGAGCAAGGATTGAGAAGGTAGCGTCTAGCCCAGGTTCACTATCAAATTCGATTTTGACAGAATCGCCGCTTTCCAATACTTTGTCCTCAGCAGGAAGTATGTTGGAAAGTTCAGGTGCCGTATAATTGGCATCAATTGTGATGATCTTTTTAATGCTGTTGCCTGCTTTATCCTTAGCTTGAACAGTAATCTCATTTATACCTTCATCAAGAAGGATACGCTTGCTGAATTTCCCGTCGCTTACAGTTGCAGTTTGACCATTTACTTTAACCCAATCCAGATTGGCATCAGCAATTGTTCCTGTAACTGTAACGGTTTCTTTATTTGTTTTAGAACCATCTGTCGGTGAAGTAATAGTCAGTTCAGGTTTATCCTGATCAAGTGTAATCGTAACTGGTTCAGATGGGTCTGTTGAACCGACATCAGTTTTTGCTTTAGCAGTCAGTGTATTTGCACCATTTTTCAACTCGACTGCAACTGAGAAGTCGCCACTTGCATTCGTTTCCGTAGTAGCAGTTTGTTCTCCATCATTGAATAAATCAATGGTTGTTTCAGGAGAAGATTTACCCTCAACTGTCACAGATTTTTTATTCGTAAATGCTCCATCTTTAGGAGAAGTGATGGATGGTACTTGTAATTCATAGTTGACGGTCGCACGGATCATGTAGTTTCCTTCAGCCTCTGGTGATTGAGACCATGCACCGCTTACACCTTGCCAGCTGCGTTTAGCATTTGGACCGTCCTCATCAGTTGCCAAGCCAGGTGAATTAGGATTTGCTTTTGTTTGTGTATAGACAATGAAGAAGTCTCCTTCTACCATGATGCCGTGTTCGGCAAGGTCAACATGTGTCCAAGTGCCGTCACGTAAAGCTGTCTCGTTGAAAGGACCTGCCAATTTAGTACCAGGACCGCCGTTTGCACCACTGGCATCATAAACGGATACTTGGAATTCAGTACCGCCTGGGACTGGCCATTCCATATCCCAGAAGCGAAGGAGTGCACCAGTTACTAGAGCTTGATCTTCCCCTTCTTTTAATGACATTTTAACAGCCCAGCTATTGCCTGCCGCATTGAAGGATCTGGCATTTTCAGCTGTTCCATCATCATACTTAATCTCACCTGCATAGCCAATGAATGGACGTAACTCAACATTTTTAACGACTGGTTCGCCTGCTTCAATGGTTACAGTTGTTTCGGAACTGTAGTAGGATGGTGCAACAAATTTTAGTGTGTAGGTACCCTCGTATGCAGTAAGGGAATACTCGCCATCTTCATTTGTAGTCACAGGCGTAATGGCAGCATCTTCCACAAGGTAAACTGTGGCGCCTGCAACAGGATTTCCTGTTACTTTATTTGTAATTGTACCGCTGACAGTACCTTTAGGAATTTCCTGTAGTGTAAAGTTTGCGGTAGCAACTCCACCATCTTCAACACGTACTGCTTGTGTTTGAGATTGGAATCCATATGTTTCTGCTTGAACAGTGTAATCACCTGTTGCGTGCGTTAATTCATAGGATCCATCCTGTGGGTTGGTGTAAACAGAACGGCCAGTTTCAAGAACGGTTACCTCTGCTTGAATTGGTAAAAGCAGTGGTCCCGGGCTTTCATTGCTAGGTTTTTCATTTTTTGAACTATCTTTTTCAGATATTGGTTTGATTTTTGCTGCGTCTACTTTTTCTTTTGCTGCTTTTTTGTCGTCTTTAGGGTCTTTAGCTTTTGTATCTTTGATTTTAGTATCAGTAGCTTTTGTATCTTTCTTCACACCATGTTTAGCTTTTGACGAAGGTTGGATAGGAGTTGCCGATAATTTGACATCATCCAAATACCATCCAGCTTTCTGGACAGACCCATCAGTTGTAACATTGAAGGAAATGTAGATGCGTTGTCCTGCATATTCGCTTAAGTCAACTTCGCCATCAATCCAACCATCGGATGTTTGGTTGAAACGAGCTGCCTGTGTCCAGTTGGTACCATCAGTAGAAATAAATACATGCCCAAAGTCATAGTTTCTTTCTAAATCAAACCATTGTTTGAACTGTAAGTAGCTGGCTCCTTCAGGAAGATCAATTGGTGGCATTTCCAGGCTCATATTAGAGCTGTTTGCATAGTTTCCTGTCAGATTTGTTGCATATACCTTTTCACCAGAGAATGCAGCGCCAGGGCCTGTTGTTGGTACTCCCCATTCCCATGAATTATTTGTACCGTAAGATGTCCATCCGATTGGGTTTTGTTCAAAATCTGTTTCATAGCCAACTGTAATACCCGGAAGTAATTCTATTGGATAAACAGCTGTTTCTTTTGAATTGCCTCCAAAGTCATATGCGATAAATTGGTATTCTGTTGAATCACCGGTTAAATCAGCACCAGGTATGGTTGCTTCGTATTCACCGGATTTATAATTTCCGCTTACACGTTCCGCAGCGACTTCAGTCCAGCTGCCATCTGCTTTTTTATATTTCAAAACGACAGATGTTACGGATACATCGTCCGTAGCGGTTGCGCTAAGAGGAAGGTCCATTTCTTTATAAGAAGTAGTCACAGGCTCTGTTTCAATTTCAGGTGCATGAGTATCATCACCTTCCTTGGAGACAGTTCCTTTAATTTTTCCTAAACCACTAACAACTGAAGAGACAGCATCAAAAGCATTTACCAAACCGTGACCATATCCATAGTTAGGTGACTCTGGATAAGCGCTGTCAGTTAATGGTGTTGCTGTTAAGTCCATAATCTCTTCCATTTGATCGACAGTTAAGCTCGAATCAGCTTGTCTAAGCAGGGCAACTACTGCGGCCACATGAGGCCCGGCCATTGATGTTCCATTATAGGAAGCATAATCGTTTCCAGGTATAGCTGAGCGAATATTTACACCTGGTGCAGCTATATTTGGTTTCATGACTCCTTCATATGGAGAAGGTCCCCTTGAAGAAAAGCTTGCCAAAGCATTATTGATATCTGTTGCGGCAGTTGCGTAAGATTCAGGATAATTGGATGGAGCTGCTATAGTTCCTGCTCCTCCTCCGTCATTTCCTGCTGAAAATTCAGGGAAGATATCCGCATTTTTCCATGCTTGAACCATTGGACGGAACCATTCGTCCAATCCTGGTCCGCCACCCCATGAGTTGTTTACGACATCTGGTGCGTATTCAGGATGTGGAGTTCCATTAGCATCTTTAGGAGCTAATACCCATTCACCTGCTTCTAACAAATCAGCACTCGAGCCTCCACCTGATGCAGAGAGAGCTTTAACCGCTATGAATTTAGCGCCGGGTGCTACGCCGATTTGGTTAGTACCGTTTGAATCTGATCCGACCATTGTTCCAATTGTATGTGTACCGTGACCATTATCATCAAATGCTGCAGGGCGGTTTGTAGAAGTAGCATCAAACCAGCTGAACTCATGGGTCGGGTTGTCTGGATTAGCAGGGTTGTACCCACGGTATTTTGTCTTTAGGGTAGGGTGATCCCATTGCACACCAGTATCTATGCTGGCAACGACTGTTCCAGCTCCATCAATTCCCATTGCCCATGTTTGAGGTGCGCTGATTTTTTCGATATTCCATTCAATCGAGGAGACTTCTGCCTTTGTCTCTGTTTTAGAAGGTTTCTCCTTAATATTGGACTCGATTAGTGGTTTCTCAGCTTTGGATTGTTTAACAGGTTCTACAAGGTGTACTTTTTCATTCGGTAAAAGTTTTTCTACTTCAGGAAATGCGGCAATTTGTTCCATGACTTCTTTTGTAGCCGTAACAGCCATACCATTAACGATGTAGAAGGATTGAATATCTTTAACCTTACCGGCTTTTTCTTGTTTCTCTAAATAGTTTTTTAGCTCATGCTGAGTTTCTTCAGCAGTTGCGCGCAGATTTGTAACGATGGAAGATCGTTTTGTCAAGGTCGTCTTGGCTGATGAAAGCTTTTGTTTTTTTGCAGTAGCAGTAGCTTCTTTTGCTACCTTGGCAGTGTCGACCTGCTCTTTAAGTTTAATTAAGAAGGTGACTTTTTCTTCTTCCTTAAACTCATTTTGAAGATCTTTGGAGATTTTGTTACTGCTATTCTGTATAATCGTAGATTTTGCTGAACTATGGATGGATTCTGAGGAAGCAGTAGAAGATGGTGAAGACGTAAATCCTGTAGTTAAGAGCAATGATGGAATGAGCATAGATGTTAGAATGAGTGACGACAGTTTTTTTCTCTTTGTTTTCAACAAGTATTCCTCCCTATACTAGATTATTAAATTGCCAATATGCCAAGTATTTTTTCACCTCCCTGTTAAGTAATATCGAATTATGTAATCCTGCTGATATTTCTACTATAACGAATTGAAGTAAACAAATGCTGTCACTAAATGTCGCAAGTATACTATGGAAATTGAAAATGAATCATTGGATGTAGTTTGGCTACAGCTGTAGGTGTCATTCTAATTAGGAAATGATTAGAAAAGAATATACTTATACCTGATTTCATATGGAGATAGTTGTATGAAAAAGGAGGGAGGAAGAATTTTAATATACTATTATAATAAAAATAAGCCATCTGACTTATTAAGCTATTTAATTACTAGTCTTTCTTTGTCTTATTCAAAAAAAGACTGGGGATTAAGGTGGGATATTTTGTTACTTATATGAAATAAGGTGAATCCAACTCTCACCTTTATCCCAGAAAAATATTCAGAATCGGTAGTTTTAATTTATTTAGATAAAGAAATAGGCTATGTTTATTGTTGGAAGATGTCGAACTATAGCAGGATATTTAGAGGATACTGACATAACTGATGTAGAATATGGTTTATGTGCTTTTGTCTTATGCTTGTTGGAGGCCAACAGGATGTTGGTCACAAAGACGTTGCCACACGATGTGGCGTATTTAGTCTTTGTTCCTTGATGCAGTCGTTTCAGCTTTTTATTCAATCTAGCTTCAGGGCCTAGGAGCTCGGGACATAAGCAAAGCCACTGCGGGGGGAAGTACATCCCCTACGTGCCTTTGTCTTATGCTCCTCGCTCCTGACCAAGGCCCTTCAGCTTTTTTGTTTTGAATTGCTTGAAAAATTAATGAAATTTGATGATAATTAAATAAAACATGTATACTGGCTACATGCTGATGTTGGTAGAGAATATTTATACGCTTTATATAAGGGAGAAATCATGATGTTAACAGTGACACCCAAATTACCTGGAGAAAATAATAAACATTATTCGTACAGAATTATTAAGAATGGCATTATGTCTCTAGAATTAAAACCAGGACAAGCAATCAGTGAAATTGAGCTGGCTAATGAATTAAGGATTTCTCGTACTCCAATCAGGGAGGTAATCGGAAAATTAAAAGAGGAACATTTGGTTGAAGTATGGCCGCAGGTCGGTTCATACATATCAAAAATTGATTATAAATTGGTTAAAGAGGCGGCCTTTATGCGCTCTGTACTAGAAAAAGAGGTTCTTAAGTTAGCCTGCGAATCTATTTCTGATGAAACATTATTAGAGTTAAAGAAAGTTATCAGTTTACAAGAAAATTTTATAGGAAAAAAAGGAATGGAAAGAACTTTTCATGAATTGGATCAGGAATTTCACTCCCTATTTTATAAAGATCAGGAAAAAGATCATATCTGGGATGCAATAAATCGGTTAAGTACACATTATAATCGAATCCGATTGCTATCTGAAATCGAATATGATTATACAGATATTATTAAACAACATAAAAACATTATTGATATTATTGAAAATAAAAAAGTTGATCAAATAGATGAGGCTGTTAGTCACCATATATTAGGACCAGAGAAATATTGGAATAGTTTGCTGGAACCGGATAGCCAATATGCTGAATACTTTGTAGAATAATCTCATATGTCCTTATCATCAATGGTATATTGGATTATTCGATCAGCCCTTATTCATGGAATAAGGGTTTTTACTGTTTAAAAGGGTAATATAAACTTAAATTGGATGTATGTACGTTTTCCCCCCTTTAAATATAATAGATTGATAAAATTTACCGTTACTTTAGTTTCTCTAATACCCTTGCAAATATAGAGGACAGTTACTATAATCACCGATATAGGAAAAACGGTGAATGTTAGAAGAAAAGTGGGAAAGTTGAGAAATAGGGCGAAATGTCTGAATAATCTTGACAAATGTGTTAAAATGGGTAATGTTATATTAAAAGATGTTAGAATTATTAGAAAATTTAAAATGTTCAACCAGATAGAAACGGAGGGTTTTAATTGGGTAATATGAAGAGTAAATCTACAACACTAGCGATTGGCTTTATGCTCTTTGCCTTATTTTTTGGGGCTGGAAATCTAATATTCCCAGTATTAATGGGACAAATGTCAGGGTCAAATGTTTGGGAAGCTACATTTGGCTTCATCATAACTGGGGTGGGATTGCCTCTGTTAGGAGTATTGGCAATTGGGTATTCTGGCCAAAGCGATTTATATACGATGGCTAAACGTGTACACCCAATGTTTGCTATTATATTTACTACAGTTCTTTACTTGGCAATCGGGCCTTTATTTGCGATGCCGAGGACAGGAACGGTTTCATATGAAATTGGTGTTAAACCTTTAATCGGTGATATGAATAGCACAGTAGCAATGGCGCTTTTCACTGTAATCTTTTTTGCTATTACTTGTTTCTTTGCATTAAAACCAGGAAAAATTATAGATATAGTTGGTAAAATGTTAACACCAATATTATTATTTTTTATCGCTTTATTGATTCTAGCAGCTTTGTTTAATCCAATGGGAAGCCTGACAGCTCCGGCTGAACAATATACAGAAAACGCATTCTTTAAGGGTTTCCAGGAAGGTTACCTAACAATGGATACATTGGCATCCTTCGTATTTGGAATTATCATTATTAATGCAGTTCGTTCAACAGGGATTCATGGCAAAAAAGAAATGATGACAAGTGTTATGAAATCTGCTTTCATTGCAGCCGGTTTACTTGCGGTAATCTATGCAGGGCTAGCATATTTAGGTGCTACCGGTGTGGAAGAGATTGGTGCATTTGATAATGGGGGTGCGATATTAGCAGCAGCATCTCATTATTATTTTGGTTCTTATGGAAGATTAATTTTAGGACTTGCTGTTATTGCAGCGTGTTTAACGACTAGTATCGGTCTTGTGACGGCTTGTGCGGCCTACTTTAATACATTGGCTCCGAGATGGTCCTATAAAACATATGCTATTGTTTTATCGGTATTCAGTGCATTAGTTGCCAATGTGGGACTTGCCGACTTAGTGGCTATTTCAGTACCTGTCCTGACAGCTATTTATCCTTTGGCTATATGCTTGATTTTCCTTACATTCATGCACAATGTATTTAAAGGTTTTTCAGAAGTATATATTTGCAGTTTGGCATTAACCTTTATTGTTAGTTTGTTTGATGGTTTTAATGCAGCGGGTCTGCAAATAGAAGCAATCAATAATTTATTTGCTTATTTACCGCTTTACTCCGTGGGATTAGGATGGATTGCACCAGCCATATTGGGCGCTATTATTGGTTATCCGATTGGTATGATGAGACAGTCTGCTCCCATAATGAATGAAGTTCCAGATATGCAGAAAGACTAGTTAGTACATGTAAAGCCAGCGTGAGACACCGCTGGCTTTTATAATTTACTTTTTTACCAATAAAGAAAATAATCCCGGCTCTATGATGGAGCTGGGATTATCTTTTATTCTACACGCTTAGCAAGGTCGATATGATCGGCAGCAGAATTATGAGTAGAAGGCAGTGGATTCTGTATAAGAGATCCTTCTGATGGCTTTACATAATCATCATAGAAGACAGCTAATGAAGTAGTTATAAAAGGTGCAAGGTATATAGCAATACCAAAGATTGTGATATACCCGATAATCAGGCTTGCCATGCCGCTTAAATATACTCCATCATTTACAGTATCAGCACCAATAGCAATAGATACGATTCCGATAAAAATTAATACGATAGGGATAATAAACCATGGTAAAAAAGATAGGTATAGTACAAATAAATCTTTCTTTTTACCATTCATGATTCGTCGGCTTTCTGTAATCGCTTGAAGAGCGGTTAAATCGGAACGGTCACGCAAGATAAATAAAGTCATAGAATAGGCTAACGCTTTAATGATGCCGGGTATAATTAATAAAACTGACCAGAGTAAGGTAAATAAAAAGATTAAAAAGTTTGTTAAGGCATTCCTGAAATAGTTCAATTTAAAACCATCAAATAGTGTTTCAATAGAAGGATTTTGCTGCCTCTTTATGGCTAAGTGGAACCATTGATATCCTACAGCCAATGGGCTTGATATAAAGAAAAATGCAAGAATAAAAAGAAATGATTCAGCAACTCTGCTAACAAGGAGAGTTATGAAAAAAACTCCTATCGCAATTCCCCAGTAGCCAGTTAATTTTTGTTTGGCTGTGTTTTTAATCAGTTTGATATTCATTTTACAACTCTTTCCTTCTTCCTGTGTGTTTATTACTATTTATAAGAATAATATAATCTGACTGAATTTGTAAAACTATGTAAGTATTTGTAATTTTTGGATAATTAGTTGGAATTTAAAAGAGCATCAAGTATAATTGGGAGTAATTAACAATACCTACCGGTCAGTATGTGAAAGGAGTGAAGGAATGGATTTTTCCTATTCGAGTAAGGTGATTGACTTGGAGAGACAGTTAAGTGATTTTATGAATGAGTATGTATATCCTAATGAAGGATTATATGAGGTTCAGTTAAATGAGCAAGAATCACGGTGGAGTCAGGTGCCTCCGATTATGGAAGACTTAAAATCAAAAGCTAAAAATGCAGGGCTTTGGAATTTATTTCTGCCTGAGAGTGAATATGGTGCTGGTCTGACCAATTTGGAATATGCACCTTTATGTGAAATAATGGGACGCTCATTAATCGGCCCTGAAATGTTTAATTGCAGTGCTCCTGACACAGGTAATATGGAAGTATTAGAAAGGTATGGGACTGCTGAACAGAAAGAGGAATGGCTTAAGCCTTTATTAGCTGGTGAAATACGTTCCTGTTTTTCAATGACTGAGCCAGATGTCGCTTCATCAGATGCTACGAATATTGAAGCAAGTATTGCAAAAGATGGAGATGGCTATATCATTAATGGTCGCAAGTGGTGGTCTTCAGGTGCAGGAGATCCAAGATGTAAAATTGCAATTGTGATGGGGAAGACGAACAAAATGGCAAATCGGCATGAACAGCAATCTATGATTCTAGTACCTCTTGATTCAAAAGGAGTAAAAATTGAAAGAATGCTTCCCGTTTTTGGATATGATCATGCCCCTCATGGACATGGAGAAATTACATATGAAAACGTTAGGGTACCTGCTGAGAACATAATTTGGGGAGAGGGAAAGGGATTTGCGATTGCACAAGGAAGGCTGGGTCCAGGAAGAATTCATCATTGTATGAGGCTGATTGGGGCAGCAGAGCGTTCGCTTGAAATATTATGTAAGCGTATACAAAAAAGAACTGCCTTTGGACAGCCGCTATCTAATCAAGGAGTAATAAAGGAGTGGATTGCAAACTCAAGAATTGAAATTGAGCAGGCAAGATTATTAACTCTAAAAGCAGCTTATATGATGGATACGGTTGGGAACAAAAAAGCGAAGACCGAGATTGCGATGATCAAAGTCGTTGCTCCAAATATGGCTTTGAAGGTTATCGACAGGGCTATACAGGGACTTGGGGCAGCAGGAGTTTCAGAGGATTATCCTTTGGCAGCTCATTGGGCAAATGCAAGAACATTGCGATTAGCTGATGGACCCGATGAAGTTCACCGTGCACAGATTGCCAAGCTAGAGCTTAAAAAATATCTAGGGGAGGAACAAGCTGATCATGAACGTTTTACAAATGTTTGATTTAACCGGTAAGACAGCGATTATCACAGGAGGCGGACGTGGGCTTGGAGCCCATATTGCACAGGGTTTGGCAGAAGCGGGAGCAAATATTGTTCTATGTTCACGCAAGATTGAGGCTTGCACCGAGGTAGCAGATCATCTGAATAAAGAATATGGAGTTGAAACCTTGGCCTTAAAATGTGATATCACGAATGCGGAAGATATTCATAGTGTCGTCTCAGAAACACTAGATAAATTTGAAGATATTGATATTCTTGTCAACAATAGCGGTGCCTCATGGGGAGCTTCTGCATTGGATATGCCGCTTGAAGCCTGGAATAAGGTTATCAATACTAATTTGACAGGTACCTTCCTGATGTCCCAGGCAGTGGGAAAGGTGATGATGGAACAGAAGCGAGGAAAAATAATCAATATTGCTTCAGTTGCGGGGCTCGGTGGAACTCATGCTGACATGATGGATACTGTTGGGTACAATGCCAGCAAAGGAGCTGTCCTTACTTTAACAAAGGATTTGGCAGTGAAATGGGGGGAATATAATATTCATGTTAATGCAATCGCACCTGGTTTTTTCCCAACCAAAATGTCTCAGGTCTTACTCGAACGCGGAAAAGATGCAATTGAATATATGACACCGCTTGGAAGGCTTGGAAATGATGAAGACCTCAAGGGAGTTGCTTTATTCCTAGCCTCTGCTGCATCCAATTATATAACAGGTGAGGTATTGGTAGTTGATGGCGGAAAACACGCCATGGTTTAAATAAAAGATGAAGGAGATTTGACTATGGAAAATATGAAAAAGAAAGCTTGGCTTACGCAATATCCGGAAGGTATTGCATCTGAAATCGAAATTCCGAACAAATCACTGCCAGACATTCTTCATGAAACGACAATCCATTACCCCACAAACAATGCCCTATCTTTTTTTGGAAGAAAAATGACCTATCAGGAACTTTTAGGGACATCCAATCGCTTCGCCGCAGCACTTCAGAATAATGATGTTAAAAAGGGTGATAGGGTGGCAATAATGCTGCCAAACTGTCCTCAGTATGTGATTGCCTATTATGGGGCCCTATCGATGGGAGGAATTGTCACACAAATCAACCCCATGTTAGTAGCTAGAGAACTGGAATATATATTGCAGGATTCCGATGCTGAAACGATTGTTGTCATGGATGCATTCTATCAAACTGTTAAAGCGGTTCAATCTACTACGAATCTCAAAAATATTATTGTAGTAAGCCTGCAGCCATCCGGGACAGAATTTGGAGATGATTGGACATTTGAGCGATTTATCTCTGAAACAGTCATGCCAGTAGAGCCAGTAGTTATTGATCCGAGTCATGATGTTGCTGTGCTCCAATATACAGGTGGCACTACGGGGAGATCGAAAGGAGCCATGCTCACTCATCGTAATTTAGTTGCCAATATCTATCAAACAAAGGAATTTTACAAGAAGATGGTAAATAAGGGGAAGGAACGGTATCTGACTGTCATCCCATTATTCCACGTATTTGGTATGACGGCCTGTATGAATAATTGCATATTAATGGCGAGTGAAAACATATTGCTACCCCGTTTTGATTTAGAAGAGGTCCTTCAAACCATAAAACAGGAGAAGCCAACTATATTCCCTGGCGTACCAACCATGTACGTGGCGATCAACGCTCATCCTAAAGCAAAGGAATATGGGATTGATAGCATAAAAATTTCCAATAGCGGAAGTGCTCCTATGCCTATGGAATTAATGAAGGAATATGAATCAAAAACGGATTCTAAGATTTTGGAGGGTTATGGTCTTTCGGAAGCATCACCCGTTACGCATTGTAATCCGGATTTTGGTGTTCGTAAACCTGGAACAGTCGGAATTGCCTTCCCATCTACAGATTGTAAAATCGTGGATGTAGCTACAGGGGTGGAGGAGGTCCCGGTTGGCGAACTGGGAGAATTAATTGTCAAAGGTCCGCAGATTATGAAAGGTTACTGGAATATGCCTGAAGAAACGGCCGTTGCTCTCCGCAATGGATGGCTGTATACAGGGGATATTGCCAGGATCGATGAAGATGGATATCTAACGATTGTTGACCGTAAAAAGGATCTAATCATTGCAAGCGGTTATAATATCTACCCTCGTGATGTAGAAGAAGTCCTGTATGAACATCCATCCGTACAGGAAGCTGTTGTAATTGGAGTTCCGGATGAGTATCGCGGAGAAACAGTCAAAGCAATTTTAGTATTAAAAGCGAATGAGTCAGCTACGGATAAAGAGATTATAGAATACTGTAAAAATAATATGGCGGCCTATCGAGTGCCGACAATAGTAGAATTCCGTGATGAATTACCAAAAACAAATGTCGGAAAAATACTTCGCCGGGCTCTGAGGGAAGAAGTCAAAACAAAGTAAGGGTGACATGAATACACACGAACTGGGGTCTTGATGATGAAACAAAAAATTAAGAACACCAGCATTTCTTTATTTGAACAAAAGGGTTTTGCAGAAACATCCATACAGGATATTGTTGATTCTTTGGGAGTTACAAAGGGAACCTTTTATTACTATTTTGCAAGTAAAGAAGAATTATTGATGAATATTCATCTCGATTATATTAATGGATTAATTGAAAGACAGGAAGCGATCCTAAATACCTTGAGGAAAACCTGTAGACAAAAAATACACGATATAGCGTATTTACTAGTGAGTGATATTCGAACCCAAGGTTTAAGTGCAAAGGTGTTTTTCCGGGAAATGAAACTATTATCCGATGATAAGCTGGAAGAGATTTTGCCAAAGCGTGATCAATTTCGATTTAATATTGAAGATTTAATTAAGCAGGGAATGAAGACAGGAGAGCTACGTTCAGATTTAAATCCTACCATTGTTACATTTGGTATTCTTGGAATTTTGAACTGGAGCTATCAGTGGTTTAACCCTGAAGGAGTTATTTCTGAACATGAATTAGCAGACATGTTTGTAGAGATGATCATGAAAGGAATTGAAAAAGGGGAGTAGGAAATCACGACTCCCTTTTTTTTGAATAAAATTGCTTAATTGGAGCTGGTCGGTGTATAGATTACGAATATCCTCCGAGGCATACAGCAGGGTATAAATATAGCATGGATACTGTAAATGGGTAAAAGGAGGCCGCTATGGAATCAATGGTAACCGTCCGTTTTTCGGAAACAGATGCACTTGGTCATGTGAATAATACAAGTTATTTCATCTATTTGGAGGAAGCTCGTCTTCATTTTTTGAAGGAAATGGAACTGGATTTAAAAATAAGAAATTGGTCATTCATTTTGGCCTCGACTAAATGTGATTTCCTCTCTCAAGCCTATTTTGATCAAATATTAAAAATTAACACGACTGTATCCAGAGTGGGGACAAAGAGCTTTCAGCTTGAACATGATATTTACTGTGCCCAAACCGGTAACCCAATTGCCAAAGGGACTGCCATCCTTGTTCAGTTTAATTTTGACAAACAGGAAAGTGAACCGATTCCTGAAATGCTAAAAGAGAAACTGTTGAGGCTGGTCGAAGCTGTTTAATGAGTCCGATTTTTGAAAGAGGTGAGATAGACATGAACCAAGGAGTTAGTAAAGATACGATTCCCGTACGAAGTGGAGAAGAATTGCACCAGCATGTACTTGAATCATTTCTGCGGAGTAAGATTAGCGATTTGCCAGAAGGAAACCTGGAAATTGAACAATTCTCGGCAGGTCATTCAAATTTAACCTATCAATTGAAAATAGGCACATGGGAAGCTGTTTTAAGGAAACCGCCGCTAGGGCCTGTAGCTCCAAAAGCCCATGATATGCAAAGGGAATACAGCATCCTCTCAGAAGTATATCCTCTTTTCAGTCCGGCTCCAAAACCAATCCTTTACTCAGATGATGAGCATGTTGTTGGGAGTCCGTTTTTTATTATGGAACGAAAGCAAGGTTTTATATTTGATACTTCTGTTCCTGAAGGCATTAAACCTTCCCGTGAACTCTTTCAAAATTTATCAAAGGAAATGGTAGCACGACTTGTTCAGCTTCATAGCATTTCCTATCAGGAGACTAGATTGAAGGAAATCAGTAAGCCTGATGGCTTTATGGAAAGACAGACAAATGGATGGATAGCACGTTATGAACGAGCAAAAACAGATGATATTCCACATATACAAGAATTAGAGAAATGGTTAGTAGACCACATTCCAGCTTCATGTGATGCTTCAATTATTCATTATGACTATAAATTGAACAATGCGATGTTTAATGAGGATGGGACGGAAATGGTCGGTCTATTTGATTGGGAAATGACGACGGTCGGGGATCCGCTCGCAGATCTTGGAGTAGCTATGAGCTATTGGGCAGAGGGGGACGATTCTGAAGTATTGAAGAAAGGACTGGGGAAGCCATCTGTTACGATTCGAGATGGATTTTATACAAGGGAACAATTTATTTCAGAATATGCAAGACAAAGCGGCCGTGATGTCTCCAATATGAATTTCTATTTAACATTTGCCTATTTCAAATTAGCGGGGATTTGTCAGCAAATCTACTATCGTTATCATAATGGCCAAACAAAGGATCCGAGATTTGCCAGCTTTGATAAGTATGTAAAAACATTGATTGAGCATGCTTATTTACTTACAAGGAATCAATAAGATGCTGAAAGTTCATGTCCTGCTGACCAAGGAAGATATATCACCAGAAAAACTGGCCTCAGGCAACAAGATAGCTGTTGTACTAGATATTCTCCTGGCCACAACCACGATTGTAACAGCTTTGCAGAATGGAGCAACAGAGGTTATTCCCGTTCTAAATCAGGACGAAGCTATTAAAGTAAGCAGACAATTTGAGAACGGACAAGCCTTGATGGCTGGGGAATTACATGCAGAACCAATCGATGGATTTTTTTATCCAGGACCGGTTAAAATTAGCACGCGTATCCATGGTAAAACCTTGATTCTTTCAACTACTAACGGCACAGTGGCTCTACATAAAGCGGCATATGCAAATCTAGTGTATATATCCTCCTTGCTTAATAATGCTGCCGTGGCACAGGCGATACTGAATGATAGCAAGGATGAAACTATTGTCGTGATTTGTTCAGGAAATTCAGGAGAATTCAGCCTAGAGGATTTCTATGGTGCCGGCCATTTAATTGCAAATATAACCTGCAGAACCAATCAAGGGATTGAGCTGAATGACGCTGGAAAAGCTGCATTGGCTTTTTATGACAGCCATTCATCTAATTCATACTCAGTTCTGGCGGCATCCAGAGTTGGATTGCTATTAACCAAATACGGATTAAAGGAAGATCTTCTGTTATCAAGTACAAGTGGATGTTATGAGATTGTTCCTGTGTTTAAAAATAATCGCGTTATATTAACGGTAAAAAAGGAGGTATAGGATGCGATTTCATGAGCAAGTTGCCGTGATCACTGGCGGTGGCAGCGGGATAGGAAAGGCTACAGCTCTGCGTTTGGCTAAAGAAGGAGCAAATGTCATTCTAGTTGGAAGAACCTTAGAAAAGCTTGAAAGTGTTGTTGATGAAATTAATAATCAAAGCCATCATATCCAGGCAACCTGTTTTGCGGCCGACGTTACGAAAGAAGAGGAAGTAACCGCGTTGTTAGATTTTATTGAGGATCATTTTATGGACTTGCATGTGGTCATCAATAATGCAGGTGGTTCAGTGCAATCAAAAATAATGGATACGGCCGTAGAGGCTTGGGATATCGTTCAGGAAGTGAATTTGAAGAGTGTGTTTTTGGTTTCAAAAATACTTGGAAAGTTTATGATGGAGCAAGCTAACCGTGGAGGTAATAGGGCATTTGTTAATATAGCGAGTCTATCAGGCCATAAAGCTGCTGCTCATATACCTCATTATAGTTCTGCAAAAGCAGCTGTGTTGAATTTTACGAAGGCACTTGCTTTTGAAATGGCACCATATGGTATCCGTGCAAACTCCGTATCACCTGGATTTGTTGAAACACCGTTGACAGAATGGTCTTTAACGAATGAACGGTTTGTGAAATCAATAGAACGCAACACAGCATTGAAAAGAGTAGGAACCAGTGAGGAAATAGCTAATGTTATTGCCTTTTTAGCATCGAGTGAAGCTTCATACATGACTGGTACAGATGTACTGGTCGATGGGGGATGGATGATCACTTAAAAGAGAAAGGGAGATGGATGATGGAACACTTATTAATAAAAGAAATAGGTTCAGTATTAGTATTAACATTAAATAGACCTGAAAGCTTGAATGCTTTTAGTCCGGAAATGATAACAGGACTAATTAGTGAATTAAAAAAAGCTGATAAAAATCTTAATGTGAAAGTGATTATTTTAAACGGAGCAGGCCGGGCGTTTAGTGCCGGCGGAGATGTAAAAACGATGGGAACCAAATCAGCAGCTACTACCTACGAGTATTTAGGAGTCATAAATGAATGTATTTTAACGATGAAGGAGATTGAAACTCCTATTATTGCTGCGGTACATGGTTTTGCGGCAGGGGCCGCTTTTAATTTGGCGCTAGCCTCCGATTTGATTGTGGCCGCTGAGGGAAGTAAGTTCGTTTTAAGTTTTTCACAGGTTGGCCTTATTTCGGATGCAGGAGGTTCCTATTTTCTTCCACGCTTAGTTGGTCCGCATTTGGCGAAACAATTTTTCTTTTCAGCTGAACCTATACCAGCAGAACGTTTATATGAACTTGGGGTTATTAATAAACTTGTACCTTTGGAAGCTTTGCGTGATGAGGCGATTCAATATGCGACTATGTTATCCCATGGTCCAGGAAAAGCATATGGGCAAATGAAAAAACTGATTGATTATTCTTTTACGGCTACTCTCGAAGATGTCCTAGAGAGAGAACGTATCACTCAAACGATGATGATAGCCACGGAGGATCATCAAGAAGGTGTATCTGCATTTAAAGAAAAAAGAAAGCCGCAGTTTACCGGCAAATAAGAGAAAGGGAGTATGTATTATGAAAGCCATTCAATTTACTGAGTACGGAGGACCAGAAGTATTAAAAATGGTCGAATTAGATAGGCCGAAACCTGGCCCATATGAAGTATTAATTGAAATACATGTAGTTGGTGTGAATTATGCAGATACTGCCAGACGCGAAGGCCAATATGTTGTACCAACCAAACTTCCTTTTGTGCCAGGAGCAGAAGTTGCCGGGGTTGTAGTCGAAACTGGCTCAGAAGTGACAAACGTAAACATTGGAGCAAGAGTGGTCACGCTGATTGAATCTGGAGGATATGCTGAGTATGCAGTTGCAGAGGCTCGGTCCGTAATTCTCCTGAAAGAAGAACTGGATTTAAAAGAAGCGGTCGCCCTCCCACTTCAAGGTTTGAGTGCCTACCATATTTTAAAAACAATGGGGCAGTTGCAAGAGGGTGAAACCGTTCTCGTTCATGCAGCAGCTGGAGGAGTTGGGACTTTAGCAGTCCAATTGGCTAAATTAATGGGCGCCGGTAAGGTAATTGCAACTGCCAGCACGGAAGAAAAGCTGGAGCTTGCACGTTCTCTGGGAGCTGATGTATGTATCAACTATACAAAAGAGGGTTGGTATAAAGACGTGCTGGAAGCGACAAACGGCCGTGGAGTTAATGTGGCGCTCGAAATGGCTGGCGGTGATGTTTTTAAGGAGACACTGAAATGCATAGCTACGTTCGGGAGATTGGTGATATATGGTGTCGCAAGCGGAGAACAGGCCGTGATGCACCCCTCATCCTTAATGGCGAGAAACCAGTCGGTCATTGGATTCTTTCTTCCGCAAATTATGAGAAAACCAGAATTGCTGTTGCCGAGCATGCGTGATCTTTTTTCATTCCTAGAAGAGGGAAATTTAAAATTAATAATAGGTGAAGTCCATCCGATTGAGGAAGCAGCGAAAGTACATGAGCTACTGCAATCGAGGAAAACAACAGGAAAGGTAATACTCCAGGTTCGTCGTTAAGGTGATGATATTCTCGCAAAGCATGCAGTTCTAGCATGCTTGTTTTTTATTATAATAAGAGTAAGTATAAATGTGACATTATTTGATATTGCTATATTGATATGTTTTATATCTATTATAGTGAAGTAAAGAAGCATCATTAAATTTGTATTATGTGCCATTGTTTTTACTAGTTCTTATTTTGTAAACTATTATAGTGAAATAAAAAAATAAGGACTGAAGATAATGGAATGGAAAAACATATATCGTGGTATGTTAATGGGAATCAGTGATTTAATTCCCGGTGTAAGTGGAGGAACCATAGCGTTTATATTAGGTATTTATGATCGCTTATTATTATCAATCAGTGGCTTTTTTAGCCGTGATTGGAGAAGGTATCTGGGCTTTTTATTGCCACTCGCAATCGGTATGGGGTTTACTATACTGACGTTTAGCCGATTGATTGATTATTTGCTGGAGCATCATCATGAACCGACACAATTCTTTTTTGTAGGGTTAATCATCGGTGTACTGCCATTTATTATAAGACAGGCAGAGGTGAAAAAACACTTTACAGGAAAGCATTTTGTGGTTGTCGTTTTGGTCGCGATCATGATGGCAGCACTAGGTTTCCTGAAGCCGAATGAATCTGTTGTTATATCTGATGTAACGCTTTTATCTGGGCTTGGATTATTCTTTTCCGGCTGGCTTGCAAGTATGGCTATGCTGCTTCCAGGTATTAGTGGCTCGTTTATATTATTGTTGCTCGGTGTTTATTCAACTGTTATTTCTGCTTTATCAGATTTAAACTTTACAATTATTATACTTGTAGGGGCTGGAGCAGTGGTTGGCTTTATTGTGAGCAGTAAAGCAATTAGCTTTTTACTGAGGGCATATCCACATATGACGTTTGCAGTCATAATGGGGTTGATTATTGGATCTATATTTGTAATCGTTCCTGGATTGCCAACAGGAATAGGTACTATACTGCTATGTTGTATAACTTTTGTGGCAGGTCTTTTGGTAACGAAAATTTTTACGAAGTAATAATTGACTAGAAAGTATAAGGATTGTCTCGGACAATCCTTTTTTATTTTGTTTCGACTGCACTGTTAAAACAATTATGTGGGATAGATAGGAAAAGGGCGTTTATGCTTAGAATATTAAGACATAAGCAAATGTATAGATTAACTACAATTTTACAATAAAAAGTATTGGAGGTTGAATCGTGCAAAAGGGACTGAGGTTTATATTTTTGGCATGTCTTATTTTAGGAGTATCAGCATGTGGAAGCGAAAAAGAAGAGACGATAAATAAGGATAATAAAAAGAATCAAACTACAGAAGATGTAAGTACGGATAATAAAGAAGGTACCGAAGATAAAGAAACAAAAAATGGCGTGGCATCAAAAGGAGAAGAGCCATCTGTATCCTCTGAGGTGTATCAAGATCGATTTAATTCTGGCAATATGGGTGTGAAAAAGATACTATATGAAAATTTAAAAATGAATGACACTAAAAATATTGAGGACGTAATCATTACGTTAGAAGGTATACAGTATGCTGAGATAACCCCATCAGAGAAAACTAAATCAAAGTTCAAAAATTTAAATGAAAGAGACCGTATCATACTTACCATGAAAATAAAGCTTGTGAACAATTTCAAACAACCATTAATATTTAAATCCATTCGTTCTTTTTTAAGAGGGAACGATAATCAAATAACCTATCTGCCAGAAACAAATCTGGAGCCGAGCCAACAAGGAGAAATTGCTGCCGGAACATCTAGTGAAAAGCTTCATGTCTTTTTAATAGACAAGGATTTGTTCTTAATTACACGAAATTTAAAATTGGAGTTTGGGCCATTCCTAAACAGTGAAGGTAAAGATTTATTTAATGGTAAAAAGACAGAATTTGAAATCCCATTACCGAAGTAATAGCTATAAAAAGAACCGTAATTCTGCTTGTCAGAATCACGGTTCTATCCCTGTGTTAAACATGTTGCAGATTGTTAAGAATTAATCAAATCTGGAGTCACTAAGAATGCGGCCAATCTCTTCCATATGGCCTGTTTCATCGGAGATAAGATCTTCTAGTTTGACAACTAATTCAGTTAAGCCTAATTCCTCAGCTTGTTTCTTGCGTGTTTCGTAGCGATCTATTGTATCTTTTTCTGCCTGATAGGCAGATTCAAGCATTACCTTAACATCAGTGGTTTGTTTAACTTCTGCTGGTGTTACAGTTGGTGTTCCACCCAATGTACTGATTTTTTCTGCAAGATATAAAGCATGTCCCTGTTCATCGGCTATTTCACCTTCAAAGAAAGGTTTCAGTGTTTGTCTGTATAAACCAGAAACCATTGCCGCATAGCTAGAATACATGATTGATGCAGCATATTCGTTTGCTAGATCTTCATTTAAACCATCTATTAATTCTTTTAATTTTTTTTCCATTCTATAATCCACTCCTTCTATATTCTATAATTCAAATGTACCCTACTTTACTACATATTAAGCATTTTTTTTGTGGCAGGATTTTGAAATGTTCAGGGAATATTTTTACATAATAAAAAGCCTGATCCGATAAAGGACCAAGCTTGGATTATTAAGTCAGATTAATTTTGAGAAATTAATACGTTTATTGAGAGCATACATAATTGGAGCACCAATTGTCATGACTGCTAATTCTCCAGCTGCGGTTGTTGCCCATGCAAACCAGAAAGGAAGTTTCAAAACAATATTTAACTCTATAGCAATTAAGAACATGGTAAAAGTAAAAACGAATGTATTAATAGCCATCCTTGCCCAAATATTGCGGACAAATCGGAAGGTTAGAATCGTGATTGTTAATGCTAGTATGGATTGGCCAACACCAAATATTAAATCATATGCACCCATTGATGAGAAAAAGAGGTTAGAGATAAATACTCCTATCACAATCCCATACATGTATTTTTTATTAAATACAATCAAGTGATTGAACATTTCAGGTACTCGAAACTGAATGTTCGAAAATGCGATTGGCTGTACGATTATAGTGACAGCAATATATAAGGCTGCCAAAACTCCATTTACAGCAAGCGTTCTAATATTCATTTTTTTCTCTCCCTTAGTTTTTTATCGTGGGATGGTTACGAACCACGTTTAGTATTTCCGAAGACACCAAATAATCATAAGCATAATAAGATGCCTAGTCAACAAAGAATTGTAGTTGCATCATGTTCGAAACATCATCGTATAGTTATGATCGACTGGCATAAATCAATAAAAGACGCCGAGAGAAATCTCGGCGTCGTCTCTTATTTAATCGTTAGTTTAATGACTTGGAGTTAATTTTTTTGTATTGATTGGTTTTATGTCATCCTTTTTGAAGATAGTTTTACGAATCCAGGGAAGAACGTAATAGTCTCCACCGAATCGGCCGGCATTTGCACCTGCTACAAGAATAACCATTCCCAGTATGATGTAGAGCGGGTTAGTAGATACTGTTCCGCCAAATAAAAACATAAAATTCATTAATAATCCAAAGAAGGCAGCTGTAGTTGTTAAGACACCAAGCAGTAACCCAAGCCCAACTAGAAATTCTCCCCATGGAATTAAGATGTTGATTAACCCTACGTTAGGAATCGCAAATTTTTCAATGAATGAACCATAAATCGGATACAGTGCCCCTCCGTCTGGCCCAGTTACAGGATTAGCAACAATATTTCCAAGGAATCCAGATGCATCAAATGCTCCGCCTTTAATTTTCTCAAATCCATGAATCATCCATTCATAACCAAGATACAGTCTTATAATCAATAATAGTCCGGAGGCATATTTATTAGTTCGTAACCAATTCATCATTTTAAATCACTCCCATATGGATTTAACTGGCTCTAATCCGCGGTTTTTAGTTCCAGTAACTTTCTATACCTTATTTATATACCATATGCTTGATAATGTGGTGCATTATCCCTGTGTTTCTTTTTTTGTACAAAAATATGTGAACCTTTTAAGTTAATACTAAAAACAACTTTACAAACGTGATATTGTTCGTTCCTTCACAAACTTTTACATAATGAACCAATTAGTGTTGTATTAGAATGAAAAATAACACTCTTAATTAAATGAGCTATTTAAAAATTTATATATAAGAGTAAAATATATTTAATGATAAAAGGTTAGAAAGAGAACATTTAAGGAAAATAATAGTATAGGTGTTTGAAGGAGGAATGGGAATGAGCTTACAATCAGTTATTATTGAAGCATTACATGTTAAACCGGAAATAAACCCTAAAGAAGAAATCAAAGACAGAGTTGGGTTCCTAAAAAGTTACTTAAAGAAGAGCGGAGCAAAAGGATTTGTTCTAGGAATCAGTGGCGGTCAGGATTCTACATTGGCAGGACGTCTGGCTCAGATGGCTGTGGAAGAACTGCGTGAGGAAGGGGTTGCGGCTAAATTTATTGCTGTCAGACTTCCATATGGAGTACAGCAAGATGAAGATGATG
Source organism: Pradoshia sp. Z3_51 (assembly GCF_058215915.1). Taxonomy (NCBI): domain Bacteria; kingdom Bacillati; phylum Bacillota; class Bacilli; order Caryophanales; family Bacillaceae; genus Pradoshia; species Pradoshia sp. Z3_51. The sequence continues at coordinate 54,057 of NZ_JBZAJC010000014.1, read as the reverse complement.
CTCAGCGTGCTCTGCAATTTATTAAACCAGATGAAAGTATTACTTTTAATGTCAAGTCTACTGTCGATGTCATTACAGATCAATACAAAGAAGCAACTAATGAAGCATTAACCGATTTTAATAAAGGGAATGTGAAAGCAAGGCTTCGTATGATTGCGCAATATGCCATTGGTGGACAAAATGGACTTCTGGTAATAGGTACAGACCATGCTGCTGAGGCAGTGACAGGTTTTTATACAAAATATGGAGACGGCGGAGCTGATGTTCTTCCTTTATCGGGTCTCTCTAAGCGCCAGGGCAGAGAATTGCTTAAAGAATTGGGAGCTGAGGAAAGACTTTATATGAAAGAGCCGACTGCCGATTTGCTGGATAATAAACCGCAGCAAGCTGATGAAACAGAGCTTGGCTTAAAATATGATACGATTGACGACTATTTGGAAGGCCGTAAAGTCGATGCTGAAGCTGCATTAAAAATTGAAAAACAATATTTAAAAACAGAACACAAACGTCAAATGCCTGCATCCATTCACGATAATTGGTGGAAATAACTAACCAAAAAGTAAGCCTGTGATTTTCATAATCATGGGCTTATTCTATTGTAAGGTGAAATGAATCGTGATTAAGATAACGATATACTGGTATAATTAATTGGAGAAAAATAAAAAACACGAATTGTTTTAGTTAATTTTCTGAGGGTATAGGATATAATCTATTAATATATTTATTTCAAATATGACAAATGTTCCATTTTGCTATCATATTGTATTGAAGATGAAACTTTACCGAAACCGTTTTGCAATCAAATTTTATTACACTATATAAGTTATAAACTATTCTATTGAACAAATTTGTGTGAGAGAACCAGGGAGGGGTCGTATGATGAATAATGAAAATAACTTGATTGAAAAGTCCTTATATAAAACCTTATTAACAAACGATAATGCGGCGAATCCGTTGCTTATAATAAGTGAAGAATTTTTGGCAGAACAACAAAAGGAATTGCCTGAGCTATCAACGCTTAGATTTGCTCAGGGAGAGCTTTATTTCCATTATAAAGACTATGAGACATCCATTTTTAAATGGGAAAAGGTTAGCAATGACCTGGCGCCTTGGGCTATAAAGAATATGGCGGATGCTTACTTTGCAATGGCTATGTATAAAAACGCTGAAGAGCTATATAAATCTATCGAATCAGACTCGATTATATTGAATACCGAAGTTGGATTGCAATTATTTGCTCTATATACGAAATTGGATAAAACTGAACTGGCTGATAAAACGATTAAAAAGGTAGTTAAGTTGAATCCAGATGACTCTCAAGTAACAGAAATAGCACGTTCATTCTTTGAAGAGCAACGTGATTGGAATAGTGCAGTTGAACTTGCAGTAAATGAATCCATCCGTACGGAGTCATTGCTTTGGTATGATGTTCTGCAGTCCTATATTGATCAGGGTGTAACGAAAAATATGGAACCTGGCTATTTTTACCAAGTATTACATAAGCTCTATTCCATAGATAGCGGTCAATTTGAACAACTTGCAGTATCTCTTTGGAACAGCTATAAGGGCGAACCGGCATATTTGCAATGGGTTCAGGGATTTAATGATTTACTGCAGGATCTGGAACTTGTTCATCCCGAACCATGGTCAGATTTATCTTTCTTATTTAAAGAGGGTTACTTCGAATTAATTAATGGACATAAATTATTAAAAACATTAAAGGGCTTATTACCAAGTTTATTACGTAACTGGATTCGCATAACAGATAGGAAGCATGCTCTTTTAGCTTCTTCTGCTATATTGGCATGGAACGATAATTTTCCTGGTATGATAGGTCAAATAGATATTGATCATGCAGAGAGAGTATTAATGCAGGCTGAAAATAACCGGAATGGCTTGGAGGATAGCGTTCGATTATTTGAGGAAATTGATCAATGGGCAAATCAAAATAATTTATCTGTCAGCGAAAGACAAAAATGGATTATTGATGAATTATTAGATGTAAATGTACAGCATATTATGATTGCCGGAACTAGCGGTAGCGGTAAATCTGCCTTAATTCATTCTATTTTAGGAGAAGAGTTATTTGATAAACCAACTTCATCGGCTATCATGTTTAAAAATGCCGAAGAAGAAAGCATAATGGAAGTGACAGACTCTTCGATTAATCCACTAAATTTAGAGGAACTTGAAGATAAGGTTTCAAACAGAAACTTTGTTGATAACAAGCCAAGTATCATTGAATACCATCTTCCGAGTCAATTCTTGGCCGAAAATCAAATAGCAATCATCGATACTCCCGGATTCAGTATTGCAAATAATAAAATCCAGGAAGTACGCCGTTATTTGAATATGGCAGATGGTCTTTTACTTGTATTAGATGTAAATGATCCATTTACAAACAAAGAACGCGAAATTGTTATGGCCCTTCATGAACAAGTGCCAGATCTGCCAATTCATTTCTTATTAAATAAAATGGATCTTGTTCACAATGATCAGGAGGCTATTCGTATAGTGGATGAAGCTTGGTCCAGAATCAGTCCTTACCTGCCAAATGCTACAATTTTTGCTCATTCTGCTCATTATAGAAGCAATAGGCAGCTTTCAGATTTTGCTGAATTTATTAAAATGAATCTAACAAGCAAATATAAGGAAAGCGCTCGTACTGCTAAGCTGCTTCACTTTGTACGTGAGACTATATCAAGCTTGCTGGACCAACGATTGGAAAGGGAAGAAAGCTTGATTGAATCCATTCATTGGAATGAGGACCTTTTAGCAAAACTAAATGGTGCGAAGAATCAGATGGAGGATTTGGAGAAAGAAAAAGCAGTATTGTTGCGTAAGACGTTTAAACAAAGGAAGGAAGCCATTCGCCTTGATGTGGAGGCGGCGGTACCTAAAATTCTCCGAGCCAGCAAAGATTTAATTACAGAGGACAGTGATTTCCGCAAGATTCATATAGACTTAAATGAGAAAATGAATGTACGGATTCAGGAATACCTGGAGAATACGATTTTGCCTAAGTATTTTTATTCCTTAAAGGATTGGATTACCGAAGCGGAAGTAGAGTTAAAAGAGAGTCAGGCTTATTTAAAAGAAATGGCTGAAGGCTTCAATGCCATTTATCAGGAAGAACGAATGAAAATGGAATGTGATTTCAGAGTGCTGGATGACTGGCGCAGGGATGCAAACCGAATGACGAGCGGTGTACAAATGGAGACCATTAATATACTGCTTCGCCACACACCGCAACAATTATTATTGAAGAGTGCAGGCATGTTATTCGGATCGATTGCGAATAAAAGTGTTATGTACAATAAATATACAACGTTGATTGAAACACAGGATTATACAGAGGTTGCTCAATTGATTGCAGATAAATTCCTGCTGCAATTTGATATGTTTGAAAAATCGATTACTCGAGATGTTTCAATGTTCTTTGCAGATCCGACAGAAGTAATGAATGGTGCAATGTCAGATACGAATGAGAAAATTGCTGAACATAATGGCGTACTTGAGAAGATGCGTTCTCAGCCAGAATTGTATCGTGACCCATTAAAGCTATACGAATTGCGATTACGACAATACGAATGGATTTTAATTGGTCAAAAAGAAGTTCAAACTATTTCAAGGTAAAAAAAGGTGATTCAGGATGGTGGTTAAGCCATCCTGAATCACCTTTTTTATGTGAAGTTTAGGAGCTTTAAGATGTTCGCAGTTTATAGAATTTAATGAAATTTTTAACAATAACCTTTACTACTGAATAAGTAGGTATAGCTATGAGAATTCCTATAAATCCGTATAAGGAACCCGCTACAAGCAGCAATAATATGACCGTCAGCGGGTGGATATCCAAACGTTTTCCCATTACCTGAGGTGTAACGAGATGACCCTCAAGCTGCTGGACAATGACTAATAATATCAGAACTTTAAAGGCTGTAAATGGGCTGATTAATAGACCTGATATAATCGCAGGGATGGTTCCAAGGAACGGTCCAAGGAAAGGTACAACGGTCAGTAAAGTTGCAAAAATAGCTAAAATTAATGCGTTCTCAAGCCCAATAATTAGATATCCAATATACATAAGGATGCCATCGACTATTGCAACGATAAATTGACCGACGATATAAGTGGATAAGGTTTTATCAACATCCATTAAAATTCTGTTGCCCTCGTCCTCTACATTAGCAGGGATATGCTTTAATAAAAAGGGTCTGAGTTTATGCCCATCCTTAAGAAAATAAAAAACAATAAAGGGAACAATTAAAAGTACAGTGACTATGCTCGTAACTGTCGAAAATATGGTTACAGCATGATCGGATAATACTTTAGGAAAACTATCCGCATATTCTTTCCCGTATTGAGTGAGCTTGTCTACGGAAAAATAGGTTGAGGCGGCATTCTCATTTATAATTTCCTTTGACTGGGATGTGATTGTTTCTATTCTGTCCGGTATTTTATCGATGAGTTCTTCGCTCTGAGAAACAATGACGGGCCCCAAGAAATGGACAGTAGCATAACCCATTCCGCCGATTACTGCATAAATGAGAAGTATACTGATAGTAATCGGCATATACTTACTCAAAAAATGAACGACCGGCCTCAATATATAATATAAAAGCCCAGCTATTAAAATCGGAAAAAAGATGGTTATAATCAGTTTTTGAAAAGGCCATATAAAGTAATCAATCTTCCCTAATAAATAGATAATGATTAGTATTAAAATAGTGCCGGTTGCATATTTATAAAAAGGTTTATTAAACCACATAGAGCACCCCCAAATGTTAAATTAATGTCTTCACATCTATACCCTTAATTGGTTTAGTTATACTCCAATGTCAGGTAAATAAATGGCACCGCATAACCTGAGAAAACAAACAGCGATTATCATAATAATAAAGTGATAATCGCTGTTTAATATTCTAATATATTAATTTGGTGAACCTTTCATCATCGATGATGACAAATTATTGTTCTTTAATTATAATACCTAATTTAGTAAATGCCTGATTTACGCTGCTTTCTGTTTGGATACATGAAAAATCAATTCCAAGCTGTATGCTTGTTTGTGCCACCTCGGCACGAATTCCTGTCATGATTACCTCTACACCGATTAATTTGAGTGCTTCTATCATTTGAAAAAGGCGGTGTGCTACCAAAGTATCAACGATAAAAACCCCGGATAAATCAATAATTAATGTGGAGATTTGATTGTCTGCACTTTGCTGAAGTGTACTTTCATTTATAGCTCTGGCCCTGGTGGAATCAATATCACCCACTATCGGCAATAATCCGATATTTTCAGTCAATTTAATCACAGGAGAACTTAACTCATTGATTAGGTTGGATTGTGAGTGGATTCGCTTTATCAATATGTTTGTATAGTTTTCTGTATAGCTATGTGTAAGTTGATCTATTGTAGAATTAAACTTTTCCTCCCAGAAAAAAATATCTCTAAAGGTAATATCCAAGCTGGTCATGTCGATAAAGTTTTTTGTGTATTTCCATATAACTCTTCTTAAAAGCCCGGCAGCATTAATAGAATTACTTAGAGGTGTACCGGATTCAAGGCGTACCTCTGCAATAGATAATGTGCGTTCTTTTATTATATAATCTCTCTCTTCTTCTGATTGAAACAAGCTGTTTGCTATTAAAAACAAATATTCTTTAAACTGCTTCTTTAATGCATTAATTGTATGGATAGATCCGTTAAGAGAATAATCTGCTTCAGTACTCTTCGGCATTAGTGAATACCAATCTTCAATTATTTCATCTGAATGAGTAATCAAATAATCATATAAGGCTTTTGATTTAGTTTCCATAATGACCTCTTTTCTTTACCATTCTATATTCAATATTTTGCGTGTATTATGAGAAAAACACAATTAATTAATTACTATTTTTGGAAGAAAAACATGGTTTATTTTAAAGGAATTTGTAGTTTTGACTTTTAGTGTCATAAAATACAAAAAAATCAAAATTAAATTGCGTATTCTTGTAAGCAACCTTATAATGTTATTCATAGACTTTTCTGAATATTTAAAACAGAAAACAAGAGGGGGCGTCATTTTGAAAAAGAAATCATTATTTATGTTTATTATGATAGCTATTATTACTGTCATTGCAGCTTGCGGTTCGAAAGAGGAAGAGAGTGCCGGCGGTGAAGGCGGTACAGATAAGACGTTGAGAGTCGTGACTGATGCGGCATATTCACCATTTGAATTCCAGAAGGAAGGTAAATTGGTTGGTTTTGACGTTGATATTGTGAATGCTGTGGCGAAGGAAGCCGGTTTTAAAGTGAATATTGAACATGTAGGATGGGATCCATTATTTGTCGAGATTAAAAACAAAAGGGCAGCGTTTGGGATGTCAGCGATCTCAATAAATGATGAACGGAAAAAAACATATGATTTCTCTGTTCCATATTTTTTATCAACCAATAAAATTCTTGTCCCAGAAGGCAGCGATATTAAATCTGCACAGGATTTAAAAGGGAAGAAAATTGCTGTTCAGGCTGGTACGACAGGTCAATTTGCGGTTGAAAAGGTAGTAGGCAAAAATAATAAAGACATCAAGAAGTTTGAAACAACTGTACTGGCGATTATGGATATGAAAAAAGGCGGTGCAAAAGCTGTTGTAGCTGATAATGGCGTTGTCGAGGAATACGCTAAAAATAATCCTAAGGATAAGTTTGTGGTAGTAAAGGACCCGAATGCATTTGACAATGAATACTACGGTTTAATGTTTCCGAAGGACAGTAAAGATAAGGCTGTCGTAGATAAAGCTTTAAACGAAATTTTAGAAAATGGAACATATACTGAGATCTATAAAAAATGGTTTGGAGTCGATCCAGATCTTGAAACATTAAAAGCTCAGCAATCGAAATAATAAAGGTGTGAGAGGACTGCGTATCACAGGTGTTGCTGTGCTACGCAATCTTTGTCTAAGGGGGAACAGATGTGGATTTCAGGTGGGATATTATTGAAATTTATGCTCCATTGTTAATGAAAGGAACACTATATACAATTGGACTCTCAATAGCTGGTATTTTAATAGGTTCGATTCTTGGGTTATTAATCGGTCTTGGTAGATTGACCAAAAGGAAATGGTTATCTATTCCCCTAAATTGCTATATTGCTTTTTTTCGTGGGACTCCAATATTTGTCCAACTCCTATTAGTTCACTTTGGTGTTGTACCAGCATTGACAGGAGAGACAAATGCCATACTCGCAACTATTCTTGCCCTCTCATTAAATTCAGCTGCATACATAGCTGAGATATTTCGAGGAGGCATTCAGTCGATTGATTCGGGACAAATGGAGGGAGCCAGGTCGCTTGGGATGTCTCATGGACAGGCTATGAGGTACGTTATTTTACCACAAGCATTTAAGCGCATTATTCCGCCTCTGGGTAATGAGTTTATTGTATTGATTAAGGAGTCATCTATAGCCGCTGTTATCGCAGCTCCAGAATTAACGTATTGGGGTAGAGCTATGGCGACTGAATATTATCGGGTGTGGGAGCCTTATTTAACATCCGCTGTGATTTATCTCATCCTTACGCTTTCTCTTAGCTTGTTATTAAATCGATTGGAAAGAAGGATGGAGACAAAATGATAGATGTTAGGAATTTGAAAAAAAACTTTGGATCCAATGAGGTATTAAAAGATATATCTATTAGGATTGAACCTCAGGAAGTTGTAGTAGTGATAGGTCCCTCTGGTTCAGGGAAATCCACCTTTCTTCGTTGTTTAAATTTACTGGAGCAAATAACGGACGGACATGTCATTATAAATGGAGTAGATCTTGCCGATAAAAAAATTGATATTAATAAGGTACGAACCAAAACAGGAATGGTATTTCAACATTTCAATTTGTTTCCTCATAAAACGGTACTGGAAAATCTAATGCTGGCACCTACCAAGGTGAAAAAGGTTCCTGATGAAGAAGCAAAAAAACATTGTTTGGAGCTCCTTCGAAAGGTAGGTCTATTAGATAAGGAAAATGCTTATCCAGATTCATTGTCAGGTGGTCAGAAACAAAGGGTCGCCATTGCACGTGCATTGGCAATGGAGCCGGAAATCATGTTATTCGATGAACCAACTTCAGCACTTGATCCGGAAATGGTTGGAGAGGTCCTTGAGGTTATGAAAGAGCTTGCGCACGAAGGAATGACAATGGTGGTTGTTACACACGAAATGGGATTTGCGCGTGAGGTGGGAGATCGGGTTGTTTTTATGGATGATGGATATATCGTTGAAGAAAATGAACCGACCAGTTTATTTGAAAATCCGCAGCACAATCGAACAAAGCTGTTTTTGAGTAAAGTTTTATAATGAAAAAGGGACTGCAATAGCAGTCCCTGAGTCGTTATACACCTGTACGTTTACGTTGGTTGTTTGGTTTCTTTGTCAGTTGGCTTTGCAATTCTTTTGTTTTTTTGACAGGTCCGTTTACATGGCTGCCGGCTTGATTTGATTGTTGCTTAGAAGCAAGTTTTTGTTTAATCGCTTCTTGAAGACTTACTTTTTTAGACATATTATAATGAACTCCTTAAATGGATTTCCTTTATAATATCCCCAATAAGCCATAACATCAAGATTAGAACTCATCCAACTTTCTACCCTTGGTTAATTTTTCGAATTCTTCCATTGATTCTGGTGTTTCATCTTTATTGCTCACATGGTAAGGGTTTTGACTTTGGTTAAATCCGGGCTGCAGGCTGCCGGTGACAACTCCCATTTTAGTAGCTTTAGAATCATTTATGATGGATTCCTGTCTGCCATCTGGATTTGGTTCTGGGTTAACGTGGATTTGATCACTGTTTCTGGGCAATAGGAACATTCCCTTCTTTTTGTGTATTCATTCTATAAGTTCCCTAAACTTCTTTTATTCATACAATTTTATGGAGTAGTCAAGGTTGTTATTTAATGCCATTAACTGAATAATAACCTCAGATTATTGGCATATTATTGGATAAATATTCAGAAGCGAAAGGCAACCTTCAAAATTAGGTTGCCTTTTGATAATTGATATAGTTCAGTAGGTTTTTTAATACTTTATCGTTATAATATTTATATTAGGTTAGATAATGTTTCGGTTGGAGTTGTAGATGAATGGGAATAACTGATAGCTATGTATGGCAATTTTTAATAGCAATCAATTTGATATTTGCTATTACTATAACCTTTTTAGAAAGGCGTAATGTCAGCGCTTCATGGGCGTGGTTAATGGTTTTGAGCTTTTTTCCAATTGGAGGCTTTATTCTGTATATTGTTCTAGGGCAGAATTTAAGTAAAAGGAAAATATTCACATGGGATAAACGGGGCTATGATTACTTAGAGCAGCGTATCGCTGAACAAAAAGAGCACATGAAAAATATGGAAGAACCATTTAATACTTCTATTACACAGAGGTATAAGGATTTAATTTTAATGAATATGAAAACAGACCATGCTGTATATACCAATGATAATGAAGTTGAAATTTTCACAGATGGCAAGGAAAAATTCAATGCCTTATTTCAGGATATTGCTAGTGCCAAAAAACATATTCATGTTTTATATTACATTATCCAAAACGATACATATGGAAACAGGCTTCTGGATGCGTTGATTGAAAAGGCTAAAGAAGGTGTAGAGATACGGCTGATTTATGACGACGCCGGTTCCAGGAGAATCTCTAAAAAGCGAATAAAGAAATTAAGAGAAGCTGGCGGAAATGCAGAAGCGTTCTTTCCTGGGAAATTACCGCTTATTAATCTCAGAATCAACTTCCGAAACCATCGGAAGCTTGTCATCATTGACAGGAAAGTAGGATATCTTGGTGGATTCAATGTAGGTGAAGAGTATTTAGGACTTGATCCGAAGTTTGGTTATTGGAGAGATACCCATTTACGGATCATCGGAGACGCTGTGAATGATTTACAGTCTCGTTTTATGCTCGATTGGGCTCAGGCTTCAGGAGATAAAATGGAATGGACGGAAGATTACTTTAAATATAGCAAGCAACACAACGAAAAAGGGGTTGGGCTTCAAATTGTTACCTCTGGGCCTGATTCTGAGAGGGAACAAATTAAAAAAAGCTATATACGTATGATTTTGGATGCAAAAGAGTATATATATCTGCAGACGCCTTATTTTATACCGGATGACAGTTTGTTGGACGCCATCAGGATTGCATCCATGTCAGGGGTGGACGTCAGAGTAATGATACCAAATAAACCAGATCATTTATTTGTTTATTGGGCCACTTATTCATACGTTGGAGAATTATTAAAGGCTGGTGCAAAGGTGTTTTTATATGAGAATGGGTTCTTGCATGCGAAAACTATGGTGATAGATGATCGATTGGCAACTGTTGGAACAGCCAATATAGATGTACGCAGTTTTCGATTGAATTTTGAAGTGAATGCAATTATATATCATGCAGACACAGCTGTTCGCCTAAGGGATACATTTGCAGATGATTTAAAACAGAGCCATGAACTTACATCAGAAATTTATAATAATCGTTCCCTTTTAATTCGGTTTAAAGAGTCTTTATCCAGATTATTGTCTCCAGTTTTATGAATAGAAGTAAATATGTACTGTTTTTAAAGACACTAGGGCGAGTTAGTGTCTTTTTGTTATGGTAATGCAGTATAATATTGGTATGTTTTTTAAAACATTCTAATCATACTCCTTATTAATAGATAGTAGAGAGTTTGGAACAGGGGGAGGGGTACACACATGACATTTAAGCAAAAAAATTTAGTGGGTTTTGGCTCAATACTAGTGATTATAATTATATTGATGGTCATAATTGACGGTAGATTGAGCAGCTCTAGAGAAGATTTACTTGAAATAGTGGATGATCGCTACCAAAAGGTTAGTTATATTAATGATATTCAAAGAAATTTTGCGGAATCGGAGCGTACTCTTAATTTATTGGGACAGGATTCGCGTACTCCAAGTAAAGAAGAATTGAGCGCAGCCTCTGAAACAATAGATCAAAATCATATATATATCGAAGACCGTTTTAGAAAATTAGAAAGCATTGCTAATACGGAAAAAGGCGAGGCCTTGTTGGCGGAGTTCCGTGCATCATATGAGAACTATACAAAGCTAGAAACACAATTAATCACTGATATGCAAAAAGGGGTATCAAACTATGATGTCGTAAGGGCAGAAAAAGATAAAGCAAGTGATAATGTACTTGCTGTCATTGCAAATTTCGTTGATTTTCAAGAAAACCTTATGGATGACGCACTGGTGCGTGCCGACGGTAAATATGAACAAATGCAGACGATTATTATCAGTTCTCTAATTGTTACAATTGTTCTAACGTTATTTTTGGCTTATTGGGTAATCATGACCTCTTCACGGGAATTAAATAGAATTACAAAGGTGATCACTAATGTCGATCTAAGTGATACCACGACTATGCCGAGGATTGAAGTAAAAGTAGAGGATGAAATTGGCCGAATTGCATCTGCTTTTAATAGGATGTCAGCTTCATTGGAGACATTTAGTAGAAACGAAAAAGAATATACTCAGGAAATTGAGAATCAAAGCTGGGTGCAAACACAAGTTGCCGAAGTTGCGGAGATGTATCAGGGTATCTTTAAAGTTGGACAGCTTGCAGATGAATTCATTAATAAAATTACTCCAATCATGGGAGCAGAACTGGGTGCTTTTTATTTAAAAAGTGAAACTGAGGATGACCATTTTTATAAGGCTGCCTCTTATGGTGACGGAGGACGTGATGGATTTAGTTTTGGAGAAGGTGTAATCGGCCAGGCGGTTGCTAATAAAGAAGTTGTATTACTTGATGATGTTCCGGGAGATTATAAACTTATTACAACAGGGCTTGGAGAAATTAAACCGAAATCTATTGTCATTGCTCCAGTATTATACGAGAATAAAGTTATTGCTGTTTTGGAATTTGCAAGTATTAAAGGCTTTACTGATTTAGAATTAAAAACGATTAATCATATGCTTGATAATCTTGGTATGGCTATTAAGAGTGTACTGAGCCGGATGGAAGTGGAACAATTACTAAATGAATCACAGGCGATGACAGAAGAATTACAGGTTCAGGCAGAAGAATTACAAACACAATCTGAAGAACTTCAGATGCAATCAGAAGAATTACGTATGATTAATGAACAATTAGAAGAACGCAATCAGGAAGCAGAGCAGAAATCGAGGGAACTTGAGATTTCTAAAGAGGAGCTTGAGGTTAAAAATGAACAGCTCCTTCAAAGTTCAAAATACAAATCTGAGTTTCTTGCGAATATGTCTCATGAATTGAGAACGCCTCTGAATAGTATTTTAATATTATCTGAAATGCTGGTCGATAAAGAGCCTGGTGAATATACAGAGGATGAAAGAGAATTTGCAAAAGTGATCCATACATCAGGTAATGATTTAATGGCACTCATTAATGATATTTTGGATTTATCTAAAATTGAGGCTGGTAAGCTGGAAGTCTTCTTTAATGAAACCAATGTTTGTGAGGTTATTGAGAGCTTAGAACGAGTCTTTTCTCCTCAGGCAGAACAAAAAGGTCTGGAACTGGTTATTGGAAAAGAAGATGACCTGCCTTCCATTTTTTATACGGATGAACAAAGAATGCAACAAATACTAAAGAATTTATTATCCAACGCTGTGAAGTTTACGGAAAAAGGTTCGGTTACTATGAAGATGGAAAAAGTGAGAAATACTCGAGAGAAAGAACTTCTTGATGGTATTACGGAAACCGACTTCTGGATGAAAATTGTTGTAACCGATACAGGTCCTGGTATTGCTGATGATAAACAACAAATTATTTTTGAGGCCTTCCAGCAAGCAGATGGAGCAACAGCCCGTAAGTATGGCGGAACTGGATTAGGATTATCGATTTGCCGAGAATTTACAAAGTTACTTGGCGGATATGTAACTCTAGAAAGTGAAGAGGGCAAGGGAAGTACATTTACTGTGTACTTGCCGAATCTGCCGGATGGAATGACTAATAAGAACAGTAAAGTGAACGATGACATTATTCATTTGCCAATTGCAAATGATGTAATGGAGCAAATTGCTGTTCAAAAAGAAGTAATAGATCCTGAGGAAGAAGAATTATTAATTTTGGATGTCTTTAATGGGAAAAAGGTATTAATCACGGATGATGACCATCGTAATATATTTGCTCTACAAAAAGCCCTGGAAAGTAAAGGTGTTCAAATCATTGTTGCCCAAAATGGAATCGAATGTCTTGAAATCATTAAGGAGCAAGATGATTTAGATATGATTCTTATGGACATTATGATGCCTGAACTCGACGGTTATGATACGATGAGACATATACGTGCAAATCCTGAATTTACATCGATTCCTATCATTGCATTAACAGCTAAAGCAATGAAGGGAGATCGAGAAAAATGTTTGGAAGCTGGTGCAACAGACTATATCAGCAAACCAATCAATTTAGAACAGCTATATTCAGTGATGTCTGTTTGGTTAACGAAATAGGAAGAAGGGAGCTGCATAGTGTTGGGTTATCCATCATCTATAGAAGAACGCGAGAATTTAGAAATTGATTTATTGCTAGAGGCAATCTACCGGATGACAGGGTACGATTTCCGTGGTTATATGCGTTCATCAATTGCTCGCCGCATAAAAAATCGACTGAATAAGGATCACCTGACAACTGTTTCCGAGCTTCTAGTACGAGTGATTCATGAAGAAGGGTATGTAAATAATCTTCTGAGTGACTTTTCGATTAATGTTACAGACATGTTTAGAGATCCAGATTTCTTTTATGCTTTTCGCAAGAAGATTGTTCCTAGATTGAAGGACCTCCCAGAAATACGGATATGGCATGCGGGATGTTCGACCGGTGAGGAAGTATATTCGATGGCAATCCTGTTGGAAGAAGAGGGATTGGCTGATAAAACAAAGATTTATGCGACGGATATGAATGAAAAAGTTATTGAAAAAGCTCGCCAAGGGGCATTTCCCTTAAAAAGAATGCAATCTTATACGAAGAATTATTTGCAGGCTGGCGGATTGGATGCTTTTTCTAAATATTATAAGACCGATATGCAATATGCATATTTTCGTCCATCCCTATCAAGAAATATAGTTTTTGCCCAGCATAATTTAGTGACGGATGGATCATTTAATGAATTCCATGTGATTATTTGCAGAAATGTCATCATATACTTCACATTGGAATTGCAGGCGAAAGTATTCCAACTATTTGATGAAAGTTTAAGTCCTGGCGGCTTTTTGGGGCTTGGTAACAAAGAATCCCTAAAGATCATGGAGTTGGCTGATACGTATATGGAACTAGATATTAATCAGCGGCTTTATAGGAAAAAATTATATTCATAATAGGATTTATAAAAGGAAAAGGAAATCTTCAAACTGTTCTGACACAGGTTTTTTAGTGTCAGTCGGGTTTAAGGTCCCCTTTTTATCTATATAGCAGCATATAAAAATCCTTTTATTTTGACAGCCGTGATCTTCTGCTATTGCCTTTAGTTCGATAAGAAACTTTTCCAAACGGTTTTTTCCACCGTAAAGTATTCTTCGTGGGAGCATACAGCTAATATACATTTATCATTATGGTAAAACATAAAGTCTTCTGGTAGCTCAGGACCAATCCAATCAAAAAGGGAATTACAACGTTCTTTCAAAAATTGTCTTGTAGCATTATTCATTTTAAAATAAAAAACGTATGCTGTATCTTCAGAAAGTCTTGTGATTTCTCATTCTTTTTGTATTCTTTTTTCGATTATATGTTCTTCAATGTCGGTTACCAAATTATCAATGAGAGTAAATCTATTTATTGCTTATAATCTTTGCCCTTTATATTTTTATTTACCATTAACATATTAATCTCCCCTAAATACTATATCTGCTTATTTACTACTCTTTACCTCTCTCTTACGGGGTATTTTCGGATGAAGCACTTGATATATTTATCGATTGACATTAATAGTTGGCTTCAAAGCTTGGTGATTTAAAAACAAGTGTGTAAAAAGGTTGATGTTGTCCGTAATCATCAATTAAGCAATAACAATTCCTGTATATGGTCTTGTCATCAATCCAAAAAGAGGACATTTTGATCTTTTGTCAGATGAGAATGCTTATATCAAACAAAAAGATAAAGAACAGACTCCATTAGAATCTGTTCTTTATCTTTTTAGAAAAGTTGATTTTTATCCCCTTACAAGGATGACACACATATCATCATGCTGATTTGCCTGTTTCTCCTCAGGAAGGATAACATTTAAAGGAGCCACTGCTTCTTTTTCTGACCATTGATACTTTCCTATTTCTCGCAAATGTGCCAAGGCTTTAGTTTCATCATTATCAATAGCCTCCGCCACACCGTCAGTATATATTAAAGCCTGAAAACTATCAGTATAAGGAATAGTTATTTTATTTATATGCATTTCCTCGAAAAATCCAATTGCTGTATTTCGCTGTCCCATTTCAATTAAGTCTTTCCCATCGATATAAAGGTAGCCCGGTGGATGGCCGGCATTGACATATTCAATCGTCTTTGATTTCGTATCTACCAATAAATAAATACCTGTTAAGTAGTAGGATGTTAACTTTGTTTTTTCCTCCAGTAAAGTCATACAGCGATTCAATTCGAGAATGACTTTTTCAGGATCAACCACATTCCGTACCGCTTCACGAAGGATAGAGGAGATATACATACATACTAATGATGCAGGTATGCCATGCCCCATCATATCAAACATAAATATGGCATAGCGATCCTGATCAATCTGCTGCCAATAATACATATCACCTGCGAGGTTAAAGGATGGCTTATAGGACCTCGTTATTTTGATTTGATTATTTAATATGGGCTCACTTAACAAGCTTCTCTGCACCTTTGTAGCGAGATCAAGCTCATAGCTTATTTTTTCATCCTGATTTTTATGCCAATCTTTCTCCTCTTTTAAACGGAGAGCAGCACGTATCCGAGCCAATAGCTCTACCTTATTAATAGGCTTCATTAGATAATCTGATCCACCGGCATCCAGTGCTTCCGCGAGTTTATGGGTATCACCTAATGCGGTCACAAAAATAACAGGTATATCTTTATATTCCTCCGTTGCAGTGATTCGCCTGCAGGCTTCGATTCCATCAATTTCTGGCATCATAATATCCAAAAGAATTAAATTAAAGGAGCTTCTGCCGTGATTTTTACTTAAATCTTCTTCTAAAATATGAATCATTTCATTTGCTGATTTAGCCAGCTTAATAGACCTGTATCCTGCCTGCTTTAAGATGGTCTCAATTACAAATAAATTCACTTTATTATCATCTACCACAAGTATTGACATACTTTCTTTCACCCATCTTCTAAAATACTAAATCTTATATTAATTATGGTATGTCACTTTTACTTAAAATACAAATAGTTGAAACTAGGGGGTAAATGGTTAGGTTATTACACTATTAAAAATGATAAATTAAAGTCTGCAATTAAAGAATGAATAGAAAAAAGGACTTATCGCCAATGGATAGGATTCTATTCAAAAATAATTATGTCACCGGTATTAATTTTTTGTTTTTTTTCAATAAACCCATTAATCCTGCTATCAGTAAAAGGATTCCCGGAAGTATATAGAAAGCCGAAGTGCAAATAAATCCACCAATAGCCGCAATAAGCATAAAGGAGCCTCCTAATTTAGGGTTGCTTTTGACAACAACTAATCCAATGATCGCAAGAATAGAACGGTTAACCATCCAAGATTGATGATTGTACTTCACCTGTTTTATTGAGTACAGAATCTAAACCCCAACAAATAATGCTATACCAGCTGCGAAAATCCCCAAAATACCATCAAGTAAACCAAGAAAAAATTCTGTAGTTCTGCTCTTTTTGGAAACCTCCATTTTTTACCCACTACCTGATATTCTGAAATATTATTTGAAAGAATTAAATTGTTGATTTTTTTTGGATACTGAAAACTCTGTTAAACAATTAAATGTACTAAATCAGTTTGTATGCTCATAGCCTGAAAGGAAAATGAATTTTAAAAAGGATGGTGTAGCTATGACTGAGCAAAATCGGCCTGAAAAATCGCACATGAAATCTTATACACCTTTTCACAGTCGATTTGATCCGTGCAGACCAATTGGTAAGAAGTATTACTCTACTCCTCCTAATTTATTTCTCGGATTTCAACCGCCGAACCTGCCTCAATTTTCACCAAAGGAGGCATTATTCAAGGGCACACTCTGGCCTGTATTTTATGACTTTTATGAAAACCCCTATGAACATAAAAGGAGGGATTCTCAGTGAAGCCCCAATTACCTGATGAATATTATCAGCTATTAGAGGAAATTCAGGCAATCGACTTTGCTTTAGTGGAGCTAACCCTTTATTTAGATACTCATCCCAATGATTTAGAAGCCATGCAGCAATTTAACGAATTCTCTCATCAGAGCAGGCAGCTTAAACAGCAGTTCGAAAAAAAATTCGGCCCACTTCAACAATTTGGTAATAGTTATACGGATGCCAATTGGAGTTGGGGAACTACTCCGTGGCCTTGGCAAATATAAAAGATGAGGTGATTACAGAATGTGGTTTTATGAAAAGAAATTGCAATACCCTGTTAGAGTCAGTACCTGTAACCCGACTTTAGCCAAATATTTAATTGAACAGTATGGAGGGGCAGATGGAGAGTTAGCAGCCGCTCTTAGATACCTGAATCAACGATATACCATTCCTGATAAAGTGGTAGGCTTGCTAAATGACATAGGCACAGAAGAATTCGCGCATTTGGAAATGATTGCCACAATGATATATAAACTCACAAAAGATGCTACTCCAGAGCAGATGAGAGACGCTGGTTTGGCAGACCACTATGTTGATCATGATTCTGCTCTTTTTTACCATAATGCAGCAGGTGTACCATTTACAACTGCATACATTCAGACAAAGGGAGATCCTATCGCAGATTTATATGAAGATATTGCCGCTGAGGAAAAAGCAAGGGCTACCTACCAATGGATTATCAATATGTCAGATGATCCAGATTTAAATGATGGCTTACGATTTTTAAGAGAAAGAGAAATCGTTCATTCTCAGCGATTCCGTGAGGCAGTACAAATTATTACAGATGATAGGGAAAAGAAGAAGATATTTTAAACGATTTATCAATAATAAAAAAAACCTGTGTTGGCTGTACAACACAGGTTTTTCTTAAGGCCAACAGGATGTTGGTCACAAAGACGTTGCCACACGACGTGGCGTCTTTAGTCTTTGTTCCTTAATACAGTCGCCTCAGCCTTTTAGTCAATCCAGCTTCAACGGCTAGAAGCTCAGGACATAAGCATGACCACTTCGGGAGGAAAAAGCGCCTCCCTACGTGCCCCTGTCTTATGCTCCTCACGGGCCAACAGGATGTTGGTCATGAAGACGTTGCCACATGACGTGGCGATTTTAGTCTTCGTTCATTAATCGAGCCCTTCAGCCTTTTAGTTAATCCAGCTTTAACTCCTAGTCCCTCGAGTCATAAGGATAGCCACTGCGGGAGGTTAGGGCGCCTCCCTGCGTGCCTTTCCTTATGCTTGTCGGGCCTGACCAGTCGTCTCAGCCTTTTAATCAATCTAGCTTCAGGGCCTAGGAGTTCGGGACATAAGCATAGCCTCTGCGGGGGAGGAACGTCCCCTACGAGTCTCTGTCTTATGCTCCTCACTCCTGACCAAGGCCCTTCAGCTTTTTAGTGGGCGTGGCCCCAGATCATGGTTAGGATGGTTCCGAAGATGACTGCGTGTGCGACGAATAGAGCATAGATAATGTTTAGATAGATTGTTCTTTTTTCTTTAGATTCATTAACATGCATGAATAAAAAGAGTTGTACAGCTGTTTGAATAATAGCGGTTATGGATAAGATCACCATTCCGGCCGTAAAGGATATATCATAAAAGGCTACGGATAACGCAATGATGGTTAGAATTAATGATATGACATAACCCAAAACATGTTTAAGTGGAAATAGTTGTTTTATCATCCTATATCAACTCCTTCAAATAAACGAAGCTAAAGATGAGAATCCAGATTACGTCAAGGAAATGCCAGTATAGGGAATAGATAAAAGATTTATTGGCTGTTTCTGCCGTAAATCCTTCTCGTATGACTTGAATGAGTATACATAATCCCCAGAATAACCCGAATGTTACGTGGGCTCCATGCGTACCGAGCAGCATGAATAAGCTTGATAAAAATCCGCTTGTTTGCATGGTTGCGCCTTCTTCGATATAGGTCATAAATTCAAAAATCTCTACACCTAGGAAGACAAGACCAAGCAGCATGGTAATAATAAAAAATGTAATCATCGGTTTTTTCAAATTAAGTCTCATACTATGAATAGCTAGCCCGCAAGTAAAGCTACTTGTTAAAAGGACAATCGTTTCAATAATGACGCCTTTAATTTCAAAAATTTCTTTTGCTGTAGGACCATCGCCCGTACCATTAAAGAGTGTATAATAGGTTGCGAATAACATAGAAAACAATGCAATCTCAGCTCCAAGGAATAACCAGAAACCAAAGATTCTTAATTGATTTTGTTCTGTACTGTATTCCAGTGGAAGGGAAGAGTCTATCTTCATAGTTTTTCACCTCGCAGTACTTTTTCAGTTCCTTCTATTTCCTCTACAGAAACATAATAGCCAGGATCTCGTTCAAAGGATTTAGCAGCCATTGTGATAAATACACCAATCCCAAATATAATAGCTGGAATCCACCAACTGAATACTAGGCAAAAACCAGAGAGAAAGAAGAATATACCCATAATGGCTGGTTTTCCTGTATTGCTTGGCATGTGAATAGGCTTTATTTCATCTTCGTAAAGCGGTTCATTATTAATTTTGGAATACCATAAAGGGTCGACGTCCTTAACGTTTGGCATAACCGCAAAATTATAGAATGGTGCCGGACTTGGAATTGACCATTCTAATGTACGTGCATCCCATGGATCCGCATGTTTGTCACGAGGACTTTTGAATGCACTATAGATGATATTATAGATAATTAATCCAAAGCCGATTGCTAACCCTACGGCTCCAATACTTGCAGTGAGATTCAGTGGGCCATAGCCTGTCGCTTCAGAATAGGTATACATCCGGCGCGCCATACCATCCAGACCTAAATAGAATAGAGGCAGGAATGTTACATTAAAGAATATCGCAATCAGCCAAAAACTAATTTTTCCGATTTTTTCATTTAAGCGGAAACCGAAAACTTTCGGGAACCAATAATAAGTACCTGCAATCATTCCAAAGACAGTACCCGGAATTAATACATAATGGAAATGGGCGACTAGGAACATTGTATTATGGTACTGGTAATCCGCACTTGACATTGCGAGCATAACGCCCGTTACACCACCGATTGTAAAAATCGGTATAAAGGCCAGCGAGAATAGCATGGCTGTAGGGAATACAATTTTCCCTTTTCGTAGAGTAAACAGCCAGTTGAAAATCTTAATACCGGTTGGTACAGAAATAGCCATCGTAGCAATCGCAAATATGCTATTAACCGTTGCATTGTGGCCCATTGTATAGAAGTGATGGGTCCATACAAGGAATGATAGCAATGAGATGGCAATCATACTGTAGACCATTGATTTATAGCCGTATAGATTTTTACGTGCGAAAGTAGAAATGACATCGCTGAAAATACCGAAAGCTGGCAATATAACAATGTATACTTCAGGATGTCCCCAAATCCAAAAGTTGTTTGCCCAAAGCATATCCATACCGCCATTGGTGGTTGAGAAAAATTGTGTTCCAAAAAGTCGGTCAAACATCATTTGTGCAAGTGACACAGTAAATGTCGGGAACGCAAACAAAATAATGATACATGTGATTAATGCAGACCAAGTGAACATTGGCATTTTCCAAATAGACATACCCGGAGCTCTCATTTTGATAATGGTTACGATAAAATTAATGCCCGTCATCAATGTACCAAGACCGGATAATTGAAGAGCAATTGCATAATAATTGTGTCCGACAGTCGGACTGAATTCATTACTTGCCAAAGGGAAGTAGGCACTCCAACCTGCATCTGGAGATCCGCCAATAACAAACGATAGATTGTAAAGCATAGCTCCGACAAAGAATAACCAAAAGCTGATAGCGTTGAGTGCCGGAAAGGCAACGTCACGAGCTCCAATTTGTAAAGGAACAACGATATTCATGACTCCCAATACAAATGGCATAGCCATAAAAAGAATCATAATAACTCCGTGAGTAGAGAAAACTTCATTGTAATGCTGTGACTCCAGGAATGTCATATTTGGAGTTGCAAGCTGCAAACGCAGCATTAATGCGTCAACACCACCGCGAAATAACATAAGGAACGCAGCAAGGATATACATGATCCCAATACGTTTGTGGTCTACTGTAGTTAACCATTCACGCCACAGCCATCCATATCTTTTGGTATAGGTCAGATAGATAATGATTGCCAACATGGCAACAACAATGCTAACCATAGCACCATAGATAAGCGGATCGCCTGTAACAAAGAATTCATCCCATTTCATGGTCTAATCCCCTTTCCTGATTTATTCATGATTATGTTCGTTCGTTTCTGTATCTGTTCCATCTGTAGCATCATCATTGCTTTCATGGAATGGCCATACAGGAGCCGGACTGAAATCAAGGTGTGTGGAAGAGTAAGTGGCTCTGCCCATTACTTCCATATCAAGCAGTTTGTTAAATTCCTTCTCAGTTAAAGGTTCGGCAGTTTTTTGGACCTCATCTACCCAGCTATCAAATTCTTCTGGAGATATGGCTAATGTTTCGAACTCCATTTGTGCAAAGCCTTCTCCACTAAAGTTGGCGTTTCTTCCAAAATAGGAACCTGGTTCGTCTGCAACGATTCGTAATGTAGTTACCATATCGCTCATTGCGTATTTTTGACCTGCCAGCTGGGGAACCCAAAAGCTAGTGATTGGTCCAAAAGAATATAAACGGAATTCAATCTCCCGATCTGTTGGAATGTTGACATAATTGACTGTTTCGATTCCTTCTTCGGGATAGCTGAAATGCCATTTCCAGTTGGAAGAAGATGCATAAATCACTAAAGGCTCTTCGTCTTCATATCCAGCTGGTGTACTTTCCACCTGAAAAGTGGTGATGACCGTAACAACTGAAAGTACGACTACTATAATGATAGGGATGGCAGTCCATATAATTTCAAGCCACTTATTTCCTTTTTCATATGGCGGTACATAGTCTACGGGCTGTTTAGATGCTCGATATTTCACAATCATATAGATAAAAAGAGCGTAAACAACCACTAAAATAACAGCCATCACGATCATAGAAAAAATAATCGTATCGGATTGAATTTTTGCTTGTGGCCCTTTTGGATTCAGTACCATTAAAGGGTTACAACCTGCCAGTGCGAATAAAGCAGCAAAAGACATACTGAATAAAGTCCATTTCTTCTTCATGATAGTCTCCTTTCTTGAAAATTATTTATATTATATAAATAAAGTATTATACTATTATGATAAAATTTAAAATAATGAAAATTCAACTGATAACCCTCGTTTTTAATAAGTTTTTATATGAATTTTTGATATGAAATAGAAGTTATATAGAATATTATATTTTTTTGATATAGTGATGGGAAAGAGAGGGTTAAAAGGTAGGTTTTGGCCTTGGAGTGTTTAAGTGAATGCTGATTCCGATAAAGAATAAATGGGTAAATATAAAAAGAACAAAAAAATAAGCTACCAATCGGGAATCGGTAGCTCGGATAATTGAGTCAATTATTTAGTTTCCGGTGTCCATTGCTTACGGACTTGTTCATAGGCTAACTGTCTGATTTCTGATTCATCAGTGTCTCTTGGTGCAAGGACATTTGTTTGATAGTTTTTCCCCATGAAATCTATTAATACTGTAACATTTACCATATAAATCTACTCCTTTTGTTCGTTTAATCAATAGTTAATAGACGCATTAAATGCATCATTTTTGTTCATCTAAAATTGGTTTTCCAAGGTTTTAGAGTAAAAGTGAAGTGATGTTTTTCTAATGGACGGTATGTTGTTGAGAGGATGAATGTACTATTCCCGTTTTTTGAAAAATATAAACTTAGCAATTGGCAATTGGAATAAATTGAGAGGTTAAAGGAATTATATAATAAAATTGGCAATAATTCCATATGTTTTTTGTTTATAAATAAAAATAAAAATAAAAAAATTGGAGGGATTTTTTTGTCTGTATTGTTATTTGATCTCGATGGTACATTAGTTGAGACAACGAGATTAAGTATACCTATTATTCAAGCGGAAATCAAGAATTATCCACACCTAAAGGTCCCTAATCCTAAAAAGATTCAATCTGCGTTTGGTTTACCTCATAAAGAGTTTTGGGAGCTTTTAACACCTGATGCCACCGAACAGGAAGTAAGAATGATTTCTGAGCGTTCAGAGAAAGAATTACTGGAAAGCTTAAAAACTGAAAATGTACTGCTTCCCTATGCCAGAGAAGTGTTAACTGAACTAAAAAGAAGAGGGCATATTTTATCAACAGCAAGTAATTGTTCAACTGCATATTTAAATGAAATACTAAATTCACAGCAAATTAAAGATTTATTTTATGAGCCTTTGTGTATTGAAAGGGTCGGCGGCCGTAAGAAAAAGGATATTTTGTTAGCGCACTTTCAACATTTAAATAAATCGGATGCTTTTATGATAGGAGATCGTTCGTCTGACATTGAGGCGGCAAAAGCCCATCATATACCAGCTATAGCTTGTCACTTTGGATATGCTGAGGATGGTGAACTGGATAGAGCGGATTATCATATTTATTCCTTGAAAGATTTATTAGAGATATTCAACTAAACATTTATAAGGCCAGTTTATTAAAAACCAATTCGCCGTATTCATTTGATACGAAAAGCTTAAGTGACTTGACTTTAAGCTTTTCGTATATTAAAACTCATCATAATTCTTGAATCAGTTCTATCCTGTTCCCAAACGGATCTCTAAATTCAAATCGTTCAAAGCCTGGTATGGGTATACCCTTTATTAGTTGAATGTTTTGTTCATGTAACACCTGTTCCCAATATGATAAATCCTCGACTTGATAGGCTAAATGAGCCTTTGTTTTTAATCGGTCAATTCCATCTTCCGTACCTACATGTACATCCTGATCTCCAACGGATACCCAAAACCCGCCGCGTCCCTTTAGTGAATTAGGCTTTTCTTTTTCAACCAGACCGAGAATCCCACAATAAAAATGTTTTCCTTCTTCTTCATATCCTTTTGGAATGGTTATCTGAGCATGGTGTAATCCCAAAATCATAAAATCGTCCCCCTTTTGCAATAAACATTTCACCTTTCATTTTGTATCTTCAATTACGAGCTTGGAAATTCGGAGTCATTATCGTTTCTGATAAGCTTTACTTCATGCTAAAAATAATTAAAAAACGCATTGAAATTCGGATGGAATTCAAATGCGTTTCATGGTCAATCTAATATGAGCTTTTTTATTTATTTGAGATTAGTTTTGCCACAGGTGTACTTTTCCATAATCTTTTTGCAGAAGGGAGAATTCCCTTTGCCTGATTGATTGGATAATTAATGGCGCTTTTTTTATATTCAACATCACTCATGATTGCTTGTTGCTTTCCTGTTAAACGATCTGTTTCATGTTTAATGCTATCCGTTTGTTGTTGTATTCGCGTAACAGTTGCTTGTATCTCATTAATTGTAGGTGTTGATTCTTTGAACGTTCGAAAAGCATATATACCGAGATATACAATTGATCCAACGATAATAGCTAAACTAATCCAAACGATGATCATGCACAGTCCTCCTTTGAAATATTTCCTTATCATAACTATATCTTACCCATTATTGAGCGTTTAGTAACTAATGACTTAGAAAGAAAAAGGATTAATAAGTGCTTAAGCGGGTATTGAACCCATATATTAACTTTTAGAGAGGGGATGATGGGAATGGATAAAAAAGTAATTGGTGTTTATGATAATGGTCAGGATGCTGTACGGGAAGTGGAAAGATTACAGAAGCAAGGGTATCAAAAAGAAGATATTTCCGTAGTAGTGAAGGACAAAGAAAAGGCAGATAAAATCACATCTAAGACTAATACAAATGTTGACAGTGGTCTTGCAGCTGGGGCAACTACAGGTGGAATCTTAGGAGGATTAACAGGATTATTGGCAGGTGTCGGTGCACTGATAATCCCTGGTATTGGGCCAATTGTTGCAGCAGGGCCGATTGCTACAACATTGGGAGGAATTGCAGCAGGCGCTGGAGCTGGTGGATTGACCGGTGCGCTGGTTGGATTGGGTATTCCTAAAGATACAGCTGATAAATATGCTACTGATGTAGAAAAGGGGAAGATTCTTATATTAGTCGACTCCGAATCACAAAAGAAATATGCAGCTCGCGATACGTATGAAAGATCTGATGATCCATTAGTGGGAGCACAGCGCGAAGTGAAAGTAACAATAAATCCAGCCACGGGTGGAGATCCCAATTTAAGAGGAAAAGATAGTTATAAATAATATATCTATAAGTGGAAGTCATCGATTCCTTGATGGCTTCTTTCTTTTTATGCATTGAAAAACGAACCAAGCATCTGCCTGATTCGTTTTAAAATAATTTTGAAATGTAAGTAACAACTTCTCATTTATTAGTATTCGTTTATGTGTGTGATGTAAATTGCCGCGGTTATCTATTCCACTTGGACGTTTTTACTTAGACGATATAAGCCCTACCTCTCTTATATCCTTACGGCTCCGAAGCCGTTCCAGTGTGAATAAGTGTTCCGAAAAACATAAATTGCAGAATGCCATATTTATTTACATATCTATGTGTAAGTCACTACTTTAAAATTATATCTTCTAAGTATATACTTTATAATTTCGTTTGTCAAATATGTTTTTTACAGAACGACGTCCGAAGATAACCACGATACTTGTTTAACCGCTATTTCTCATATACCCAAATAAAAATGATAAAAAACCTGTAGGTTATCTTACTTAGGTAGAAATTGTTCAAAGGAAACACGCATAGGATAGGTCATAAGGAAAAATGGGGAGGTTACATAATTGAGACAACAATCGATGAATGATTTAGTGAAACAAACCCAAAGGGCTATTAATGGAGAGTACAGTGCTATACAGTGTTATGAAAAATTAGCCCGACTAGCACCAACAGAAGATGAACGGCAGCGAATATTGGAAATCAGAGAGGATGAGATTAAACATTTTAAACAACTGGTACTACTATATACAGGCATAACAGGGAGAGATCCAAAGCCAAAACAGACAGAACCTTGTGAGGATGATTATTTACGGGGGCTTGAAGCGGCTTTAAAAGATGAGCAGCGTACCGTGGATTTTTATCTTTCAGTTGCAGACGGAACCATTAATTTAGCGGCAAAGAAGTTGTTTAATCGTGCAGCTAAGGATGAACAACAGCATGCAGTATGGTTTCTTTATTATTATATGAAGAATAAATGAAAAGGGCTAAATTGGAATTAGAACACATAATTTAAAAATGTCCTGCATAAGAGTCCTCCTATTTGGGAATAAGGTAACTGTACTAAACTGAATGGGAGGATGAAATATGAAAGCAGTCACATACCAAGGGGCCAAAAAAATTGAGGTTAAAGAGGTTGAAGATCCGAAGCTTGAAAAGAATGATGATATAATCGTCAGAATTACTTCTACGGCCATATGTGGTTCTGATCTTCATATCTATCAAGGGAATATGCCGATTAGAGAAGGATATATAATTGGACATGAACCAATGGGAATCGTAGAAGAAGTCGGTCCTGAGGTGACAAAAGTCAAAAAAGGCGACCGGGTAGTTATCCCTTTCAACGTATCCTGCGGGCAATGCTATTACTGTCAGCATGAGATGGAAAGTCAATGTGATCATACCGAATCCAATCCACATCAGGATACAGGCGGATATTTTGGATATACAGAGCGATATGGGAATCATCCCGGCGGACAAGCAGAATATTTAAAGGTTCCATTTGCGAACTATATGCCGTTTGTCATACCGGAATCCTGTGAATTAGAGGATGAGTCATTATTATTTATGTCTGATGTTTTGCCTACAGCTCTTTGGAGTGTGGAGCATGCGGGGGTAAAACCGGATGATACTGTGGTCGTACTTGGCTGTGGCCCAATTGGTTTAATGACACAAAAATTTGCTTATATGGCTGGTGCTAAAAGGGTTATAGCTGTTGATCACTTGGATTATCGATTAAAACAAGCTGAGAAAATGAATAAAGTAGAGACGATTAATCTTAATAATTATGATGATACAGGGAGCTATATAAAAGAAATTACACAGGGTGGAGCTGATGTGGTCATCGATTGTGTTGGAATGGATGGTAAGAAATCAGCTATTGAAAAAATTGAGCAAAAACTAAAATTGCAGGGAGGAACGTTAAGTGCTATTCAAATTGCCACGAAGGCGATAAGGAAATTTGGTACTTTGCAGCTTACCGGTGTTTACGGATCTGTTTATAATATGTTCCCGCTAGAGAAATTTTTTTCACGCAATATTACGATGAAGATGGGACAAGCTCCTGTTGTTCATTATATGCCTCGATTATATAAAATGATTGAAGAAGGAAAGCTCGACCCTACTGAAATTGTAACTCATAAGTTACCACTTCTGGACGCAGCGAAAGGGTATTCGTTATTTAATGAACATGAAGATAATTGTACGAAGGTTATATTAAAACCATAACTAAGATAAAACAAAGCATTCCTCCAGCAGTAATAGAATGCTTTGTTTTATTTTAAGGTATAATTTTACATAAAAAGGGAGACTGACATGAAAATTGGAGTGATTGCTGATATTCACGGGAATGAGCCTGCCTTAAAAGCGGTACTATCTAAGCTTGATTGAAGGAGGGATATTGAAAATATCTATTGTCTGGGAGATATGATTGGAATCGGACCGAATACCAATGACGTTTTGGATATTCTATTTACAAGAAATGATGTATCCATGATTACGGGAAACCATGATGAAGCGGTTTTAGCACTTCTAAAAGGAGAGGAACATCCACAAAGCCACTCCCATGTAAAAGAGCATCATCAATGGATAGCAGAGAGGATGGATAAGCAATTCATCCGGAAGTTGGAAGGGTTGCCTAGGGCAATCAATTTAACTGTCGAAGGGAATTCAATTTTGTTTATTCATTATCAGATTGAGCCAACGAAGCTAAATGACCATATAAGCCAAGACCCTTTTAGCAGAATTGTTGAACCAAGTCTTAAGAATATAAGGACTTTATTTAAAGGATGGGAAGAAAAGTTAATCTGTTTTGGTCATCATCATCCACTTCATTTCTTCAGAAGTGAACGTACTGTCTTTCTAAATCCAGGCTCTTTAGGTTGCAATTCAAAGCCTACTGCCTAGATATAGCGGGAGACAAAGTGGTTATCTCTAACGAAGATGCTACCTATGATAATACAAAATATTTAGCTTCATATGAACGGCTTCAGGTCCCGGATCGTGATTTTATTCTTAAAATTTTTCATGGCAATCAATTAAAACAATAACTCTTAATTGCTGATCTGAGATTATTAAACAACTCCATTTCTATATCCTAGGTTACTGGAATTATTTCCGACTAATTCCTTGCCTATGCCAAGGCTAAGGCAGGGGGTAAAGAGTATAAAGTAAATAAAAAACCCGTTAACCAGGATGTAAATATCCAAAGCTAACGGGTGTTTAAGGTATAGCGTCGTTACATTAAAATACTTTAGTTGTCCAAGATTCACAGTTCCAAACATCTGTAGCTATGTCCTGATAGAAGTCAGGTTCATGGCTGATCAGTAGAATACTTCCCTTAAAGGCCTTTAATGCGCGTTTTAATTCTTCTTTAGCATCCACATCAAGGTGGTTGGTTGGTTCATCGAGAACAAGTAAATTGTTTTCACGATTGATTAGTTTACATAAACGAACCTTCGCTTTTTCTCCACCGCTAAGTACTTCAACTTTACTTTCAATATGCTTGGTAGTAAGGCCGCACTTCGCCAGAGCAGCACGAATTTCTGCCTGATTATAGGAAGGGAACTCCTGCCAAATTTCTTCGATACAGGTATTATTGGATGTTTGTTTTACTTCTTGTTCAAAATATCCCATATACAAATGTTCGCCAAGCTCAACCTGGCCAGAGATTGGTTTAATTTCACCGAGAATACTTCTGAGCAAGGTAGTTTTTCCAATCCCATTGGCACCGACGAAAGCAATTTTTTGTCCACGCTCCATACGTAAATTTAATGGTCTGGATAGAGGCTCATTATACCCAATGACAAGATCCTTTGTTTCGAATATAAGTTTACCGGATGTACGTGCTTCGCGGAAATGAAATTCTGGTTTCGGTTTTTCTTTCGCCAGTTCAATGATATCCATTTTTTCAAGCTTTTTCTGACGGGACATGGCCATGTTTCGAGTAGATACACGAGCTTTATTACGTGCAACGAAATCCTTGAGGCCGGCAATCTCTTGTTGCTGTCTTTTATAGGCGGCTTCAAGCTGTTGCTTTTTCACCTCATACACTTTCATAAAATCATCATAATTTCCAACATAACGGGTCAATTCCTGGTTCTCCATATGATAAACAAGATTGATAACACTGTTTAAGAATGGAATATCATGTGAAATTAAAATAAAGGCATTTTCATAATTTTGAAGATAACGTTTGAGCCACTCGATATGCTGCTCGTCAAGATAGTTGGTCGGCTCATCTAAAAGTAATATATCGGGTTTTTCAAGTAATAATTTTGCGAGAAGGACTTTTGTACGCTGGCCACCGCTTAAGTCCTGAACATCGCGCTCAAGCCCAATTTCATCGAGGCCCAATCCTCTTGCTATTTCCTCAACCTTTGCATCAATGACATAAAAGTCGTTGTTAGTGAGGACGTCCTGCAGTACACCTGATTCCTCAAGTAAGACTTCTAATTCCTCAGGAGAAGCTTCCCCCATCTTAGCAAAAATTTCGTTCATTTCATTTTCCATATCAAAAAGATACTGAAATGCTGTTTTCAGTACATCGCGTATGGTCATACCTTTTTCAAGAACAGCATGCTGGTCAAGGTAACCAGTACGAACTTTCTTAGACCATTCAACTTTCCCCTCATCAGGCTCCAGCTGTCCGGTTACAATATTCATAAATGTAGACTTTCCTTCCCCATTTGCTCCGACAAGGCCAATATGTTCGCCTTTTAATAAGCGGAAGGAAACTTTGTTAAAAATGGCTCGGTCACCAAAGCCATGGCTTAAATCTTTAACGGATAATATCATTTATCTATACTCCTGCCTCTTAATTGTTTGTAATTAATGGGTCTATACGCATTTAATAGTACAATATTTCACGATAAAAGCATAGATAATCAATTGATTAACAGTAATTGTAAAATTAATGGGTTCATACTTAGAAGGGGCAGTATTTACGAATGCTCACATAAGTTGTATGATGTTTAATGCAACAATTAGAATAATTCGAAAATAGCGAAAAGAGGGTAAGAGAGTATGAAAAAGGGATTGTGGTTATGCAGTATTATGGCCTTGATGCTTGTTATCGTCATGGGTTGTTCATCAAAAGAAGAGACAAAAGAGGAAGTGGGCACTAAAGAATCAGCGGATGTAAAAAGTGACTTATTAGATTTCTATCTTTCCATAGTGAATGTGATTAATGGAAGTGATCGTGATTTAAATACCTATGAGGGAGCAGAGAATCCTTCTGTCTTAACAGAGGAAGATAAACAAAAAGCTGCTGCTTCAGCAAATTCTGTTGTGGATGCTTTGGAAGATGTGAAAGTTCCTGATAGTTTAGAAAAATATAGCAAGGATTTTGAAAAGGCTATAAAGACTATTTCTGATTCATATAGAGAAAAAGGAATTCAATTGTCCGGTACAGCTGAACCCAATATGGATAAAGCAAATGAGCACTTTAATGCTGGAAGTGAAAAAGTTAACGATATTTTTAAAGCAGAGGATCTTATCGCGCCTAATTTAGATGCTGAAGTAAATGGTTAATAAACGCAGGCACCCAGTCGATTGTTTAATCGGTTGTTTTTTTGATTCGCTTGGGAGTGAAAATTCCCAAGCGAATCAGTTTATTTCCTGGATTTAGCGCGTGCATCAGCTGCTTTTGATCTGGCTTGTGCAACGAGATCATCATGATCAGCTAATGCCTCAGAAAATTCTACATCTAATCCGTCAGATTTTATGGAAGGCGGCGTGTTTCCACTTGCCATCCTGTTTCTGCCGTGAAGTAAGTTATGGTTATATCTGCCCATTTTTGATTACCTCCCAAATGAAGAATATCTTCCTGATTAGATTGCAACAAAATCCAAGCCATTATTCTGGTAAATAAAAGGTTAGTTTATGGACGAATTCCTTTAGATCCTGTAAACCCAGCCGCTCGATCTGCTGCTTTAAATTCCCTTTTGTAACGAACTTCTTGAGTAGAGGTCAGGCGATTTTTCATTTGATCTCGCTTTTTCTTATCCATGAACATTCTCCTTTTCAAAGTAGTGTCATTCCTATAATTTCCATAATTAAATGTTTTAATTCATTTTCTAAAATCAAAGAAAGGACTAAGATAAGGATATATGCTACATTAAAAGAGGAGGCGAGCTAACGATGCCACTTATCTCAAAAATTGAACAACAAAAAAAGAATAAAAATCGTTTTAATATATACATAACAGAAGAAGGACAGCCTGAAAGATACGCATTTAGTGTGGATGATGACTTACTTGTCCGCATGCGGCTATCGAAGGGGATGGAAGTCGATGAATTATCCATTATGGAAATTCAGTACCGTGACCATATCCAAAAAGCATTTCAGTCTGCTGTCAATTATCTATCTTATCGTATTCGTTCAGAGCATGAGGTTATTTCCTATTTGAGTGAAAAGGAATGGGAACAGGCGGTTATTGATGAAGTAATTCATAAACTGCGTGAGTATAGATATGTTGACGATGAGGAATATGCGAATGCATTTGTACGAACCCAAATGAATGTCAGTAAAAAAGGACCTGATGTCATCCGGACAGAGCTGCTCAATAAGGGAATCTCAGAAAAGGATCAGCAGACTGCATTAAGTCAGTATACGAATGATTTGCAAAGAGAAAATGCTGAAGAATGGGCCAGTAAGACATTAAAAAAAAGTAAGGGTTCCATGAAAGAAGCAAAACAGAAAACAATCCAATTTCTTGTACGGAAGGGTTTTTCAATGAGCCTGGCCAAATTGGTGACTGAAGAGTTAGCGGTTGATGATAAGAATGCTGAATGGGAAAGTCTTGTAAAAACAGCGACTAAATTTCACAGAAAGTATGCTCAACTGGATGACTATTCGTATAGTCAAAAAATGAAAACAGCTCTATTTAGAAAAGGTTTTGATATGGATTTAATTTCTCGTTTTGTAGAACTGGGCAAAGAGCGAATTGATAACGGAGATTTTGAATTGTACTGAGAGGGGTAAAGAAATGCAGGAGAAAAAATTCAGTGAGATGTCAGAGCATGAGCTTAGACAAACAATCGCAGATTTAAATGAAAAAGCAAGAAAGGCTGAGCAGCTTGGGATGGTTAATGAGTTTGCCGTACATAAAAGGAGAGCCGTTATGGCAAAGGCTTATACATTAGACCCGGCTGATATTATAGTCGGTGAAATGTATGGTATAGATGGAGCGCCTGGAGAATATTTTAAGGTGGAGTATTTAAAAGGTGTGTTTGCCTGGGGGTATCGTCTTCAACAAAATGAAGAAGAAGGGCTGCCTATTTCCTTGCTAATGAAATTAAAATAAAACGAGAAAAAAAGAGCTTTCTGTAGAAAGCTCTTTTTGAATTTATTCAGAATCCCGTTCTCCAGAGGCATGCATTCGCTCCTGTGGACGAGTATTTGTAGTGCCATCTGCTCGTTTTGAAGCATACTCTGGTTTGGCTCGGGGTTCCCCATTAAATTTATTATCATGCTCATAAGGAAAGCCTTTTGCTTTATTTCTCAAGATTCTCTCACCTTTCATTCTGGGATGATGGATGCCTTATTAGTATTCTAAAATGGCTCCCACCCATTCATGAGAAAGCTTTCCTGATTATCCAGTAATCATATTTAGTTTCTTTTGAAGCTTTTCTTCTGTAAAAACCCATCCAGTAAATGAGTTGATAATAGTTAAATCATCATCTAAATGAACGACAGCCACAAAGGGATATCGTCCTCTGCTCCGATAACGTAAATCAATGAATCGGACAATGTGCATTCCCTCCTGATAGTCCATTTCCCATCGGTATACCGGAGAAAAAGATACAAAGGCAGAGAGATTCACATCCTTTAGAGCAGCATCCAGAATTGGACTTTCCGGTAAAGGAATACGATCAAATGTATCGTAAAATTGTATTTCACGATTTTCAGCTACCCCAACATAATATTTATCAGGCGTTGTAACAGCTACCTTCCAGCGGTGATAACGCATGGTTGGGGAAAGTGTAATTCGCCGAGCGTCAGGGATTTGTAAACGAATCTGAGCCTTTAAGCTTCTGGATTCTGTTATCCGAGCAATATAATAACCGATAATAATTACATACATTATTAAGAATAAAGTTCCTGGATCAAAGCCGAATGTCCATAAAATAAGACCTACAATATGAATTCCGAAGATAAAGGGATCAAATGTATTAATAATCCCGAGCGCGACCCATTTTGAGGACAGGGGGCTTAGAGCCTGTGTTCCATATGCATTAAATATATCTACAAATACATGCAAAAATACAGCGAAAAAGGTCCACAACCATAGATGTAAGGTATTCGCTTCCGGAATAATAAGGGCAATAAGAGCCGTAATTAATATAGGCCAGAGAATTACAAATGGTATGGAATGTGTCCTTCCGCGATGATTGCGTATATATACTGCATTATTTTTCATTTTTAGAACCGTATCTATATCAGGTGCCTGGGAACCAAGGATTGTACCGATCATAACGGCCGTTGCTGTTCCTGTATGGGAGGCGACCTGAGGATCCAGGGTGGCTAATCCACCAAGTGCTATACCCATTACAAGATGAGTACCGGTATCCATAATACATCCTCCTTTTCTACTGACTTATAAAGGAAACTACTATTTTTATCCAATATTAATTACTTTTCATACCAGTCATGTTGTTTTAAAATGAAGGGAATTAAAAAATCAAGGGTAAACCTATTCAGTATGATTACTTAATTTATTCCCTATTCCATTAATTTTTAACATAAACAGGAGGAAACGTGAAGACACTTGTAAGTTGCAATATAGAACAATTCAGAAAAGATCTTATAGATTGGTTTATTCAGGAACAAAGACAGCTACCGTGGCGATTAAATAAAGATCCCTATCGTGTCTGGGTTTCTGAAATTATGCTTCAGCAAACCCGTGTGGATACCGTTATTCCTTATTACGAACGTTTTATGGAATGGTTTCCGACACTTGATGATTTTGCTGATGCTGATGAGGAAAAATATTTAAAAGCATGGGAAGGTCTAGGCTACTATTCTCGGGTTCGTAATTTGCATAGTGCAGTTAAAGAGGTAAAGGAAAACTACGGTGGAATTGTGCCAAACACTCCTGAAGAAATTAAAAAATTAAAAGGTGTCGGTCCATACACTGCCGGTGCGATATTAAGCATTGCTTATGGTGTTCCGGAGCCTGCAGTTGATGGAAATGTCATGAGAGTCATTTCCAGGATATTAGAAATATATGATGACATAGCGAAGCCTGCCACCCGCAAACTATTTGAATCAGCTGTACGTGAATTAATTGATACCGAACATACGTCAGAATTTAATCAGGCATTGATGGAACTTGG
Organism: Pradoshia sp. Z3_51; assembly: GCF_058215915.1. Classification (NCBI taxonomy): domain Bacteria; kingdom Bacillati; phylum Bacillota; class Bacilli; order Caryophanales; family Bacillaceae; genus Pradoshia; species Pradoshia sp. Z3_51. The sequence goes on along the minus strand of NZ_JBZAJC010000014.1, from coordinate 19,195 downwards.
CGCTCTTATATGTGTTCCTGGTAAACCTGCATGCTTATTATGTCCGGTAAGAGAGCACTGCTGGGCATTTGATAAAGGAATCCAGCAGGAGCTTCCGGTAAAAACTAAAGCTAAAAAGACCAAAATTGTTCATTTATCGGCACTTGTGATAAACGATGAAAGTGGAAGAATCCTGATTAGGAAGCGGCCGGAGACAGGTCTTCTCGCAGGGTTGTGGGAATTCCCAAGCTATGAAACAACAGGAGATGTGAAAGAACTTAAAGAAATGATTGCGGAACAGAATCAAGTTGAATTAAATCAATTAACTCCAATCGGTCATATCAATCATGTATTTTCACATTTGACATGGGAAATTGATATCTATACAGCCACTGTGAATAATTTGGAGAACTTTAAAAGCAATACACATAAATTAGCATATGTGAAAGATCATGATTTTCAACAGTATGCTTTACCTGTATCTCATCAAAAAATTTATGAAACATATGTATTTAATGGTTAAAAAATAACCCGGCATCAGCTACCTGCGAAAAGATAACAATCTTCAGGTATAGCTGATGCCGGTTCTATTTTAATTAATCGTAGGAAACACGCGTTCCTTTTGTCCAGGTTGCTTCCTGTCTCTTCAGGCCGCCTCTTCTTTCAATTTCCTCAATAATTTCTCTTTGAATGGTATGTCCCTCTATATTTAAATAGGGCATAATCTGCTGAAATGAATGATGGTAAAATTCCAGTTCATCTTCCTTCCATTCACTTTTAGGAATCATGGATAACTCTGACATATCTCTTCCTACAAACATAATAAAGCCTCCTCTTTTCCTGTTTTAAATTTCTATATAGGATGCCGCTATATAGTGAAGCAAAAACAAGGAAAAAAATAGAAACACTCTTTTTGTATATGAAAACCTCTGTTGGATACATTAATAGGTGTGGAGGTGATATTAATGGCTAACAACAGTTCAAAAACAAATGCAAATCAAGTGAGACAACAAAACGCACAATCTGCAGGTCAAAGCCAAGGTCAATTTGGTTCTGAATTTGCAAGTGAAACTGATGTGCAATCTGTGAAACAAGCAAACGCGAAAGCAGAGAAAAACAAAGCTAAAAACTCCGGTAACTCCGGACAACAATAATGTAAAACCTTTAATTAAAGCACTTGCCCGTAGCGGGCGAGTGCTTTTTAACGGCTCGACAAAACCTCTTAGAAGGCTACAGAAAAAGTCAAAGGTATTTTCTGCTTATTAGAGAAATGTATTATTATACTGATTTTGGGTGGTGTAGAGCATGAAGAGTTTTGAAGAGTTAGTTAATGAACAAATGGTCATTATGGATAAGCTTTTACATATGCAAACAGAACTTGACCGTTATATGGAGCTAGAGGAGGAACTGAGGAATCGAAAGAATGATGAAGATTTACTATGTGTCCAGGACGATATAAGTGAGATGAAAAGAGAATTAGATACAATCCAAACGATATTTATGCAATTAACAGAAAAAGTGATTGAAAGCTATCAGTCAAAATCTGCCCCGAAACTATAAAATATAAATACAATTCATCATTATTTAGGGCATCTCTATAGGTGTTCTTTTATTTTTATTCTCCGCTTCTGTTTCCTTCATTCATTATGACTCATGTTTGTAAACGATTAATTTTGGTTATAGGATTAATATTTCATTCTAAAAAAGAGCTGGTTAATGGCGATTTGTTTAACAATTTATAGCTTATCCGCTTTTCATGGTGGCTCTTTGTTTTAAAATTGTATGTGAATCGTTATAATAATAGAAGAATACGGAAAAAAGCATCTTAATTTAACGGTTAATATATTGTCAATTTGAACACAGAGACGGTATATAAGTGCCCTGCCCTATAGGGAGAGAAAGTAGGTAATACAACGTGCGAGTACCGAGAGAAGGAGAAGAAATCCAAATACACAGTTACAAACATAATGGACATATACACCGGGTTTGGCAAGAGACGACCATATTAAAGGGTACCCAATTTATTGTAATTGGTTGCAATGATCGGACTCTTGTAACCGAATCTGATGGTAGGACATGGCTCACAAGAGAGCCAGCTATTACCTACTTTCACTCACAGTATTGGTTTAATATCATCGGCATGCTTCGTGATGACGGTATTTACTACTACTGTAATTTAAGTTCTCCATTTGTATTTGATGGGGAAGCGGTTAAATATATCGATTATGATCTTGATATAAAGGTATATCCCGATATGACATATAACCTGTTAGATGAAGATGAGTACGAAGAGCATAAACTTCAAATGGGTTATCCGAATGTCATTGACCATATTCTCAGGAGAAATGTGGAAAAGCTGATTAGTATGATTCGAGCGAAAAAAGGGCCGTTTTCTCAGGAGTTCGTTCATAATTGGTATAACCGATATTTAACAATTAAAAGTTGAAAAGAAGCCTGTCTCTTTTATGGACAGGTTTTTATGCTTGATGGGAGAGACATTTGATGAATAGTATAAAAAGATATATGAGGTTTGTAAGGCCTTATAAGTGGCAAATCATTGTGACAATCCTAATCGGGATAGTTAAATTTGCGATTCCTTTGCTGACTCCTGCCTTATTGGCATATGTGATTGATGATATAATCGGTGCCAATGCTTTGCAAAAAGGAGAGCAATTAAGGAAGCTCTATATGTTAATGGCAATCATGTTTTTCATTTTTGTGGTAGTTCGGCCTCCAGTAGAATATTACCGGCAATATTTTGCCCAATGGACAGCAAGTAAAATCTTATTTGATATCCGCGATAAAATGTTCAGTCATATACAAAAGTTAAGCTTTAAATATTACTCTAATGCTAAAGCAGGAGAAATTATCTCCAGAGTGATTAATGATGTTGAAGAAACTAAGAATTTTGTTATAACCGGCCTTATGAATGTTTGGTTGGATCTAGTTACAATTTTAATAGCAGTTGGAATTATGCTTACCTTTGACGTAAAATTGACCATTGTATCGTTGCTTCTGTTACCGCTCTACTCATTCTCCATTAAATATTTCTTTGGTAAATTAAGAGAATTAACCCGAGATAGATCACAGGCGCTTGCTCAAGTACAGGGCTATTTGCATGAACGTGTACAAGGGATGGCCGTGATTAAGAGCTTTGCGATTGAAGATCATGAGCAAAAGCAATTTAATAAAGTGAATGGAAACTTCTTGAAAAAAGCGTTAGCTCACACAAGCTGGAACGCTAAATCGTTTGCTGCAGTCAATACAATTACAGATATTGCTCCTCTAGTTGTCATCCTATTTGCCGGATACCAGGTCATTAATGGGAATATGACATTAGGGACTATGGTTGCCTTTGTCGGCTATATCGATTTATTGTATGGACCTTTGCGTAGATTGATGAACTCATCTACCACATTAACGCAATCACTGGCATCAATGGACCGTGTGTTTGAATTTTTGGATGTTCCGTATGATATTGAGGACAAGCCTGATGCACGTCCATGTAAAGATGTACAAGGGACCATTACGTTTGATCATGTATCATTCTCTTATGGAGAAGATGAGACTCAGGCACTGAAGGATATTAATCTTGAAGTGAAAAGGGGAGAAACAATTGCGCTTGTCGGGATGAGCGGAGGAGGTAAATCTACTCTGGTTAGCTTGATTCCACGATTTTATGATGTGACACAAGGGCGTATACTATTGGACGGAGTGGATATCCGAGATGTTCAGGTACGCTCACTTCGGGACAATATTGGAATGGTGATGCAAGACAGTATTTTATTTAGTGAATCGGTTCGTGAAAATATTTTACTGGGTAGGCCAGATGCGACAGATAAAGAAATCTATGAAGCTGCCAAAGCAGCAAATGCTCATGATTTTATCTGCAAATTACCAAGTGGATATGAGACAAAAGTAGGCGAGAGGGGCGTCAAATTATCAGGAGGTCAAAAGCAGCGTATTTCTATTGCACGTGTGTTTTTGAAGAATCCATCCATTATTGTGTTGGATGAAGCAACCTCTGCTCTTGATTTGGAAAGTGAGCATCTTATTCAGGAAGCACTTGAAAAGCTCTCCCGTGACCGTACTACATTTATAGTGGCTCACAGATTATCTACCATTACACATGCTGATCGAATTGTTATGGTTGAACATGGCCGTATAATAGAAGTGGGAACACACCAAGAATTAATGGCTAAACAAGGAGCTTATTATAGACTCTTTCAGGTTCAACAGTTGGATGCCTAGCTGTTCTACTGAGGTATGTGATGGAGGGTATAATTGAGTAATCAAGTATATGATGAGCACGGGGGAAAGGATGTATCAATTCCAACACGAGGCGCAAAGAAAGAACAAGATAGATAAGATATATGCCATTTTATTTATTATATCTATTTTGATAAACGTGATTTTATTGTTGATGGATGGTGATATCTTCCGGGGAATAACCGTTCTCTTAATTTATTCTACTATTCTTTACTATGATTTACGAAAAAAAGTTTGGGCAGTCATTTTCGTATAATGTATGGTGTGGATGCATATAGTTTTATTGTTTATTATATTTCTAGTTATGATAAAAAATTGAACAGTAAGGAACTTTTTGACTAACTGGGATATACAAGTACAGCCACTTCCTTTCTGGAGGTGGCTGTTTCACAATTCAATAATAGCAACAATCCCTACGAAAAAATACGAGAATAAAGAACGGCATAGGTTTTGGATAGAAGGAGGTTTTTTGATCGAAAGGAGAACCACCTTTTTGACTATCAGATAAGATACAGTGCAAAACCAATGGAATGAAAAAGGCATCCCAAAGCCTTTTTGCTGGCCTTGGAATGCTTTAAGTGATTGTTATAATTGATCATCATCATTTATCTTAATCGATTTGTTCTCTGATTTGTGATAAGAGTGAAAACTGTTAACAAGCATTTCGAGATGCTCTAAGTAGTCACCATATTCAAGCATAGATGAGATTAGCGTAACCATATGGTAGTGAACGGGGGAATCCTCGTCTGTATTTAATCGGAAACCTTTAACAATATCAATCAGTAATTGTTTGTTATAAGTGTCCGTAGATTCCTCAAGCATTAGTCCCGGCTTTACTTTACCTATAAATTTCAGATGAATATGTTCATGTTTTCTCAACAACAAATCCAGTTGATGATGAACCTGGATTTGAAAATCCTCAGGCATTTGATGGAATTCGTTTTCAAAGCGATGTAATCTTTTTAAGATATCCAATGATCGTTTGTTTGTTGCTATCATATAACGGTAGATTACGAGTTTACGGGATTTGGCAACCGTATTTTTCCTGAAAGTTTCACGCTCTTCTTTATATAGAGCGTACAAGCTATCGGCCTTTGTGACATTCTCTTTAATACGATTAATGTCCTTTTTCATCATAATATGTTCAGTTGAGCTTCTAGAACCAATTCTGATCCATTGTAGAATATCGTCTGTGGTTGTGCTAATTCGTTTATAAAGCTTTGTCTCATACTTTGGAGGAAGAAAGACAAGGTTAACAATAAACGCTGATAGAATACCGATTAAAATGGCAGCAACTCTCCAAAAGGCGAATTCAGTAAAATTACCGTCTTGTTGCTCCATAATCAAGATTAAAGTTACAAGCGAAATTGTCAGTTGATTTTCATTTTTCAGCTGTAAGTTGATTACAATTGTTATAATGGCTGCCAAACCAATTAATAAGGGATCATTACCAAATAATAATACAAACGATATCGCGATTAGAAATCCGATAATATTCGCTTGTATTTGATCAATTAATGTCCTGTACGAACGGTATATGGTAGGCTGAACGGCAAATACAGCCGAAATCCCGGCTAGTACGGGAGCCGGTATATTAAATGCTGTCGCAACATAGATGGCTATCACAATGGCTATTCCCGTTTTAAAGACTCGGGCACCAACCTTCATAAATAATACCTCTTCCTTTTATTCATAGTTGTTTACGAATATTTATCTATTTTTATCTCGAACATGACTGTACTATACAGGGTTTCGTCTTCATGTTCAAGATATACAGGCAAAATACTTCTTTTGTTTACTTTCCCCTTTAGACTAAAAGGCATGCATTGAATACGATTTTTTCAAGATTCATCAGGTATACGCTATATGGAGAGAAGGAATATATAGATTTTTCAATGAAAGGTTTATGTGTTCATAAAATATAAAAAAGAATTGAGAACGGCTTAATAGAAAGTTAAGAAATGAAAAGAAAAGAGGCCGCCGCTTTAATAAAGCGAAACGGTCTCTTGAGGTTCGAAAATAATGTATCATCCTGATATAAATTGATATATGGCCCATAACTGACCACCAGTCGCCTCAGCTTTACTCGTGTATTCTAGCTTCAACTCCTAGCCCCTCGAGTCATAAGGAATAGTCACTACGGGAGAAAAGCACTCCCTACGTGCCTCTTCTCTTATGCTTGTCGGGTCTGGGCAGTCGTTTCAGCCTTATTCTGTAGATACAGATGGGTCGGCTTGGGTTTTAACTGGGACGATTTGGAGGAAGTGCTGGCTTGGGTTGCCTAGCAATTGGGCCAGTTCTTCCGCTTCAGCCTGTTGACCATTTTCTCTAAGAATAGTTGTATAGCGTGTAAGTAGTTCAGTTACATCATTTATACCTGTTTCATTTAATTTTTCAACAGAGACGAGGGCTCCTTTTGCAATTCTGCGTTGGAGCGCATCTTTTGTAAGGCCTCGTTCAGGCAAATGACGTTGATAAATGACACCGCCTGTCATTCCTGCGCAAATCCATGGACCCGGGTCTCCAAGAACAAGTCCTCGGCCGTTTGTCATATATTCGAAGGCAAAGCCCTTAATATTTGAATAAACGCCAATGTTTCCATGTTCTTGTACAGGAATATCCCGTTTTAAAGAACCTCCGACAATCATGTCAGCACCAGACAGACGGATACCTGCGCGCGCATCAGCGTCACCCTGAGCAATTAATAGACCTTTTTGTGCACCATATCCAAAGCCTTTTCCGACGGAACCATTATAGAATTTGTCATCCTTGCCGATTCCTTTAAGAATTGCAATTGTTCCTCCAAATGAGGTTTTGCCGGTGCCATCCTGAGAACCGCCATCAACTGTTATCGTAATGCCTTCTGTATTGTATGCACCAAGTCCATTTCCAGGTATGGAACCTTTATAGGTTAGATTAACAGGATCCATTTTGACATAGGAACCATCTAATCTGCCTCTTACCCGGTGGCAGGAAACACGGCTTCCAAGTACGCGCTGAATAGAATTGATATTTTTAAATTGTCTGGATTGAAGCAGATCATTTACACTTGCATCCAGATATTCTGCACCGACTGCGGCCATTTGGACGATTAATTCGTCCTTTGTAGCAGCAGCTTCGAGATGTGTGATCTGGCCAAGCTCAATCGTTTTAAGTAAGTATTTTAAATCCAGCATTTCTTTTCCTTTTGTTTGTACTAATAAATCGGAACGCCCGACAGCTTCTTGGAGATTTGTGATTCCAAGTTCAGCCGCAAGTGTTTTTAATTCATTGCCAAAAGCACTGAATAGGTTGATGATTCCCTGGACGGCTAAATCAAATTGTCTAGGAACAAATCTCCTTAGCCCATGTTCCTTTGCTTCCACTTCAGAATCAATTTGAGTAGCAATCCCTACATGGCATGTATCCAGGTGGCAGCCTCGACATGTTGTACAGCCAATAGCAATCATAGAGAGGGTTCCAAAACCTACACGGTTTGCTCCAAGTAGCATAACCTTCAGTACATCCTTTGCACTTTTGAGGCCACCGTCAGCCCAAAGCTCAACATCCTGTCTTAGACCGGCTTCAAGCAAGGCATTATGAGCAGCTTTAACACCAATCTCCACTGGTAATCCAACGTTTTGAAGGGCATGGATACGAGCGGCTCCGGTACCGCCGTCAAATCCACTTAGCGTGATAATATCAGCACCAGCTTTTGCTATCCCGACAGCAATTGTCCCAATATTTGGAACAACAGGTACTTTAACAGCCACCCTTGCCTGATCATTGGCTGTCTTTAACTCATGGATCATTTGAGCTAAATCTTCAATAGAATAAATATCATGGTTGTTTGAAGGTGATATTAAATCGGATCCAATCGTTGCATTACGTGCTTCGGCAATTTTTGATGTTACTTTGGATCCAGGAAGATGACCGCCTTCACCCGGTTTAGCGCCCTGTCCGATTTTGATTTCAAGTAAATTAGAGGAATTCAGCAATTCCGCATTTACACCAAAACGACCGGAGGCAATTTGCTGACCGCGAGTTCGCGGGTATTTACCAAGCATATCTTTAATTTCTCCGCCTTCACCATTCATGCTAATCATATTAAGGCGATCGGCACCTTCTGCATATGCGCGAAAGGCTGTTTCATTTTGTGAGCCGAACGACATTGATGCAATTACAAATGGTAGACTGTGATCGCCAACACCAATATTCACTGTTTCTGGATCAACTTTTTGTTCGGTTTTCTTGAAATCTGTTAAATGGCGAATAGTTGTGGGATTTTGTTCTTCCTGTTCAGAGATTTTTTCTCCAAAGGCCTGATAATCTCCAGTTGAAGCCACCTCACCAATTGCTTTCCAGATTCGCGGGAACAGATGAAAGGTCTTGCCGACACGTTCTTTTTCATTGGCATAATCAATTGCACGCTGTTTCGCATCTTCCTTCAATTTATCAAAATTATAGATTAATTGATTGGATCCAAAGAAGTTCACGATTTGAAGGATGTCTGCTATTTCTTCCTGTAGTCCAATCGAAGAGAATAGTCGTCCATATCCGCGAAGTTCATGAATTCCAAGTGTTGAAATGACCTTTTCTAATCCTTTAGATAAAGAGTTATATAAATTAATTACTGGTTTCGACTGCTCATCTGATACGGTACGGAACATATAATATGGATTAATCAAATTAGCTCCTAATCCGTAAATCACCACAATGTCATGCAAGTTACGAATGGCAGCAGAGCGAACTAAAATGGAACAGTCTCTTCGTTTTTCTGCTTTTACTAATGCTCTATCGACTGCTGCGACTACAAGGGCAGGATCCAACCAAAATTGCTCAGCCTGATGGGATAGTTCATCATCTAGGCAAAGTAATCCACAGCCGTCAGTAACAAAGGTAAGAGCCTCTTTACTGATACGATCTAGAGCTTCCTTAATCGTTTCACCCTCCGTGAATGTCATGGATATCGTTTTCAATTCTTCTGTATCCATAAAAAATTGGTGAATTTGTTCATAAGAAGGTTGTTTTGCAAACTGTGCACAAGTGTGTCCAGCTTTTCCTTCAGCTAATAGAGGCGTTAATAGCTCAATCACTGTGTTTACAGATTTTTCATCTGTAAACAGAGAAGGGCGTTTACCGATAATGGTTCGGGTCGAAAAATGTTCCATTTCTCGGTCGCGATCTATCGCAGGGTTTGTAACAACTGCAACACTTTCTTTAATAAAGTCTGCAATATTCTTACGCTCAGGATTGAGTGCTGCCAGTGGAGCATCGTGACCAAGTGAACGGATTGGTTCTGCACCTTTTTCAGCCATTTGTTCAATTAGTTGAATATGGTCACGTTCCCATCCGAAAGCTTTATATTGTCCGTTTTGGATTTTGTCCTCTTCCTGTGCAAAAGTATGCTCTTTTACATCAGGAGGATTTAAGCGATTACGAGATTCTGTAAAGTTAAGTCTCTTGTTAAATCTTTTGAATACTTCTTCCTGATAAGTGATATATTCATATAGTTCTATTGAATCGCCATTCCACTTTAATCCGACCTTTTCTCCTGGACCAATTGGTTTAGGATTGGCTACATATTCTGTTGGTGAAATAACACCTGGTTCAGAGCCAAACAAATAAGAGGTTGAAGTTTCCATCATCCATAAAGGACGTAGACCAAGTGCATCTACAGAGAAAGCAGCTTCATTGCCGTGGCGGGAAATGATTCCTGCCGGACCTTGAGCGAAATGGCCCCAGCTTTCACGCAAATACGTATATAGATCCTGAAGATGATCGGGATATTCCTTCATTTCATTAATGATTGGAGGGAAGACAATATCAAGTGCTTCAAATAGAGAATACCCCTCACGGTAGATGAATGTTTCCAATGTACGACTTAAATCCTGTGAGTCACTGCCGCCGTTTACTAATGGAACACCAACCATTTGCGCTTCATCGCGTAATTTGGCGATTGTATTGATTTCACCATTATGTCCAAGGACGCTAAATGGTTGTACGCGAAAAAAGCTGGATAGTGTATTAGTGCAATAGCGGTTATGTCCAAGTGTCATCGTTGATGCGACGAGTGGACTTGCAAGGTCTGGATAGTACTTAGGTAGAATATCGCCGGCTCCCATCACTTTGTAGATGGCATGATATTGGCTAAGCGAAGATACGTGGATGTGGTCATTTTTCTCAATTGTAATTGTGAGATCAAATAACAGAGATGAAAGGTCAGTTTGTTTTAAATCTTCTTTTGCTATAAAAGCAACTTGAAGAAATACAGGGTTTTCCTGTAATGCTATTGGTCCCAATGCATCGGTGGAATAAGCTTCATCAGATACATAAATTTCTTTTAAGTCTTTTTCGTTTGCCAGTTTGATTATTTCCTCAATAGTTTGTTGTTTCTCAGCCTCACGTTTAATAAAAAAGTGGCCCACTACAAAATGGTTATGATCCGCAAGGTCTGTATCAGCACCAGAGTTCTTTAGCTTCTCCTTCCATAATTGACGGGGGATATCTATGTGAATGCCGACACCATCGCCTTCGCCGTTAATAAAACCGGCCCGATGGTTCATGGTAACCAGGGCATCAATACACGCAAAAATATTATCACGGGTAGGTATTTTTTTCTTTTCAATACATGCAATAATTCCGCAAGCATCATGTTCTGATTCGTGGTAATTCATAAACGTACTAGGATTCCATCTTTTGTTCATACGTTGGGCAACTATAAGCTTGCGCCTATTCGATGCCGGTTCACCTCCTGCTTTAAACTTGTGGTTTTTTAGATTACTTTGGAAAACGAACGAGGAAGGAAATACAGTTTTGAGGGTAATAAATAATCAATACTAGTATGATTTATATTATCATTAGAATTTTCAGAAATCAATTAAATATACATTTTAGTTTTTTTGGAAAATAAACATTATCTGGTTATTAAAATCAAAATATCTTAATGTAAACGCTTTCAACAACGTTAAAACATCAATTCTACCGTGATTAGTAGAATTGATGATATGCATAAATATTCAAAAATTTGTATTTATAATAATTTGAATGCTTGATTTACAGCTTTAATAGTAGTTTCTATGTCTTCTTCTGTATGGGCTGTCGTTAAGAACCAGGCTTCATATTTTGATGGAGCCAAGTTAATCCCTTGTTCCAGCATAAGCTTAAAGAATCGGCCGAACACTTCGCCATTCGTAGCTTCAGCTTGAGCATAGTTACTGATATCTTCCTTAGCATCAGTAAAATAAACCGTTAATGCACCTTTTAATCGATTTACTTTAATAGAAACATGATGGTCTTCCGCTGCCTGAAGGATTCCTTGTTCCAGCATCGCCCCAAGTTGATCTAGTCGTTCATATACTCCTTCTTCCTTCAATACTTCAAGGCAAGCAATACCAGCTAGCATGGAAGCGGGATTTCCGGCCATCGTCCCTGCTTGATAGGCTGGGCCGAGGGGTGCGACTGTTTCCATAACCTCTTTTTTGCCACCGTAAGCACCAATCGGTAAGCCGCCGCCGATGATTTTTCCGAGCGCCGTCATATCAGGCTCAACACCAAGAAGGTTTTGTGCACCACCGTACATAAAACGGAAGGCTGTAATTACCTCATCATAGATAACAAGTGCCCCTGCTGCATGAGTAATGTCATTAATTGCTTCAAGAAAACCAGGGTTTGGTTCAACAATCCCGAAATTACCGACAATCGGTTCAACTAAAACGGCCGCGATTTCATTTCCCCATTTATTGATTGCTTCCTTATAGGCATCTATATCATTGAACGGCACTGTAATGACTTCCTGAGCAATGCTTTTTGGTACACCGGCGGAATCGGGAGTTCCAAGTGTGGAAGGGCCTGATCCGGCAGCGACTAAAACAAGATCGGAATGTCCGTGATAACAGCCAGCGAACTTAATAATTTTATCCCGTCCTGTATACGCTCGTGCTACACGAATCGTGGTCATAACCGATTCAGTTCCGGAATTTGTAAACCGTACTTTGTCCATGGATGGGATGGCTTCCTTAAGCATCTTGGCAAATTTAACTTCAAAAGGAGTAGGTGTTCCATAAAGAACGCCGTTTTCAGCTGCCTTTGTAATTGCTTTGGTAATATGCGGATGGGCATGCCCGGTAATTATAGGTCCGTAAGCGGCAAGATAATCAATATATCGATTGCCGTCAACATCCCAAAAATACGCGCCTTTTGCTCTTTCCATTGCAACTGGAGAACCCCCTCCAACGGCTTTGTATGATCTAGATGGTGAATTGACACCGCCGACGATGTGCTGCATAGCTTCAGCATGCAAACTTTCAGATTGAGCGTGGTTCATTTTATTTCTCCTCCTTCGTATGTAACTGCTTCATTTTAGCACTGGAATTCTTTGTTTGTACAACATGGTCACCTAAGCAATGGATTCGTGTACAAGCAATCATAGGTATGCCTGTAAGAGCGTATATATTACAAATGCGGTTGTAATAAAAAGGGGTGTTACCTTTGTTTTATATTATCCTTGCTGCGGTTGTTATCACGTTACTAATGAGTTTGAGAGGATTATTGATGCCAACAGACCCAACCCGGGCTGAACGGATATCACTCGATTATCTTTATTGGATCATTACGGTGTACTTCACTTTTTTAATAGGTTTCGGAATCCTATACGTATTGGTTGAAATGAAATTTGGAACGGTTATTCATTTGAATGGTTTACCTATTGAGGGAGGTTTGTTTCAAAAGCTTGCCTCTTCCTTCTATTTCAGTACTATGACTCTTCTCTCGGTAGGGTATGGAGATATGGTACCTGTAGGATTTGGCAGATGGATTGCATCAATGGAAGCTTTAATTGGATATGCGTTACCGGCAGCTTTTGTCGTAAGGACTGCCATAGACTTTGAACATGCAAAAACAACCCGAAATTAGGTATAGTAATAATAGAACGAGCTGTTCTTAATTATTTTTATCTAACAGGGGAGTGAGCTTTATGAGTAGTATAGTTGGTGAGAAGGCGCAGGATTTTAAGCTTCAGGCAAGTAATGGAAAAGAGGTTACATTAGCTGATTTTAAGGGGAAAAATGTAGTTCTCTATTTTTATCCAAAGGATATGACACCGGGATGCACGACTGAAGCATGTGACTTCAAGGAAAATCACACATCATTTGCAGAATTGGATACAATTATTGTTGGCGTTAGTCCAGATCCGGTTGAAAAGCATGAAAAATTTAAAACGAAATATGATCTTCCTTTTATCTTGTTGTCAGACCCAGAACATACATTGTCAAAAGCGTATGGAGTATGGGTATTAAAAAACAATTTTGGAAATGAATATATGGGTACGGAACGTTCTACATTCGTTATCAACAAAGAGGGTATAGTGGTAAAAGAGTGGCGTAAGGTGAGAGTGAAAGGGCATGTGGAAGATGCCTTAGCATTTATTAAAAATGAATTATCATAATTTAGATTGTAAGCAGGCATGAAATAATGCCTGCTTTCTTTATAAATAAAAAGCTCTCTGGAGGAAAAATATGTATATTGATAGTAGGTGTTTAATAAAGAGAACAGGGGAGATGACGTATGAAAGATCCACGAATTAAAAAAATGGCAAGACAACTGCTAACCCATTCTGTACGGTTAGAGAAGGGGCAAAAAGTGTTGATTGAAGGTCACTACATAACGAAACCTTTGTTGGTAGAACTTGTCAATCAAACGTATGAGCTAGGAGCATACCCATTTGTACAAATGCTCGATGATGAGATTCAAAAATATATGGCAAAAGGGTATAGCCGGGAACAGTTGGAAATCATGGCTAATTGGGATTTGAAAAAATTTGAAGACATGGATGCTGTCATTATTGTGATCGGAGAAGAGAATGATGCGGAATTTGCTGAGATTCCGTCAGAGAAATTTCAGCTGAGCGGAGAAGTAATGAAGCCAGTCGTTGATTACTATATTAATAATTGCCGTTGGGTATTATTGAACTATCCGACTAAATCACTTGCTCAAAAAGCAGGGATGAGCACAAGTCAATTTGAAGATTTTCTGCTTGATGTTTGTACAATTGATTATGCCAAAATGCAGAAGGCAATGGAGCCATTGAAATCTCTAATGGAGCAAACAGATCAGGTCAGAATCACGTCACCGGGTACAGATCTTTCTTTTTCTATAAAGGGAATTCCGGCAGTGATGTGTTTCGGAGAAAGAAATTTACCTGATGGAGAAGTATATACAGCCCCCGTTAAAAATAGTGTAAACGGAACGATTACCTTTAATACGCCTTGTCCTTATCAAGGGACTACCTTCAGAGATGTCAGTTTAACGTTTAAAGATGGAAAAATAATTGATGCAAGAGCAGATCAAGCGGATAAAATCAATAAAATATTTGATATAGATGAAGGTGCCCGTTATATTGGAGAATTTGCCTTAGGCGTAAACCCGTTAATAACAAATCCAATGGGAGATATTTTATTCGATGAGAAAATCTGTGGAAGCCTGCATTTCACACCGGGATTAGCCTATAAAGCAGCCGACAATGGAAATATATCTTCTATTCACTGGGACATGGTGCTTATCCAGCGAACTGAATTTGGCGGAGGAGAAATCTATTTTGATGGTCAATTGATTCGAAAGGATGGATTATTTGTACTACCGGAGTTAAAAGGATTAAATCCTGAATCACTTTTATAGTGATTGTTTTTAAAATCTATGGCAAAAGACCAAGCATAACAAGCTATTTTGAATAAGATAGAATCAGGGAATACCTCCTCATACAACTATTAGAAGGACAGCCGGAACTGGCTGTCCGTTTTTTTATTTAGTTTCTGCTTTTATGTGAGCTAGCTTAAAACGCTCGAGACATAAGTGGAGTTGCTGCGGATGCCAACAGGATGTAGGTCACAAAGGCGTTGTCACAGGACGTGGCGAATTTAGTCTTCGTTCATTGAACTAAACCGTTTCAGCTTTTTATGTAATCCGGCTTCGACTCCTAGCTCCTCGAGACATAAGTGTAGGCATTACGAGAGGAAAGAACGCCTCCCTTCGTGCCTCCTCTTATGCTTTTCGAAGCTGAACAGTCGTCTCAGCACTTTATACTGGTAAAAGATGTTATTATGTTAGTGATGTGTGGATGAAGGGGGTATTTGGATGAAGGTTGTTTCTGCAATTTATCCTCCGGGGGAAATTAGGAAACGTTTGATTGAGTCATACAAAGAGCATGAGTTTCATTTTTGTAAAGGTATCAAAAATGCAGGTTCTGTTATTAAGGATATGGATGTGCTCATAACATATGGAGAAGATGTGGATGAGGAAACAATCGACCAGGCGTTACGCTTGAAATGGATTAGTGTAATGTCAGCTGGGATTGAAAAATTGCCTTTCGAAAAAATTAGAGAAAGAAATATCCTGGTAACAAATGCGAGAGGGATTCATGCGATACCTATGGCAGAGTACGCCATGGGGATGATGCTTTCATATATAAAGCAATTCCCGATCATGGCAGAGAATAAAGATAAACGTATATGGGACAAGAGGCTACCTTTCGGTGAGCTGAATGGGAAAAATCTTCTTATATTAGGTACTGGCGCAATTGGAGAAGAGATAGCTAGATTAGGAAAAGTCTTTCGGATGAAAACGATTGGGATGAATCGCAGCGGGGTTTCCGCCAGTTCATATTTTGATGATATTATTACGATGTCTCAAATTGAGGATGCTCTCCCGAATGCAGATTTTATTATATCTGTACTACCTAGTACATCAGAAACTAAGGACCTCTTGAAATACAAACATTTTGAAATGATGAAAAATATAGCTATGTTTATCAATATTGGTCGTGGAGATTTAATTAAAGAAGACACGATACATGAGGTGTTAGAAAATCAAGTTATAGGTCATATGGTGCTTGATGTTTTTCCGAATGAACCGTTAAATGAAGATAATAAGCTATGGTTATATCCTAATTTGACTATCACACCGCATATTTCTAGCGTTTCAAAAAATTACTTGCCACGCGCATTTGATATATTTGAGCAGAATTTTCAGCGGTTTGTTAATCATAAGGATGATAACTATGTGAATAAAATTGATGTAGGAAAGGGGTATTAGAATGAAAATTTATACAAAAACCGGAGATAAGGGTCAAACCTCTCTTGTTTATGGTACGCGTGTATCCAAAACTGACCAACGTGTAGAGGCGTATGGAACATGTGATGAAGGGAATTCTATGATTGGACTTGGGATAAGCTATTTAAATGATGTAGAGTTCTCAGGGAAAGATAAGTTATTAGAGGAGTTCCATAAAATACAAACTGATTTATTTCACGTTGGTGCAGAACTAGCTACTCCATACGGCAAAAAAGTTGGCTGGGTTATAAAAGAAGAGTCGATTGATGAATTGGAAGCCTATATTGATGAACTTAATGAGGAATTACCTCCATTCAAGAATTTTATACTTCCAGGTGGACACCCAGCTGGAGCAGCTTTTCATGTGGCGAGAACAGTGATACGTAGAGCTGAACGAAATTCAGTTGCTCTCGGAGAAGAGGTAAATCCTTTAGTTATAAAATATTTGAATAGGTTATCCGATTTCTTGTTTATTGTTGCCAGATATGTAAACTATAAATTAGGAAAAATGGAACCAACTTTACATAATTCTTGAGACAAGAGTTTCCAACACCCTGGATATAATATATCTGAATGAGGTGCTGGAAATATTGACAACTCAACCAATCATCAAGTAAACTTATTGTAACAATTACAAAGTGAGAATAATATAAAAAAGGAGTGCATGACGGTGTCTCAACCACAACTTAAAGAAGCGTTAGATACTTTGAAACAAACTGGTGTCCGCATGACTCCGCAACGTCATGCCATACTCGAGTATATAATAACTGCCCATGCGCATCCAACAGCTGATGATATATATAAGGCGTTGGAAGGCAAGTTTCCTAATATGAGCGTAGCGACAGTATATAATAATTTACGTGTGTTTAAAGAGGTTGGCTTAGTAAAAGAGTTGACGTACGGAGACTCATCCAGTCGATTTGATTTTGTGTCATCAGATCACTATCATATAATTTGTGAAAAGTGCGGAAAAATAGTTGATTTTCATTATCCAGGTCTTGATGAAGTGGAACATCTTGCATCGCATGTTGCGGGATTTAAAGTAACACATCACCGAATGGAGATTTATGGTGATTGTCCGGAATGTTCTGCTAAAGAAGTTCATTAAACCAGATAGGGAAGTTAAATAAAAAGAAAAAGCTGGACGTTTGCCAGCTTTTTCTTTTTATTTATTTTTTAACTTTTTCTTATTGTAATCCTCGTTAAATTCTTTACCTTCCAAGTCTTTATCAAGTGTTAATGGTTCTTTACAGTACATACACATATCCACTCTGCCTAATATTTTTGTATATTTATTACAATTTGGACAAACAACTTGAACAGCTTTTGTGGAGAGCATACCTATCCAGAAATAGACGGCCATACTTGCAAAAATAGCTAATAGCCCGAGTACCATAAAAATAGTCATAACCAGTGGTGAGTTTCTAAAGAAAATACCTCCGTACATTATGATAAAGCCTATAAAAATTAAGCTGAGTGCAAATGTTCGTATTTTATTTATCTTACTTGAATACTTTGCCACCGTTTTTCCCCCTTTTATCTTCTATAATATACCATAATATCCAAAGAATTTAATAACAATAGATATTAAAATAGTGGCAGGAGTCTGTCGAATATTGTTGAATAGATAAGGAGAGCGAATTAAATTGTGGAGGAATGGAACATGGAGGATATCCTAAGACCCGTTTATCAAGAAAGAGCCAGCAACCCGGATACAAAAGGAGTTTTATTAATTGAGAAGAACTCTCCTGAGAGTTCAATTACAGATACATTTGATTACATTTTATTAATCATTACAGATAGTAAGGATAAGCAACCGGTCTTTATTAAACATTATGCTTACGAAAATAAAAAATCAGCACTCCACATCGTAACAGATGAAAAGTTAAACGAGTGGAGGTTATTAGGATCCAATAAAAAAATTATTGATTGGATATACCATGGGAAAATTGTTTTTGACCGTAATGATTATCTTGCCTCATTAAAAAGAGAATTAAATGAATTCCCTTTCTATGGAAGAAAAGTAAAAAAAGGTATAGAGTTTGCGCGTTTAATTAGAAGTTATATGGAAGGTAAAGAATTGTTTGATCAAGGGAACTCTCTAGATGCGTATAATCAAATAATCCATGCACTCCACCACCTTGCAAGATTAGAGATCATTGAAAAAGGGTTTCACCCAGAAGTAACTGTATGGAATCAGGTGAAGCAAATTGGTCCTGATATTTATAAATTATATGAAGAGCTGGTTTTTAGCGAAGAAAGTCTTAATCAAAGACTAGAACTTCTTTTCCTTGTTAGTGACTTTTTTATTCATACAAGAACAGAATCCGGGTCTGGGCATATATTAGAAATTATAGGTGAAAGAGGAGAAGAGTACTGGTCATTTGATGAGCTGTATGGACATCAAGAGTTATGCTATTACGGAGAGGACTTAAGGATATTAATTGAGTACTTGATTGATCGTGGCTATATTGATGTTGTACTAGAAAACACTAAGGGAGCAAAGCTTTTTCATAGGTTTTATAAAATTCATAAAGAAATTTAAAAAATTATATTGACCAAATGATTTTAGGGTGGTATATTAATAAACGTCGCCGCTGAGGTAAACAAAACGAAGCGAGACGGCAAAGAAAAAATGAAAAAAAGTTGTTGACTTACGATTCTAACGATGATAAGATAAGAAAGTCGCTCTTTTACAAACGAGCTTGAAATGTTAGTAAATTACATTAAAAGAAATGCTTGACAACAAAAAGTTATCTTGATATAATGTAAAAGTCGCTAACACGACAGATTGTTCTTTGAAAACTAAACAAAACGAAACGCCAAGCAAGTCTAAAAACAAGAGATTTTTAAAATCTCGTCA
>NZ_JBZAJC010000013.1:0-84986 GCF_058215915.1 Pradoshia sp. Z3_51 | reverse complement strand
GCGAAGTGGCTAAACGCGGCGGACTGTAAATCCGCTCCTTCGGGTTCGGCAGTTCGAATCTGCCCCCCTCCACCATTATTTTAATAAGCTTTGAGTAATGGACAAGATATTGTCCCTTTTTTTCTTTTTGGGCTATAGCCAAGCGGTAAGGCAACGGACTTTGACTCCGTCATTCGTAGGTTCGAATCCTGCTAGCCCAGCCATTTAGAGCCATTAGCTCAGTCGGTAGAGCATCTGACTTTTAATCAGAGGGTCGAAGGTTCGAGTCCTTCATGGCTCATTTTGCGGAAGTAGTTCAGTGGTAGAACATCACCTTGCCAAGGTGGGGGTCGCGGGTTCGAATCCCGTCTTCCGCTCCAAAATTTTATACGACTATTTTAAACCTTAAATGCATTGCATTTTAAGGTTTTTTTTATTATAAAAACCATTAAGCCCTGCGATAAGAAGAATTGGCACGCATCAAAAGCAAGAATTAAACTATTCAGCTACCGTTTTATTGGTACTAAAGAGGCTCTTTACTCTTGAGAAACGATTTGCGAGACTGAACTAAGCTAATAAGGTATGATAGAAGTTAAGTGTGTACTTTTAAAACCATTATATAAGCGATCTATAGATTAAAGAGTATTAGCATAAAGGTTCGGTGAATGACATTGCCTGATCGATAGGGGAAAAGGTGCTCTTTAAGTAATGCCAGTACGTTTGAAGAAGTTAATCTGGTTATGATATATATCAACAAATCCTGTCGATTATATATAGATGTTTTATAAAGAATCTACGGTTTGTTTGAGAGGTAGGTTAATTCAAGAATAAGGCATGGGGTCAAACGTAAAGAAAAACGACATTGAATGATAAATAGTGAAGGGCACAGGAGAAAATTTATATGACTGTCTCCTGGCTGTATACTTAGTACAGTAAAAGTTGACCCTTATCCGGAATGGATGAGGCAATGAATAGGGCCTATTCATTCTGGGTCTAAATATAATGAGTGAAACTAATACCAATTGGGATTTTGTTAGCCGTCAGTGGATACCAGAGATCATCATTCCACAAAGAAAAGCAGCAACCTTTTTAGGATTACTGCTTTACATATCTTGTGTGAGTTTGATAGAGATTGATTAATGAGTCCAGTTCAGTACTTGCTTTGATGACATCAGAGTCAAGCATTGAAGTTGAAGAGGCAAGTAGTATCATTCTTTGGCGGCATTGTTCAATATCCTTCATAAGTATATGTAGTTCCAAGTCTTCACTCCTATCTGCAAGAGGTTTTGTTACCTTTATTACCCATATTTATAAAGATTAAACAGTGTGTCAATGTAAAAAACAAAAATTATTTTTTATTGAAACTTTTCTCAAGGCCAGTGCGTATAAATGCTGAAGGCCGCCAATGCGGAGGATGGACAATTTGGAAGGACTTATTAAAGAAAGAATACAGGAAGTGCTGGGTGGTAAACAACAGGCATATGAAGACATCGTTCAGTTTTATAAAGACAGAGTATTTCAATTGTGCTATCGCATGCTGGGTGACCGCCATGAAGCAGAGGATGTGGCACAGGAAGCTTTTTTACGGGCATATATGAATATACACACTTTCCAGATGAACCGAAAGTTCTCCACCTGGTTATACCGGATTGCTACAAATTTATGTATAGACCGTATACGTAAAAAGAAGCCGGATTATTATCTCGATGCAGAAGTAGCAGGTACAGAGGGGCTTGATATGTATTCACAGATTCCATCGGATACAAAGTTACCTGAGGATGAACTGGAGAGTTTAGAGCTTAAAGAAAAAATGCAAAAGGAAATTCAGAATCTGCCTGAAAAATACCGCTCAGTTATTGTATTAAAATATGTGGATGAGTTATCTCTGAAAGAAATTAGTGAAATCCTTAATTTACCGGTAGGAACCGTGAAAACACGAATTCATAGGGGAAGAGATGCACTGAGAAAATCGATGCGATCTATATAAATGAGGTGGATTAAAATGAAACAATGCCCAGAAAACATCGCAGATTATATGCATGATTATCTCGACGATGACATTAATGAAGAACATTCCAATGTGCTTCTTTCGCATATAGCAGAATGTGATGAGTGTAAGAAAACCTTTCACGAGTTGAGTAAAACAGTTGCCTTTCTTCAAAGTAACCATATTACAGCACCTAGCGGATTTACCGCAAATGTAATGAGAAATCTACCTAAACAATCGAAAAGGCGAAGGTTTGAAAAATGGCTGCAGCGCAATCCAGTGTTAATTGCCGCTTCGCTCTTTATTCTATTGATGGGCAGTAGCTTATTTTCCTATTGGGGAGAGGATGAACAGTTCTCATTCTCTAAAGACCCTAACTTGGTCGTCGAAGGACAAACTGTGATTGTTCCGGAAGGAAAGACGGTCAAAGGGGACCTTGTTGTCAAAAATGGAGATATAAAAGTTGAGGGCAAAGTCAATGGGAACGTAACGGTTATTAATGGAGATAACTATTTAGCAGGAGCTGGTGAAGTGACTGGAAATATAGAAGAGATTGATCAACTGTTTGAATGGATTTGGTTTCATACTAAGGATATAGCATCAAGAGTTTTTTAATCTATAGATAGAAATAGACCTATTTAAGGCAATCCACCGCGGATGGCCTTTTTCTTTTTCTATCAATGAATTTGGGACTGAATTCTTAGAGTTTGTGGAACAGTATGTTATAATAGTGGGGTTATACAACATAGCGGTATATACACCGTTCATGGGAAAGGACATGACTGGAGGAAATGACATGCCGTTTCTAAACAACTTTTCTTTATTAGATTATATTATAAACATAACCGACATCTTTCTCGTTTGGTTTGTTTTTTATAAATTATTGCAAATTATTAAAGGGACAAAAGCCGTACAGCTATTACGTGGAATCCTTTTAATTGTGATTGGACGCTTTGCGAGTGAAATCCTTGGCTTAAATACAATGAGCTATTTAATGGAAAATGTAATGACTTGGGGAGTTTTAGCCATCATTATTATCTTTCAGCCTGAATTACGACGAGCGCTCGAACAGTTGGGGAGAGGCCGTTTATTTTCCAGGACAAATTTTCAGGAAGAGAATGTGCAGGAGCAAACAATTGAAGCTATTATTAAATCGACAACCTATATGGCCAAGCGCCGGATTGGTGCCCTTCTTTCAATTGAAAGAGAGACGGGTCTTAATGATTATATTGAGACAGGTATACGTCTCGATTCCAGAGTGTCATCTGAGTTATTAATTAATATTTTTATACCGAATACACCACTGCACGATGGAGCGGTAATTCTGCAAAATGGCACAGTTGCTGCAGCAGCATGTTATCTTCCTTTATCTGAAAGCCCATTTGTTTCAAAGGAACTGGGAACAAGGCACAGGGCGGCGCTGGGAATAAGTGAAGTTACCGACAGCTTGACAATCGTTGTTTCGGAAGAGACAGGGAATATTTCTTTAACGAAAAACGGAGAGCTTTATCGGAATCTTTCGTTAGATGAACTGCAAAATATGCTTGAAAATGAATTGTCCATAAATAATAAAACGACCTCTTCGAATCTTTGGAATTGGAGGTCGAGAAAAGATGGATAAACTTATTTCTAGCAGTTGGTTTATGAAAATTGGGGCTTTTCTGATTGCACTATTCCTGTTTTTCTCTGTCAATAGTAACCCAATCAATAATTCCAGTAATCCTTATAATACACCTTCAAGCACAGAAACAGCCACGATTAAAAACGTGCCTGTTGAGGTTTATTATGATACCGATAATTTAATTGTCAGCGGGATACCCGAAACTCTGGATATTACGATTGAGGGACCTAAGAGTATAGTTATAACTGCTAAATCTACAATGGACTTTGAGATTTATGTAGACTTATCCGATCCTAAAATTGGTTCTCAAAAGGTACCAATCAAGGTAAAGAATTTATCGGATAAAATTAACTATACACTGACACAGGCCAATGCAACAGCAGTGGTAGAGGAGAAGGTAACAGAGAACTTCAAAGTCGAGGCTGAATTTGATAAAACACTATTAGCAGAAGGATATTCATCAGACCCGCCATATCTAAGTCCAACAGAAGTGGAAATAACGGGTGCCAAGAGCCATGTCGATAAGGTTTCTGTTGTAAAAGCAACTGTTAAAACGGACTCACATGTAACGAATGATATTCTAACTGAAGCAACAGTACAGGCATTTGATAGCAATATGAACTTGTTAGATGTGAATATTGAACCTAGTACAGTTGATATCTCGATAAATGTAAACAGTCCTTCAAAAGAGGTCAGCCTATCTGCTAAAGCTACAGGAGCACCGCCTGAAGGAGTTAAAATTGAAAGTATTAAAATTGATTCGGAGACAGCTACCATCTATGGAGGAGAATCCATTCTTAAAGATATAAAGGAGATAACGGTACCTGTTGATGTCAGCAATATTGATGAGGATACTGTAATTGAAATTCCAGTCAGCTTGCCTGATGGAGTGGTTGGATCTTCTATAGATACGGTTAAAGTGACAATTAAGATAAAGAAGGAAAATACTCAAACAATCTCGAATATACCTATTGAAATAAAGGGACTAGACAATGAGAAATATGAGGCGGAAATTCTTAATCCTTCAAAAGGGATGGTGGACCTGGCCATTGAAGGCGAGGCATCTAAGATTAAATCCCTGAAATCCAGTGATTTTGATATATTTATCGAGGTAAAAGAGTTAAATGTAGGAAACCATACAGTACCCTTAAAGGTGAATGCACCAGATGAGGTACATTGGGAACTGCCTAACAATAGTAAGACAATTACAGTGGAAATCTCAGAAAAAAGTTCAGATGGATAACAACCTACACTCTTTCATAAGACAGTTAGGTATATATAGGCAATAAAATATGAAGTGTATTAGTAGAAGGAGAGATTTTTAATGGGTAAATATTTCGGTACAGATGGTGTGAGGGGTGTAGCAAATAGCGAACTGACACCGGAGCTTGCTTTTAAGCTAGGCCGATTTGGAGGATATGTGTTAACAAAACATAATGAAAACCGTCCAAAAGTAATCATTGGCCGTGATACAAGAATATCCGGCTTCATGCTGGAAAGTGCCCTTGTAGCAGGTCTGCTCTCAATTGGAGCGGAGGTCATGCGCTTGGGAATCGTTTCAACACCTGGAGTTGCTTATTTAACAAAAGCATTAGGCGCAGAAGCAGGTGTAATGATTTCTGCCTCCCATAACCCTGTAGCGGATAATGGTATTAAATTCTTCGGATCTGATGGGTTTAAGCTTTCAGATGATCAGGAAGAAGAGATTGAAGCATTATTAGATATGGAAGAAGATCAACTCCCAAGACCAATCGGAGAAAACATTGGTAGAATCAATGATTACCTCGAAGGTGGGCAAAAATATATTCAATACTTAAAACAAACGGCGGACGAGGATTTCACAAATATCCATGTAGCCCTCGATTGTGCACACGGAGCTACTTCTTCTTTAGCAACACACTTGTTTGCTGATTTAGATGCTGATGTTTCGACTATGGGTGCTTCACCAAATGGTCTTAATATTAATGAAGGAGTCGGATCCACGCATCCAGATAAGCTGGCTGAATTTGTTCTCGAAAAGGGAGCGGATGTTGGTCTGGCTTTTGATGGAGATGGAGATCGATTAATAGCTGTCGATGAGAAAGGTAAAATCGTTGATGGAGATCAAATTATGTTCATTTGTGCAAAATACATGAAAGAACATAACCGCCTTAAGCATAATACAGTTGTTTCAACAGTTATGAGTAATATGGGATTTTATAAAGAATTAGATGTAAACCAAATCTTAAGTGCGCAGACAGCTGTTGGAGATCGGTATGTTGTAGAAGAAATGAAAAAAGGTGGATATAATCTTGGCGGAGAGCAATCAGGGCATATTATTTTCCTTGATTACAATACAACAGGAGACGGATTGCTGACAGGTGTACAGCTCATTAATATTATGAAGCTGACAGGTAAGCCACTTTCAGAACTTGCAGGCGAAATGAAAGTTTATCCACAAAAACTTGTTAATATCCGTGTAACAGATAAGCATCATGTAACGGATAATGATAAAGTGAAGGCAATTATTGATCAAGTGGAAGAGGAAATGAGCGGAAACGGGAGAATTCTTGTTAGACCGTCCGGAACTGAACCACTCGTTCGTGTAATGGCTGAGGCACCTACACAGGAACAATGCGATCAATACGTTGAGAGAATTGCCGATGTTGTAAGGGCAGAGATGGGCTTATAATAATAATCAATAACAATTAATGCATAAGGGGAACAGTTCTTCCTCTTATGCATATTTTATATATGTATAGCTGAATTATGAGATTTAAATGTATATTTTTGTAAATGTTGACGGAATGAGAGCAAATAGTGTATGCTGAAAATTGAGTTCAAAATAGAAGAGGAGGGAAGATGTTATTTAGTTATTAAAGCGCCAGGACTGGAGTAACCCAGTTGACGAGGTGGAGGTTATCGATCTTTCGGCGGATGCCTTCCGGTTGCATGCACAACTGACCCTCTTTTTACTAAATCAGTTTGGTGACAAATTGGACAGAATAAAAAGAGATGCATATATCAACTAAAAATTATTCAGAGATAAGGGGGCAAGTGTGCCCCCCTGGGCATTCTTGTTCCCTTCATCTTTTTTATAGGAGGATAAACAAGTATGTGTGGAATCGTAGGATATATTGGACATCAAGATGCTAAAGAAATTTTACTAAAAGGCTTAGAAAAGCTTGAATATAGAGGATATGATTCAGCTGGTATTGCTGTTATGAATGAGAACGGTGTACATGTGTTCAAAGAAAAAGGAAGAATAGCTGATTTACGTGAAAGCGTAGATTCATCTGTACAATCTTCTAAAGGAATTGGACACACTCGCTGGGCAACTCATGGAGTACCAAGCATAAGAAATGCTCACCCTCACCAAAGTTCGAATGGACGTTTTACGATCGTTCATAACGGTGTAATTGAGAACTATGAATTATTAAAGAGGGAGTACCTTCAAGATACTGATTTAGTGAGTGATACGGATACTGAGGTAATCGTTCAGCTTATCAGCAAATTTGTTGAAGAAGGACTTAACGTAGAAGTAGCTTTTGCAAAGGCTCTGGGTCTATTGCATGGTTCATATGCAATTGGCTTACTGGATGCACAAGATGAAGAAATCATTTATGTAGCTAAAAATAAAAGCCCATTATTAGTAGGTGTAGGTGCTGATTTCAATGTAATCGCTAGTGATGCGATGGCTATGCTGCAAGTAACAGACCAGTTTGTTGAACTTATGGATAAAGAAATTGTTCTTGTTACAAAAGATCAAATCACCATTAAACAATTGGACGGTACAGTAGTTACTCGTGAGCCTTACACAGCACAGCTGGATGCAAGCGATATTGAAAAAGGAACGTATCCGCACTACATGCTAAAAGAAATTGATGAGCAGCCTTTAGTAACTCGTAAAATCATTCAAGCTTATCAGAATGAAGCGGGTGAGCTAAAAATAGACGACGCAATTATTAATGCGATAAATGAAGCGGATCGTCTGTACATTGTTGCTTGTGGAACAAGCTATCATGCTGGCCTTGTTGGAAAACAAATGTTTGAAAAAATGGCGAAAGTACCGGTAGAAGTTCATGTAGCTTCCGAATTTGGCTACAATATGCCTTTACTATCAGAAAAACCATTGTTCATTTTCATTTCCCAAAGCGGAGAAACAGCAGATAGCCGTGCCGTACTTGTGCAAGTAAAAGAGATGGGCTACAAAGCCTTAACGATTACTAATGTACCTGGGTCAACATTGTCTCGTGAAGCTGACTTTACGTTGTTATTACATGCTGGTCCTGAAATTGCGGTTGCATCTACTAAAGCATACACAGCACAAATGGCTGTATTAACAATCCTGGCGGCTGTTGTGGCGAAAGAAAAAAATCAATTAGCAGATTTTGATGTAGTAAAAGAATTGGGAATCGTTGCGAACGCAATGGAGGCTCTATGTGATGACAAAGATAAATTCGAAATGATTGCACGCGAATATCTTGCTGTTACACGTAATTGTTTCTTTATTGGACGTTCTGTCGATTATTTCGTTGGCCTTGAGGGTGCGTTGAAGCTAAAAGAAATTTCCTATATTCAAGCGGAAGGCTTTGCCGGCGGTGAACTAAAACACGGTACAATTGCCTTAATTGAAGAAGGAACACCTGTTATTGCTTTGGCAACACAGGAAGCTGTAAACTTAAGCATCCGTGGTAACGTAAAAGAAGTGGTTGCACGTGGCGCTAACCCTTGCATCATTTCCATGAAGGGACTTGATCAAGAAGGAGACGCATACGTACTTCCAGAAGTTAACCCAATGTTAACACCTCTTATCTCTGTAATACCATTACAACTAATTGCTTACTATGCATCCCTTCACCGTGGCTGTGATGTGGATAAACCTCGTAATCTAGCAAAATCGGTTACGGTTGAGTAAGGAATCAATATAGTATAAACTCAATACCCAGCTACTCTTCGTTTGAAGGGAGCTGGGTTTTTTGAATTTGATAGAGGAAATTTTAGATGTACAATTAGTAAACTCATCCTTACTAGGTTATTTCTAAAGGTTAAGACTAAATGGGCTGTACACAAGAGCAAGTATATCTGGCTTCCCAGTACAGCCTATTTGTATATTCATACTCCCTAATTTACGAAAAATATAGAGGAGAATACAAATATAAGTTTGATAGACTAATGAGTCTGCACATTTTACATATTACTAAGCCGGTAATGATTTAATTTTGTTGAAGAGTTAGTAACTGTTTTCTCAAACAAATCACTCTTATAACGGAATACTATCCTTTAATAAAATTATACAAAAATTATATTTTTTCTATATATTTTGGTTTAAGTATCCGTGATTACGTGAATATAGTAAATGATTACAAAAAACTTACAAAGGGGAAATGAAAATTGAGTATTCTACAGAAAATAGCACTTGTATTAACGATCATTGGAGCTATAAATTGGGGGCTGATAGGTTTGTTTCAATTTGATCTTGTAGCAACTTTATTTGGAGGACAGGATGCCATTCTTTCTCGAATCGTCTATGCGTTAGTAGGTATTGCTGGTTTAACTAATATTGGGTTGCTCTTTGCTCCATCAAAGGAATCACGTATTGCGGCTTAATGATAATTTTAATCTCCCCCCTCTGTAAAGAGGGGGGTGTTTATGGGAAGATAGATGAGCTGACCAAAGATGAGGTCCTTTTCCTTGGACCTCTATTTGCCTAATGGGTGAACCTCAGGTGAGCTAATGAATTTTTATAGAGAAGAACGTAAGCGGTATATACATATTCTTGTTTAAGTTAGAAAATGGATAAAAAGTTCAAAATTGAGTAAGACACAGATAGCCCCGTGTAGTATCTTTTTATAGCTTCCCTCTTCATCCTCCTTTTAGCATAAATTTAAAAAGGTCGGCATATCGACCAAATTCATAAATGAAAATGATTGACAACATTCTGTAAAATCATGTAATGTATTATGTAACCGGTTACATATGGTACCGGTACCATATTTTGTTTGGAGATAAAATGGCTACTATAAAAGATGTTGCAAAGTATGCAGGAGTTTCTGTAGCGACTGTATCGAGATATTTAAATCAAGGCTACATAAGCGAAAAGGCACGTATGCAAGTAGAGGATGCAATTAAAGAATTAGGATATCTGCCCAGTATAATTGCTAGATCCTTGAATACAAAGCAGACAAATGCAATTGGGCTCATCATACCAGATATAACAAACCCTTTCTTTCCAGAGCTGGCAAGAGCAGTGGAAGACGCAGCATATGAAAATGGCTACACGGTTATTCTCTGCAATACAGATGAGCAGGCGGAGAAAGAACGCCAATACATTGAAACACTAACGAGAAAGTATATAGCAGGTATTATTTTGGCAACAAACGAGTTGGATAAGGAATATTACAAAAGCCTTAATGTCCCATTAGTGGCGCTTGATCGGTCAATTGGCGAAGGTTTTCCTACAGTAATGACCCAGAATATAGAAGGGGCGAAACTCGGATCTGAATTTTTGCTTAGGCAGCAAATCAATCATCTTGTTTGTTTACGCGGCCCAGATGGACTGAAGCCGGCTGATGATCGATTGAAAGGATTTTTACAAGCTACTGAAACCAGCCAGATTAAAACTACTATACTTGAGTGTCCATTTGATTTTAATGAGGCTGAGCAGATTGTTTTTAAATTATTGAAGGAGGACTCATCGATTGATGCAATTTTTGCCTGCAGTGATGTTTCGGCAATAGGAGCATTAAAAGCAGCCCATTCTCTCAAAATAACAGTGCCCGATCAATTGCAAATTCTCGGATTTGATGGGATTATGCTTGGACAGATGACGACACCTGGGTTATCGACAGTAGCACAAAATATTTATGAGCTTGGTTCTAAAGCAACTAAATTACTGATTAAACAAATTGATGGAGAATTACTCGAACAAATGACTGAATTTGTAGCTCCGCAATTAACCATAAGAGATTCAACAAAGGGGGCAATTCAATGATTACCATAATAGGAAGTATAAATATGGACTTAGTTTGCCAATCAGGGCTATTTCCTCAGCAGGGTGAAACAGTACTGGGAGAGCGGTTTGAAACAATTCCTGGTGGAAAAGGAGCTAATCAAGCAGTTGCTGCAGCCCGCTTAGGCAGCCAGGTTGCGATGATCGGTGCAGTGGGTAACGATAGCTTTGGTGACATGCTGATTGATAACCTTGAAAAAGAAAAAATTGATACAAATGGTGTAAGCAAGGTATCTGAAAGCACTGGTATAGCTAATATCATTGTGCATAATCAGGATAACCGCATTATTGTTGTGCCAGGTGCGAATTTTAAAGTAGATAAGACCTTGATAGACAAACACCGCAGGACAATTGAACGGTCAAAACTGGTCATCATGCAGCTTGAAATTCCGGTGGAAACAGTAGAATACACTTTGGATTTATGTTCCGAATTAAAGGTTCCCGTAATTGTAAATCCTGCTCCAGCCCAAAATTTCCGAGTGGAATGGATGGATAAGATTACGTTTTTAACACCTAATGAAACAGAATGCAATGTAATATGGGGTCTTTCAGCAGAACAAGCAGTTAGAGAGTACCCAAATAAATTAATAGTGACCTTGGGAGATAAAGGAGCTATGTATAGTGATGGTAATGAGATTATCCATGTAGAAGGATACAGAACGACCCCGGTTGATACGACGGGTGCAGGCGACACATTTAATGGCGCTTTTGCTCATGCCTATGTAAACGGAAAATCTCTTAATGATGCAACTCATTTTGCCAATATTGCAGCTTCGTTATCGGTTGAAGGATTTGGCGCTCAAGGCGGAATGCCTGGAATAGATGCGGTTGAGGCAAGGTTAAGGGGGAAGCTTGATGAAGAAAAAGGGAATCATTAATCGTGAATTAGCCGGTATTTTTGCCAAGCTTGGCCATACAGATCAGATTGTGATTGCTGATTGCGGACTTCCAATTCCAGATGGAACTGTATGTATCGACTTAGCCTATAAGCTCGGAGAACCAGGATTCATTCCTGTTTTGGAAGAGGTTTTAAAAGATTTGGAAGTAGAGCAGGTCTTTATAGCAGAGGAAATGAAGGAAACAAATCCTGATATAAACCACTACGTTCATGAATGCTTCAATGATATACAGAAGGTAACGCATGAGCAATTTAAAATACAAACAAAGGCAGCTAAAGTAATCATTCGTACCGGTGAAGCTTCGCCATATGCAAATATTATTTTACAGAGTGGCGTTATTTTTTAACAGAGGGTGGGTGAACGGCAAATGATTCAGATGTCCGGTATTTCAAAAGCATTCAGTGGTAATGTCGTACTCAGGGATGTCCAATTTGAATTGCTTAACGGAGAAATTCATGCGCTTATGGGAGAGAATGGAGCAGGAAAATCTACACTGATGAAAATCATGTCAGGTATTTATACGAAGGACAGCGGAGAGGTAAGAGTCGACGGTCAATTGATGGATTTTAAGTCGGCGAAGGATTCTGAGAACCAGGGTATCCATGTGATTCATCAGGAGTTAAATATTTTACCTGACCTTACCGTGGCCGAAAATCTATTTCTCGGCAAGGAACTAGAGTATGGACTTGGAGTTTTGAAACGTAAAGAAATGGAACAGGAAACAAAAAGGCTATTGAAAAAGCTAGGCCTGGATGTTCATCCACGGACCAGAGCGGGAGACTTATCGGTCGGGAAGCAACAAATTATTGAGATTGCAAAAGCGATTGCTTCTGAAGCCAAATATATTGTTATGGATGAACCTACTGCTGCCTTGACAGACCGTGAAATCCAAACCCTGTTTAAAACAGTTAGAGAGCTGAAAAGCAAGGGGATTTCATTCGTCTATATTTCCCACCGTATGGAAGAGATATTTGCAATTTGTGATCGGATTACGGTATTGCGTGATGGAGAATATGTAGGAGTGAAGGAAATCTCGGAGACAACATTCGATGAAATCGTTGCTATGATGGTTGGACGTCAGTTAGGAGAACGATTCCCTTCCAGAAATGCCAAGATAGGCAACAAGAAGCTGGAGGTGAAGGGTTTAAGTGCGGATAATGCCTTTCAGGATGTGTCATTTACCTTGCATCAAGGGGAGGTATTGGCACTCTCAGGATTGATGGGGGCTGGTAGAACTGAAATAGCAGAAGCTCTATTTGGACATAGGAAATCTACCCAGGGGGAGATTTTTATTGATGGTCAGAAGGTCCAAATTAAAACTCCCATAGAAGCTATGAAGCTTGGAATTGGTTTGGTGACAGAGGATCGAAAATCAAAGGGATTAATATTAGATTTCTCAATTAAAGAGAATATTATGTTGGCAAATTTAGAAAAGGGCTCTAAAGCTAGCGTTATACAGCCAGGCAAGGAGAATGAGTTTGTTCAAAATTACATAAATCAGTTACGAATACGCTCCTCTGGTGCAGAACAAATCGTTAAGTCTCTATCAGGCGGTAATCAACAAAAGGTTGTTATTGCCAAGTGGCTCGGCACTCAACCAAAAATTCTGATTCTGGATGAACCGACACGAGGGGTTGATATTGGCGCTAAGAAGGAAATCTATCACATTATCAATCAATTAGCCGAGGCTGGGGTAGCTATTTTAATGATTTCTTCAGAACTACCGGAAGTCATAGGTATGGCGGATAGAGTGCTAGTGATGCAGGAAGGTAAATTGACAGGGGTAGTAGAGAAGAAAGATATGACACAAGAAAGAATCATGCATTTTGCGACAGGGGGAGAGAAGATTGTCTAAAGTGAACTACAAAAAGTGGCTTTCCAAGCTAGGTCCGCTATTTGGTCTATTGTTATTAATTGTGGTAATTACAATCATGAATCCGAGTTTCTTGACGGTCTCAAATATTTTAAACGTTTTACGACAAGTTACAATTAGCGGGCTGATTGCATTTGGGATGACATTTGTGGTCTTGACTGGGGGAATTGACCTTTCTGTCGGCTCTACATTGGCATTGACCGGTGCAGTGGCAGCAAGCCTTCTTGCCAGTGGTACAGATCCAATCATAGCAATGGGTGCTGCTCTAATACTTGGGTTAATCCTGGGTGCAATTAATGGAGTGATCATTACAAAAGGAAAAGTTGCTCCATTTATTGCTACTTTAGCAACAATGACTATTTATCGCGGATTAACGCTTGTTTATACGGAAGGAAAGCCAGTTTCGGGGCTGGGTGACTCTCTTACTTTCCAAATGTTTGGTAAAGGATATTTATTAGGAATTCCTGTTCCTGTTGTTACAACAATTTTGGCCTTCATTATATTATATTTCATTCTCCATAAGACAACTTTTGGCCGCCGAGTTTATGCTGTAGGTGGAAATGAAGACGCTTCCAAGCTATCTGGAATCAATACGGATCGAGTGAAAATTTGGGTTTACGCAATTACAGGTCTTTTAGCCTCTGTCTCAGCATTAATTTTAACATCACGTCTGAATTCAGCTCAGCCGACTGCTGGAGAATCCTATGAGTTGGATGCGATTGCCGCAGTTGTTTTAGGGGGTACTTCGCTAACTGGAGGACGTGGTTGGATATTCGGTACATTAGTAGGTGTATTGATAATCGGAGTACTGAATAATGGAATGAATTTAATTGGGGTTTCATCATTCTTCCAACAGGTTGTGAAGGGTGCAGTTATATTAATGGCAGTTCTTTTAGATCGCAAAAAACAAGCATAAAAGGGAGTGTATTAAATGAAAAAGTATTCATTAATTCTGTTGGCAGCAATGTTATCTGTTGTGTTGGCAGCCTGTTCAATGGAATCAGGAAGCAAATCAGAATCCAAGTCATCCAAGGAAAAAGGAGATATGGTTATCGGGTTCTCAGTATCTACATTAAACAATCCGTTCTTCGTGTCACTAAGCGAAGCTGCTGAAGAAAAAGCGGATAGCCTTGATGCAAAGATAACAGTAGTAGATGCTCAAGATGATGCTTCTAAGCAAGCGTCTGACGTAGAGGATTTAATTCAGCAAAAAGTTGATATGATCATGATTAATCCTGTAGATTCTTCTGCGGTTTCTTCAGCGGTTGAATCAGCTAATAGCGCTGGGATTCCAGTTATTACAGTAGACAGATCATCAGAGGGTGGAGAAGTTATATCTCATATAGCATCCGATAATAAGGCAGGCGGTAAATTAGCAGGCGAATATTTACTTACTTTAGTAGAAAAAGGTGCTCAGGTTGCTGTATTAGAAGGGATAGCTGGTTCATCAGCTGCTATTGACCGTGGAGAAGGATTTAATGAAGCAGTAAAAGAATCAGTAGAGATTAAAGCTAGCCAAACTGCTAATTTTGATAGATCAGAAGGATTAACAGTTATGGAAAACATTCTTCAGGCTAATCCAGATATTGAAGCAGTATTCGCACAAAATGATGAGATGGCTCTTGGAGCTCTAGAAGCAATTGAAGGAATCGGTAAAGATATTATCGTTATTGGCTTTGATGCGACAGATGATGCATTGAAAAAGGTTGAATCCGGTGAGATGGCTGCTACCGTTGCTCAACAGCCAGGTTTAATTGGTGAAAAAGCAGTTGAGGCTGCCGTAAATCATTTAGACGGCAAAGAAATCGATAAAGCTATACCTGTAGAGCTTAAGCTTATAAAAAAATAATAGATTTCTGTATATTTGTTAACTGAAAGAATAGATTTAGAGTGTCTTTACAATGGACAGTTGTCGATAGAGTCGGCAGCTGTTTTTTTGTGTGCATATTAATAAAATGGGAACTCTTTTACCCTTCAAAATCATTTGCCAGTAGATAGAAGAAAGACGTACTTTTATTGCTGTATCTTTCATATAAATATAAAACTTGGACAATATGGAGGAATGCAAATGAACTGGGATGAAGAATATGACGTTATAGTAGTAGGCAGTGGTGCGGGAGGATTGGTAGCAGCTAATTACATCTGCGTATGGCGGTCTTCGCACAGCTATTATTGAAAAAGGATCTGTATGGGGTGGTTCATCGGCTTTATCTGGCGGAGGTTTGTGGATTCCAAATAATCATGTTTCGAAAAATGCTGGCTTACAGGACAGTGAAGAAGAAGCTCTTACTTATATGCAAGAAATAATAGAGGACACAGGGCCAGCATCTACGTATGAGCGAAAAGAGGCCTATGTGAAAAATGGTCACAGGATGGTAAAGTTTTTAGAGGATTTAGGGATGAAGTGGGTAGCGGGCTCATTGTATCCAGATTATTATCCTGAAAGACCTGGTGGTAAAATAGGTCGCTCCATTGAGGCGGAAATTGTTGATGCTAGGCTTTTAGCAGAGAACGAAGAGACCTTGCGAACGGGTGAGCTTGAGGCTCCGATGCCCATCTATTCCGGCAAAGTAGCCTCTTTACCAAAAGCCTTTACAAATGCAAAAGATTTTAACACGGTTGTCGGTATGTTCCTGAATGGATTTAAGCATAAGATCAAAGGTGAACATGCTATATCGATTGGAGGCGGATTGGTCAGCCGTTTACTCATAATTGCAAAGAAATATCAAGTCCCACTGATGTTATCTACACCCTTAAAGGATTTAATCATGGAGGAAGATAAAATTGTAGGGGCCGAGGCAGAAAAAGAGGGGAAACCATATTTTATCAAGTGTCGGTCAGTGATTTTGGCGGGTGGAGGATTTGAACGAAATCTGGAGCTGCGCAAAAAATATCATTATGTAGGAACAGACTGGACAGCTGCAAGTCCGGATAACACAGGAGATATGCTGTTAATCGCAGAAAAGCATAACTTAGATACTGCTTTATTGGATGATGCCTGGTGGGGACCTACAGCGATTGACGCAAGCGGTGCCCGAAAATTCCTTGTGCATGAACGTTCAATGCCACATTGTATAATAGTGGATCAAATGGGAGAACGTTATTTTAACGAGTCACAATCTTATACAGATGCTGGCCATGCGATTCTTGAAAGGCAAGAAAAGAATGGGAAAGCGATTCACTCATGGCTTATTATGGAGAGCAGACATCGAAATAAGTATTTGTTTGGTAACATGCTCCCAAGAAGAACTCCTAAAAGTGCAATTGAAAGCGGATTCTTAATTAAAGCGAATTCCATTGAAGAATTGGCGGAGAAATGCAAAATTAACATAGAGGGGTTAAAAAATACGGCTAACAGGTTTAATGATTTTTCAAAAAAAGGGTTGGATGAAGATTTTGGGCGTGGAAACTCAGTTTATGATAATTATTACGGCGATCCTACTTATAAAAATCCTAACCTGGGTGCTATTGAAAAACCGCCATTCTATGCCTGTAAAATTTATCCTGGTGATTTAGGGACAAAAGGCGGAATTGTAGCTAATGAACATGGGCAAGCTCTTCGCAATGGATTACCGATAGAAGGGTTATATGCAACTGGAAATTGTTCAGCATCCGTTATGGGACGTGTATATGCTGGTCCAGGTGC
Source organism: Pradoshia sp. Z3_51 (assembly GCF_058215915.1). Lineage (NCBI taxonomy): Bacteria > Bacillati > Bacillota > Bacilli > Caryophanales > Bacillaceae > Pradoshia > Pradoshia sp. Z3_51. The sequence continues at coordinate 67,990 of NZ_JBZAJC010000013.1, read as the reverse complement.
CACATTAGGACCATCAACGGTATTTGGCTATATATCCGCTAACCATATTAAAGAGAAACTACTAGTATCAGCTGAATAAGCCTTAGAGCTCGATATTTCACCAACGCACTCTGTATTAAGTATTAAAATCAACTCCGGTTTGAAAGTCTTCCTCTACTTGATAAAGGAAGACTTTTTGAGTTCGCTAAAATTCTTTCTTATTATTAGTTAAAATGATTTTTTCTATTAAATCAGCAATCATACATGCTTGTTTTTTTCCAAGATTTATATAAAGACGGTGCCTCCCTAACAAGATGAAGCTTATAATAGACTCAGGACATATTGTACTTGAAAGTAGGAATGTAATTCATGAGTTCGAATGAAGATAAACCTTTTCGGGAGATGGGGATAAAAGAAAAGATTACAACTGTGGTGATTATCTGCCTAATTGTACTCATTCCTTTGTCGTTTGTGTTGGGTGTTACTTACTTTAGTTTTGCGGGCTTTTTTAGATTGTTTGGGGGAGAGTATGACTCTCGATTTACACTCTTCCTATTTGTTGTGTTTCTCTTTTTGCTTGGTTTGGTGTTGGATTTGTTTTCAATGGTGCTTGTTAAATTATCAAAACTCTATATATCTGGGACCTACCAATTATTCGCTGTGAAGTTTCTGTTTAACTGTATCTTTAGTTGGCTGACTATTTATACAGTAGACGAATTTATGGATCGCATTACAGTTCCTTTTATAGTGGAAATAATCGTGGTTATTTTTATGTTCTTCCTTGAAGAGGCTTTAGAGCAGAAGGAAACTTGAAAGACTATTAATATTTAAATACATATAATTGGTAAAAAATTTTATTATTAATCTGCTTAATTTTTAATTGGGAGGAGATTGTGATGGAAGAGGTTAATAGTAACGAGGTTTCAGGATATAAAGAAAAGCGAATTCGTTATTCCATTTTCAGTACAAATAAAGATTCACGTAGCCTGGCCATTATGTTTCCTGGGTTGGGATATACGGTTCATGGACCTCTTTTTCATTTTGCCACAGGGTTATATTTAAACAAAGGGATAGATGTATTGCAATTAGAGTACCCATATGGAGATTCTTTTTATGAGGATTTCACCTACAAACAGCTAGTTGAAGCGGTTATCTATGATTCCGGAGCAATGATTGATCATGCTCTGAAGGATAGAGAGTATGAAAATTTCTACCTGATTGGAAAATCACTTGGTACGATCGCGATGAGCAATGAGCTGAAAAAATCTCAATTCAAGGATGCAAAAGCTGTTTGGCTGACACCTTTACTAAAAAGAGATGATGTATGGAGTGCTATGAAAGACAGTTCTGTCAAAGGATTATGCTTTATTGGCGACCATGATCATCAATATATAGAGGATAGATTCAAACAATTGGATTATCATCCAAGTATGAAAACAAGGCTCTACCCAAAGGTGTACCACGGCATGGATTATGAAGGAGATATACTTAAGTCGATAGATGTATTAAAGGATATCATAGGTGAGATTGATCAATTTTAATTTCCATATAGGATGGAAAGTTTAAAAGCTTCATGCTGGGAGAGAAAGAATTTAAATCGTTTATGTGAATGAAATGCATAGGGACTATACCTTTTTTACATAATAAGAAAAATAAACAACTTAGGAGGATTCTTTATGAGAAAAAGAAGTATAGCAGTACTATTGGCATTCCTATGTATGTTCAGTTCACAGGTTCAGGCGGAAATTGGTCCTAAGGAAAAGGACTATTATGATAATTATCGAAGTATTTTGCAGGTTATGAAGGAAAGTATGTCTGAGGCTCCTAAAACAGGGGATCCATCGCTCGATTTTTTGTATGAAATGATTCCGCATCATGAAGCAGCTGTTTCTATGGCAGAAAATTTATTAAAATATGACGGTGCCAATAATCAGCTGAAAAGACTGGCAGATACGATAATTAAGGAACAGTTAAATGGTATAAGACAAATGGAGGAACTGAAAAATAAGCTAAAAAATAATCCTCAAGTGAATAAGCAGGCAGAAGCTGCTTATCTACAGACCTATAATAACATTTATAGCTCAATGATCACTCAATTGGAGGCTGCGAAACCAACGGGAAATGTTAATAGAGACTTCCTGACTGAAATGATTCCACATCATGAGGCTGCTATTGAAATGGGCAAAAATATATTAAGGTATACTCAAAATCCTGAATTAAGGACAATCGTACAAAAGATGATTGTTACACAACAAAGGCAAGTTGCAGAAATGAATAATTTATTAAAAACTATTCGATAAGCATAAAGAAGGTGACGTGAGAGTAAACCACGTCACCTTCTTGCTTTTTTTAGCATTCATATTAATCGTTATTGCGTGCTTCTCCGCCTTTTTTGCCGATCTCGCGGTAGAACTCTTTATCATGGTTATCGGAAGTAGCTTCTCCGCCCTTTTTACCGATTTCTTGGTAAAACTCTTTATCATGATTATCAGAAGTGGATTCTCCACCTTTTTGTCCAATTTCTTGGTAGAATTCTTTATCATGATTTTCGGAAGTAGCCTCTCCGCCTTTTTGTCCAATTTCTTGGTAGAATTCTTTATCATGGTTTTTCGAAGTAGCTTCTCCGCCTTTTTTGCCAATTTCTTGGTAGAATTCTTTGTCTTGCTTTTTAGATGTAGCTTTTCCGCCTTTGCGTCCTGCTTCTTCTCTAGACATTTTGTCTGCCATAATAAATCGCTCCTTTGGGTTTATTTTAATTGTTTTGTTGTATACTCTGTATATTTCCAACGTGAGTATAGTAAAAACGCTAAATTGAGTCTTTAATTCAAATGTAACGTGTTTGTAAATAGTTGAAAAAAAGAATCCTTTTTGAGGAAATTGAAATGTATTAGTAAGTCTGTAAGCCTAATAGAATCAACAATTCGGTTCATAAATTTCTATGTTTATACCAATATGCTTTGAACTATTTTATTAATTTAAAAGTGTATTTAAAAGATTGAGAGTTATAGGATATTCGAATTGTATTGAAGAATAAGTAAATCTATTCCTTTTTAAAACAGAATTCGCATTTATATTTGAGAGATATTGATATAATGGATGAGTTGAGACTAGAAAAGAGAGGAATAAAAGGATGCTGGGGAAATTTTTTTCATATTATAAACCGCATAAGCGGCTATTTTTGATTGACTTTACTAGTGCCATTATAGTTGCGTTGCTGGAGTTGGCTTTTCCGATGGCAGTCCAATGGTTTGTTGATGAATTGCTGCCGACAGGAAATTGGAGCATGGTCGTGACGGTCAGCATTTTATTATTAGCTGTTTATTTACTGAGTACATTCCTGCAATTTATTGTGAACTATTTGGGGCATAAGCTGGGAATAAATATTGAAACAGACATGCGACAGGAGCTCTTTAATCACGTTCAGCGGCAATCATTTCGATTTTTTGACAACACAAAAACCGGCCACATAATGAGCCGAGTGACAAATGATTTATTTGATATTGGTGAATTTGCCCACCATGGACCTGAGGATCTTTTCATCGCAATTATGACATTCTTCGGTGCCTTTGCCATCATGTTTAATATTAATCCTACTTTAGCGATCGTGGCGGTTATTCTAATTCCATTTTTAATATGGCTGGTGACATTCAGCAATATGAAAATGAACGCAGCATGGAAGAATATGTACGGAAGTATTGCTGATGTAAATGCTCGGGTGGAAGACAGTGTAGCAGGTGTGCGCGTTGTTCAATCGTTTACTAATGAAGCGTTTGAAATGGATCGCTTTGAATTGAATAACAGGTTATTCTGTTCTGCCAAGCTTGTTGCATACAAGGTGATGTCGTGGACACATTCTTCTATTTATATGATAACAAGGATGCTGACATTGTTGGTTCTTGTAGTAGGAGCCTGGCTCAGCTTTAATGGAACATTATCTTATGGAGAGTTGATAAGCTTCGTATTATATACGAATGTATTAATTAAGCCTGTTGATAAAATCAGTGCACTGCTTGAGCTATATCCAAAAGGAATGGCAGGCTTCAAGCGTTTTCGCGAGCTTATTGAACAGGAGCCAGATATACAAAATAAAGAAAATGCCATCTCAGTAAGTGGTTTGAAGGGGGATATTTCCTTCAGTCATGTTGATTTCAGCTATGATGAATCCAAACCAGTCTTACACGATGTCAATCTTGATTTAAAGGCAGGAGAAACAACTGCATTTGTTGGTCCATCCGGTGCCGGAAAAACCACGATATGCTCACTTATCCCACGTTTTTATGACGTGGATGCAGGGTCTATTAAAATAGATGGAATGGACATTCGCGATATGACAACTGAGTCACTCCGTAAACATATTGGAATTGTACAGCAGGATGTTTTTTTATTCACAGGAACCATTCGCGAGAATATTGCTTATGGGAAACTGGATGCCTCATTTGAGGAAATTGTAGAAGCGGCCCGAAAAGCTCATTTGGAAAAGATGATTGAACAGCTGCCGGATGGATACTATACGCAGATTGGCGAGCGGGGGTTGAAGTTATCTGGAGGGCAGAAACAGAGGCTTGCAATTGCACGTATGTTTTTAAAAAATCCGCCAATCCTTATTTTAGATGAGGCTACATCTGCCTTAGATACGGAAACGGAAAGAATCATTCAGCAATCGTTAAATGAATTGGCAGCGAACCGTACTACGTTAGTAATCGCACATCGCCTGGCAACCATTCGTAATGCCGACCGTCTGATTGTTGTAACTGAGGATGGGATAGCTGAAGATGGGTCATATGAAGAATTGCTGAATCAAAATGGGATATTTGCAAACCTGCATAGAATTCAATTTGGGAAAGAGACTGTTTGATAAAACATTAAAAAAACAGGTAGAAGATGAACGGCGTCTCCAATTGTTTAACAATCGGGAGCTTTGTTCAGACAGCTACCTGTTTTTTTGTATTATTAGTTGTTTACAATCTGCCTTGGAGTGCCACCATTGTGCGGTGAGTTTGGTTTAGAGTTCGGTTGGGCAGGCTTCTGTTGGTCAAATGATGATCTGTTCTTTTCGTTGTTTAATTGATTAGCTTTTTGTTTTTCTCTCACTTGTTGTTTGGCTTTTTCATTCTCTTTGGCTTGCTGCTCTTTTAACTCTTTTGCAGCCTTCTCTTTTTCTTGTTCCATTCTTTTTTGATCTTCAGCTTTTTTGGCAGCTTCTTCTGCCTTGGTGAGAGCGTCTGTTACTTCTTTCTGTAATTCAGCTATTTTAACTTTAAAGTTATTTTCCCATTTCATATAAGTTGGGTACTTACTTAGATTCTTTTTCTTTAAATCTATGGATTTTTTCTCAAGTGCAGGCAGCTTGTTTAAGTTCTTTTGGGCGTCCGTAAACTTATTTTCCTTCACTTGTCCTTCTATTAAAACGAGTAAGTTATAGCGTTCCACATCATATTTAGTGTCTTCAGCCGTACGTTTTGCTGGTGTAACATATTTCTGTGTAAACAGAGTACGAGCACCTTTGCCATAAAGCGGGGTCACTTTTTTCTGCATTTGCGTAATAGTTTGGTTTAATTTTTTATGTGAATCAGGTAATTTTGAGCTTACTATACCATCATTTATCATTTTGACTACTGCTTTGTCAGCAGTTTGAAGAGTGGATCCATATTTGACCGCATTCATAAAGGTCAATGAACGTGATGTATATGTTTTCATGGCGGTGATATCTGCCTTAATTGATTTCGTATGCTTGCTTGGCAGTTTATTTACTTTAGATTGCAGGGCTTTAATATCCTTTGTCACTGTATTATAGAGCTTCTGGTGAGCGTCTGTTATTTTTAGGTTAGAGGTACTCTTAATGTCAGTATAATAGTATTTTTCGAGTTTCTTAGCCGTTTTTAATTTAGCAGCGGAGTCTTTTTTCAATGTGGCTGCCGACTTTTTATCCCGTGCGTCTTTTAGCTTTATGCTCTCCTGTGCAACGTATAGGCCTACTCCCTGATTTTCTTTCCAAATCTGAGAAAACTGTGACACGGGTAGGTTTGTTTCACCTGCAGGTTTCCCAATCTCAGGTGTAAAGCTAGGCCTTTTTTTAGTACTGATAAACCAATCCGAAAATCCACCGCCTGAAGGGTTTTTGCCTGGATATACCAATGAGTAGCCTGTCATTTTGCCAATCTTCTTAGCGTATACATGATCTCTATTATAATTGGTTTTACTTTGTTTATAATTCCAATACAGAATACGGCCGCTGCTATGATAGGCAACAGTCATTTCTGGATTAATTTGATTAACAAATTTTACAACAGCCTTTACTTCCTTCGCTGATTCAGGTGCTTTCCCTTTATAGTTCTTGTAGCTTGGAGATTTCGGAGAGTTTTTGATTTTACCCCAATCTGCCTTATATTGTCTATTTAAATCAATCCCTTTGGCATTTGCCTTCCATCGTTTAAAGTTTTTGCTTCCATTATTCATTTTGATAATTGCTTTATGAGTGCTCTTAGGAAATGCCTTTAAACCTTGTTGCTGAAGAGTTACTCCATCAGGATTCACCATTGGAACAAACCAAATAGTGGAGGAATTAAGAAGACTTTTTGCGTTGTATCCGCTGATTTTTATATTGCCCTTATAGGCCGCTGCATATTTTTCAATCATGTACATATTTAAGCTGGTCGTCAGCCATTCACGAGCATGATGGGAACCATTGATAAAAACATTGGTACTTCCCTTTCCAAGACCTACAGCATATATTTTTCTGCCGTATTCAGATGCACCAATTGTCTTTACTTGTACCAAATCCGGGTAAGCTTTCTTTAAGGTTGTAATGTCTTTCCCCATTTGTGTGTATGTATACGTCTTATTCGGATTGACAATCGTTTTCGAAGCAGCTTTCGTTTCCCCGGGTAGCTGAATCAAAAGTGAGAGTACTAGCATCATGACAATTAACTGACTTATTCTTTTCAAATATCCCCAACCCTTTCTAGTTTTGTAATCATTAACCATCTATAAGTATATTATATTTACTTAGTTAGCAGAACTTTAAGATATAGGATTGTCGAAAATTTGTGTTATTTTGGAGGGATACCTAGAGTTTGTTGTCTAGCTACCAAATTTTATAGGTCAATATCACTGTTAGAAAGAATAAGACAATGGATACAGTAAATTCCTATTCATTTTTATATAGAGAGGTATAGAGACATTGTTGGGGGGATTTTTTATCCAGTAGATTTATAAACAAGAAGTTTTGCTTCCGCCATTTGCAGGGTAGATATACTCTCATTTATAGTGAATCTTTGGAGGTGCGGATTTGGCTATTCTGTCTATACCAATTTTAACAGCAGTTTCAGTTTATGAACTCCAAAAAACAGCCTGGACGTTTAATCAGTCCAGGCTGTTTCAACTTATTCTATTAAATTGCTTCTTGCTGTGATTCAGCAGGAGGGGAGAATGCTTTTTCTGATTTGGAGATTACCACTGATGCAAGAGCATTACCCAGTACGTTTACAACCGTTCTACCCATATCAAGGATACGGTCAATACCAGCGATGAACGCTAAACCTTCAACTGGAATACCTACAGTACCTAGGGTAGCTAATAAGACAACGAAGGAGACTCCGGGTACGCCTGCTATACCTTTAGAGGTAATCATTAACACAAGCATTAGAGTTACTTGCTCCATTATGGATAAATCAATATTGTACATTTGTGCAATAAACAGTGCTGCTAAGGCTTGATAAAGAGTAGAACCATCCAGGTTAAAGGAATAACCTGTTGGAATAACAAAGGTAGCAATATGCTTTGGACAGCCCTCTTGTTCCATCTTATCCATGATTCTAGGTAAAACGGCTTCAGAGCTTGCTGTAGAGAAAGCAAGGATTAGTTCGGCTTTTAACACCTTAAACAATCTGAAAATACTGTAGCCGACTGCCTTGGCAATTAATCCTAAAATAATGATCACAAAGAAAATCATCGTTCCATAGACCGTTATAACTAACTTACCTAAGGGGATAAGAGATTCCAATCCAAATTTAGAAATTGTAACACCAATTAATCCAAATACACCAATCGGTGCAAATTTCATAATGAGGTTAGTTATATAAAACATAATCTGGGCCACGCCATCAAAGAAGTTATAAACAGGCTTTGCTTTATCACCTACAGCAGCAACACCAAGTCCAAAAAGGACAGAGAAGAAGATAATAGCAAGCATATCTGTTGTAACAAATGCTTCAAATGGGTTGGCTGGGACAATATGAACGATCATATCAATAATAGATTGATCTTCCTTAGCTTCAGCAGACCCAACATAGCTGGATATATCCGTTTGCTCCAAATTTTCCATGTTTACGCCTTTTCCGGGCTGGAAAATATTTGCGGATACTAGTCCGACAACAATGGCTACCATAGTTACACATACAAAGTAAAGTAACGATTTACCACCAAGTTTCCCGACTGCTTTTATGTCTCCAACGCCAGCTATAGCAACAATAATACTTGAGATAATGATAGGTACGACAATCATTTTAATTAAATTGAGGAAAATATCTCCAAGCGGCTGTAGGTACGTTTGTGCAGTTGTGTTCTCATAAAAAATTGCACCAACAATAATTCCTAATACTAAGCCGATTAAAATCTGAGTAGCTAATGAAAATTTAAGTTTAGATGTTTTCATATAGTTAGCTCCCTTCTTTGGATGTTTTTTAGGATAAAAGCGTTTCGTGTTGAAATTCTTACTTCCTATCTATCATAAAGAGGAATATTAAAAGAGTGCGGATAGAAAGAGAGAGCAAGAAATATGAGTAGTTAGCTATGTAATAAACTAACTAAATCCTTTTAGACAGAATTAACAAAACAATAGAGGTATTACCACGGAGAGGCAAATTTAACAGCTAAGGGTATTAATGGCACAATAAACACATTTTAACACAAATGTTCAGAAAAGAGGAAATTTGAGAAACCGAGCATTTAAGATAGTATATTTAGGACTGGTAAATTAAAAGGTAAGGGTAGACTTCATTACAGAACTGTACAAGAAAATATATACATCAATGTTATTTAACAGTTGTTTTCAGGACTTAGGACACATTTTTAAAAATAATTGTTTATTTTTGGGAATGGATGGTATGGAGATACAAAAGGAGGAAGCGATCTATGTTAAAGAAAAAAGGGATGTTCTTCGTACTGTTCATACTAATTTTATTGGTAGCCTGCAATAAAGACGTAGCCGAGCAAACAACGAATGATACAAAGAATAGTGGCTCGGATAAGGTAGAGAGTAAAGTGATAGATATATACAATAATAAAGAAGAGAATATTGGAACAGCAGAGCTTAGTGAGGTAGCGAAGGGAGTAGTGATAGAACTGAAAGCAGATGGACTGCCGCCAGGACTGCATGGATTCCATTTTCATGAAACAGGAAAGTGTGAGGCACCTAGTTTTGAGACTGCAGGCAGTCATTTTAATCCAACTGATGCGAAGCATGGCATGGAGCACGAGGATGGTCCGCATGCCGGCGATCTTCCTAATTTGGAAGTGGGTGAGGATGGGTCCGTTAATGTGACGGTAAACGCAGAAAATGTGTCACTATCTAAAGGGGCCGATGCTGCTTTAGTAGATTCTGATGGAACCGCCTTGATTATACATGAAAATCCAGATGACGGAAAAACTCAGCCAACAGGCGATGCCGGTGATCGGTTGGCGTGCGGAGTCGTAAAATAAAATGAATCATAGGAAGAGTGTCATAAGGAGAGAAATATCAGGTAGGCTGAATCGTACTGGTTCAGCTTTTCTTTTTAACCAGTAATTTTTATAAAAAAGAGATTAGACAGGGGTTCTCTCTTGAATTATAGTAAATAATATACATATTAATCCCGTATTGGAGGTATTACATCAATGACAGAACCTCTTTTTTTAAAACCTGTCTTTCAGGAGAGAATTTGGGGTGGAACAGAGCTGAAAACTAAATTTGGCTATGAGATTCCATCTGAACATACAGGTGAATGCTGGGCGATATCCGGTCATAAAAACGGCCCGTCCATTATCGAAAATGGCCCTTATGCAGGCAAGACTTTAATCGAATTGTGGAATGAGGAACGCCATTTATTTGGTGAGATGGAAGGGAATGTGTTCCCTCTGTTAACAAAAATATTAGATGCCAATGCAGATTTATCCGTGCAGGTTCATCCGAATGATGAATATGCAAACATTCATGAAAATGGTGAACTTGGCAAAACAGAATGCTGGTATATCATTGATTGTAAGGATGGCGCTGAAATGATTTACGGGCATACCGCGCAATCCAAGGAAGAGTTTGCTTCCATGATTGAGAAGGGCGAGTGGAATCATTTACTGCGTCGCGTTTCCATAAAGCCAGGAGATTTCTTCTATGTTCCAAGTGGAACGGTCCATGCTTTATGTGAAGGGACGCTTGTACTTGAAACACAGCAGAGCTCAGATACAACCTACCGTGTATATGACTACGACCGCACGGACCAAAACGGACAAAAACGTGAGTTGCATATTGAAAAATCAATTGATGTGAGTATGGTGCCGCATCAGGATGCAGAAGTGCAGGTTTCCAAGACCGTATTGCCAGGGGCAGAATTGACTACGTTTGTGGAAACGGAGTTTTTCTCAGTTTATAAATGGGATATTAGTGGATTATCTTCATTTGACCAGAATCAGCCCTTTATGCTTTTTAGTGTTATTGATGGAGAAGGGGCTCTTAGAATGAATGAGGAGACTTATCCGTTAGAAAAAGGTGCTCACTTTATTCTTCCATCGGGTACAGGTAATTTTGAACTTGAGGGGAATCTTTCCTTGATTGTGTCACATCCATAAAGAGAAGCGTAAGGGGAATATCCTCTTACGCTTTCATTTTTTCTGTGAATCGCTTTGTGATTTGCTGAGGTCTTGTTATTGCACCGCCTACAACAACAGAATGGGCACCAACCTCTAAACAGCGCTTAGCCATTTTAGGAGTTAGAATATTTCCTTCTGCAATGACTGGGATTTTGACGGTTGATACAAGATCCCGCAATAATTTGAAGTCATCGTTATAAATGAATTTCCCCTTTGAATAAGGTGTATAACCAACTAGTGTGGTTGATATACAATCAAATCCAATTCGTTCTGCTTCAATTGCTTCGCCCAGAGTGGAGATGTCAGCCATAAGTAATTGATTAGGGAAGTGCAGGCGAAGAGATTGGACAAAAAATTCAAGTTCCACATTAGATGGTCTGGGACGATAAGTTGCATCCATCGCGATCATATCTGCTCCGGCAGATACAATATCGCTTACCTCTCGGAGCGTCGGAGTGATATAGACAGGTGAATCAGGATATTCACGCTTCACAATTCCTATAACAGGTAAGGGGACCTCCTGTTTGATTGCAACGATGTCATCATGTGAGTTGGCGCGTATTCCGCCAGCACCCCCCTGCATGGCAGCAAGCGCCATTTTCCCCATAATCATTGGGCTGTGCAGCGGTTCATCTTCAAGTGCTTGGCATGAAACGACTAAACGTCCTTTGATAGCCTGTAACATATGTAATCAAGACCTCCTGTAATAAATATACGAGTTACTATCCAATTCTATTTTACACAGTTGAGCTAATCATGTTTAGGATAATTAATTAAATATTATCCTGCGTTGTAATCTGTTGAGAGAGGAGTTGATTTTGTATGAAAAATATTTCACTTTATATGAGTGCTACATTAAGAGATATACCAGAAGCTATCTTACCAAGCGGTTTTAATTTTCGACTGTTCAGAGAAGGTGATGAACAATATTGGGCTGAAATCAATACGGCTACAAAGGAGTTTACCAATATGAAATCCGCTCTGAAACGGTTTGAGTCTGAATTTATGCCATATAGGATAGAGGCGAAAAAAAGGGTAATCATTCTTGAGACAGACGAAGGAAAACCGGTGGGAACCGCTGCTGCCTGGTTTGGCGATTTTAACGGTAAACAAACTGGCAGGCTACATTGGGTTGAAATACTGCCTGAATATCAGGGAAGGAAATTAGGTAAACCCCTTGTAATAAAGGCACTCGAAATTCTGAGCTCTTTCCATAATGAAGCCTATCTGAAAACCCAGACAACGAGTCTGACTGCTATCCATATTTATCTTAAACTCGGGTTTAAGCCGGTCATCAGAAACGCTGAGGATCAGGAGGGGTGGAACTTAGTGTTTTCTCATTTTCAATGTAAAAAATAGCGGTCCTGTTGACTGCCTTTTTAGATATGGATAAAAAATATATCAAGAAGATGATAAACATCTTTTTCGAATATTACTTGCAATAAGTATGCTTGGAACAAATTATCCATACCTACGAGATAAGCTAATGTACATACTATCTAGTGAAACCGCCGTATGGAAAAGATTCCTGTTTCGTGGAAACGGGTGGAATTGAGGGGCATTCTTTTTTGTAAGAATAGTAGTGATAGAATTAATAATAGTGTAAAGGAGGGAACTCGTTGAATCAGGAATTTTTATATATTGTAATCATTATTGCACTCGGTTACCTTCTAAAAAGGACTGGAATTCTAAAGGAATCTGATGGAGAGGTAATTTCGAGAATCATCTTTAACATCACCTTGCCATCCCTAGTCATTGTATCCCTGCAAACCTCCACTATAACGGTATCTTTATTGGGAATCACTCTTATTGTTATTCTTTACGGGATTCTTTCTACAATAGTGGCCTATTTTGTGTTTAGGAATGAGACACGTGAGATTAAAGGAACTTTTATGATGCTTGCCTCAGGATATAATGTCGGACTGTTCGCCTTTCCGCTTGTTGAGGCCTTTTGGGGCACAGAGGGATTACTGTATTTTGGTATGTTTGATGTTGGTAATTCTTTTATTGTATTTGGATTGGCCTATATAGTAGGAAGTTATTTTTCTGAAAATGGAATGAAGCTGGAGGGGCGCGCCATCCTTATGAAATTTGGTAAGTCCATTCCTTTAATGACATACATTGTTATGAGTGTCTTGAATTTTGGTCATATCCAGCTTCCATCGGCGCTTTTAGAAGTAGCAACAATCATATCTAAAGCGAATATGCCACTGGCCTTATTGCTGCTCGGAATATATTTGAAATTTTCTTTTGAAAAACAGTATATACGCCCAATTATAAAATACTTATCATTCCGATATGGCTTTGCATTGCTGGTCGGTATTTCATTATATTTTGTTCTTCCAGTTGATGATATGTTTAAATACACGATACTACTCGGTTTAGTCCTGCCAATTGGCCTCGCTGTTATACCGTATGCCCATGAATTTAAATATCGAACGACAATGATGATAGGTACGGTCTCAAATTTATGTATCCTCATCAGCATGATCTTAATGTATTTATTTTCCCTGTTTATTTTATAAGTACAATAGAAAACCCCTTTTTCAGCTATGTGAAAAAGGGGGCTTTTACATCTATATTAATTGATGGGGTTTACCAGTTGGAAGCCATCTTGCTTGATTTTTACCGGATGAGCCTGCTCCTTTGTTTTGTGGATAAGAGAGCGGTCTGCCAGCACGCTTTGAATTCCTCTCAGCATGAGGTTCAGAGAAAACAAGCTAAGTATAAAACCAAGTGATGGGCCAAGGACAATCCATTTATTGTAACGCAGTTCATGATAGGAGAGACCGATCATCCCGGACCATTCATGTGAAAGAGAGGTGGCAACATTATAAGGATCACTCATTGGAGCACTAAGGTCTATTGTTTCATAACCCCCAATCACGCACATAAAAGCGCCTAGCTGAACTAGCAGCACTAATGATTGGGCGATTTGCTGAAGAAAAATGACAATCAACCTTGATCTTAAATGATGCCTAATATGGACCTTTACAATCCACCATTTAGATCCTCCCAACAGACGGGATGCATCGATGAATTCATTTTTTAAGTAATACCGAAGTTCATCTCCTATTACGGAGGTTAAAGGAAGAAAGGTAATCAATGAAAGCATTAAGCATTGCTGAAAAATCACATCTATTCCACTTTCAGATATAAAAAACATCATGGCAATCAATATGGTTGGAATAAAACGAAATGCTCGAGTCAAAGGTTCTATTACCCAGTTGAAACGCTGATGATACAATCCATATAAGATTCCACTTCCCATTCCTAAAAACATCCGCAAAAGTCCAATTAATACAGCAATGAATAATGTATATTTAGCTCCTTCAATTACGTTCCAAAATGTATCCTGACCAAGTCTGTCTACTCCGAAGGGATGCGTTAAGCTTGGTGGATAAGCCGGTTGATCAACAAGTTTTCCATCTTCATAAATAAGCTCAGGCGGAGGCTCGAGATGCGGTTTAATCCAAGCGGGATAGAGAAGGCTGGTTACAATAAGGATGAATAAAAATAGAAAACCAATCATAAAAGAAGGATTTTTAAGTAATTTTTTTATCATCCGTGTTCACCGCCCATCACTCGTTTTACAATCGTTTTCCCCCATATATCTAATAAATAGAAGGGGATAAATAAGAAGGTCAATCCTACAGCTATAAACTTGATGTCCAGCCCGTTTATAAAGGAGAATAGTCCATCCATATTTAATAAGCGCTCCAGAATGAGCAGGCTTGAGATGATGAACCACAGTAGATATTGCAGATTTGAAAAAATAGTGATTGTCGTGTTGCGAAGGATATGTTTGAAAAATATCTCTCTTTTGGACAAGCCCTTTGCATAAGCATATTCCACATACATCTTTTGTTGCTCTTCACTGACAGATAAATCAATCATTTGGAATAGCATAAAAATCGGCAAGATAGATAGAGCGATAATAGGCAGAAGGTAGACATGATCCTCTCCTAAAGCAACGGGATCCAGAATAAGCAAGCCTGTTTTTTTGAAAATCCATATTGATAATAATTGAATCGCGAAGATCATGATGACATCTGGGATAGACTGAATAAAGAAGGCAATTTCACGAAAAAAATTCTGAAGGATTCTTGGTGAAAAGTAATGGAATACTTCAAATAATAGAGCGGCAATAAATGTTGCTAGTAAAGTGCCTCCTAAAATAAGAAGTGAATAAATAAACGGGTCTTTGAGACTGACCCAGAACAGTGAAAATTTCGGTATTCCTTGAGAAAAACTATAGTCTACCATGATTTGAATTTGATCGATAAATAAAAATGCCTCATAAATATCCTTGGCCTGGTTTGAGAAAGCCTTCCACCAGCTAATGGATGGATCTGCATTATTCCATACCCATAAAGAACTAAAAAAAAGAATAATAAGGTTTATAGCCAGAATGGTTAATATAAAATCTAATAAATGGGCAGAAATTTTTTTAAACTGTTTCATATGTATATTCACCTACTCCAACATGCTTTCTATATTGGCAAAATCTGAGACCAACTCCCATGACTTGTGTTGGCTTTTGCCATCTGTTTCTTTATCAAAGGTTGTCAAAATTCCATACATAACGATCCCGTCCACTTTTTTTCCGTCATATGTATAAGACCTGTATCCCAGACTGTCTTCTCTGATATACTCTCCAGATTCTCCATATATCTCTTTTACAGAAGCGGGTTGCTTTTCAGGTACAAAGAGGACTTCAAGTTTATACTGCTCTGAAATCTTAGGGCGTTTGAATTCATATTTTATGTAGCCGTCTTCTTTGACTTTTGTTTCACCTTCCCATGTGATTTGGTCACTGCCGTTTTCTTTTAAGGTCACATGGAGAATAGAATTTTCATGAAGTGTACTTGAAAGTGACAAAATAACACTTCTATCACTATATTCCTTTATTGATCCCATAATTAAAACATCCTGTCTCAATTGGCCTCTGCATCCTATTAAACTGCAGAATAGGGAAATTATGAAAACTCCCATAACCCACTTCTTAAGCATGTCAATCTATCCCCCTTTTATCCCGGTATGTTGGCACTATAATGTTCATTCTATCCAAAGATTAATCAATATGTAAACAAAATATTTAGAATTTTTAATTAATCGATTGATTAAAAAAATACAGCTTCCATTTGGAAGCTGCATTCCTTTTATCTATTTAAATCGCTTATCCCTGGAGCGTGCTCGTTTGGCATTTCCGGTAGCTGTGGAACAGGGAATCCTTGCGGTGGAGGAGTGACTGACAAGGTTCCACCGTTTCTGCTCGGTGTTTGTCCCTGGAAAACTTCGGCGATTCTAGTTGGATCTAATCGGAAGTTAAACTGAGCATTATGGAATCCCATATCCACAAACTTTTTACATTCAGGATATTTATTTATATCATAATTTGGAACAGGGAAAATTTTGCCCCAATCCACACCCAAGGTTTCAAGAGCTTTGGCAAAAGCATTTTGATGAGCATTATCCCGGACAATCAAAAACCCGAGAGTCTCACGAAACGTTTGATTATTGCTCATTTCATATATTCTTGTTTTCTGAAGTACACCCGTTGATTCAAGCATCAAATTATTCAGCAGATTAGCAATTAAATTACCATGGTCATAAACCCATGAGCCATTCCATGGATTGCCGCCTGCATCTACTGGAAGAGATGACTGAGCTCCCATAATATAATGGTGTGGATTGGCATGTTTGATTGCTTCATCTAAAGGAGCTCGATCTGAGCCGCCATCACCAGGCTGTGAAGAAAGGCCAGAATCATTTAATAGTTGATTAATCGTGTTCTGAACAAGCTCGACATGACTGATTTCTTCTAAAAAGATCCCTCGAAGCAAATCCTTATACTGAGTGTCTTTACCCCTGAAATTGTTGCTCTGAAAGAAAAATTGCATCATTGTGCGCATTTCGCCAAATTGACCTCCTAAGGTCTCCTGTAAGACTTTAGCAGCAGCAGGGTCTGGCTTATCTGGTTTGATAATATTGATTAGCTCTTCTTTGTAATAATACATGTATGCTTCTCACCTTTCTTAATGAATCTATTAGTCAGTTGTCGTTACAACATGAAGAGGTGGCGGAACTAACCAGCCTTTTTCTTTGTTTATTTTTAATAATGCGGCCCCGAATTGCGCCTTTTTCATATGGAATTGTCCAAACATTAAGCCAATATCTTCACGAATACATTGAGCCATTGCCTGAGCACAGGCAACAAGTCCAGCAGCAATATCAGCCGATACAAGTCCAGAAACCTCTTGGTCTGTAAAACGTGCACCAGGAGGAATAGCCTCGATTTGGCTTTCTGGTTTTTCAGGTGGTGCAGGCGGCAGAGCAATACCATTATGCTTTAGTAATTCCTGCAGTTGTTTTACATCTGACCTAGCATTGGCAATCATGTCATCTAATAAATCTTTTAAATCATCATCACCAGTATGGTTTTTTAGGGCTTGAAAGCCAGGAATCATGGCCTGTGCACCCATTAATTGTGACCATACAGCAAATACCTCACCATAATGCATTGGTTCTTTTTGCGGATTTCCACTTAAAATGCCCATTAATCAGTCGACTCCTTATATTTAAATTTGAAGAACTCATCTGTTAATATGAACCAATTAACTACCAATTATACGTAAAAGAGGCAACCGATTGAACGGCTGCCTCTACATTGAATATTTTAATGATGGTGTCCATGTCCGCCTTTATGAGGGTTTGTTATTTCAAAACCTGGTTCAGGTAGATGGAAGTACTTAATCCACACTCCATCCAGGAATTCTTCTCGCTTATCAAGCAAGACATCAATATCCTTATCAGTCTTAACAATTTCGTCATGCTCAGTTGGTGTACTCAATTCAATATCATAGTGAGCATGGTCGCCATGCATATGGGAAATCACTACACGAATCATTTTCCCGTCGGCTTCCTCTGTACTCAATAATTTTTTTAATTCTTTGGCGGCATTCCGATTTATTTTACAATTCATTCTATCTCCTCCAATCTACTAGATCTCTAATAAGTGTAACTTAAAAATTTCCATTATTAAAATAATGAAGTATAATATAACCATAAAACTAGTTTTACGGTTATGTGAAGAGGAGGGGAATGTAAATGTCTTGGGTAATGAAAACAGATCATCGAATGCGCTGTATATGCGAAGAAGGTAAACAACAGCTACCAGCCGTTCATAATGAACAATCATTACTGGAGCTAGCAGAAATGTTTAAGGCACTTGGTGATTCTACTCGCCTGGAGATTCTGTCATTATTATTAATTGAAGATTTATGTAAATGTGAAATTGTTACAGCTCTTTCGCTTCCTAATTCCACGGTCAGCCATCATATTAAAATTATGGAAAAAGGCGGAGTTATTAAAGGAAGAAGAGAGGGGAAATATACAATTTATCGATTATGCGAAGAAAGGCTGGAGTCAATTATCAGCTTTTTACGTAAGCAGTAAAAAAGATAGGGGGAAACAAGATGAAGGGTGCTTATAACTTAACAGAAAATGCAATCTCCTCATCTCTTCTGAAGCTTTCCGTTCCTATAATAGCAACAAATTTTATTCAAACCACATATGGAATGGTCGATATGATTTGGGTTGGCAAGCTTGGCAGCGGTCCAGTTGCTGCCATAGGTACGGCAAGTTTCTTCGTTAATTTGGCCCTGGCACTTGCAACAATGGTTTCGATTGGGAGCGGAGTCAAAATCGCTCATTGTATGGGGGCGAACCAAAAAGAGGAAGCGGCAGAATACATAAAAAACGGGTTTATCATGTCACTGATCCTGGCTATTTTATATACGCTTGTTGTATTTATCTATAAAGATTCATTTATTGGCTTTTTTGAGCTGGGCGATTCTCAGGTGGAGAGAATGGCTGTACAATTTTTAGTCATCTCAATGATTGGCGTTATATTTTCTATTATAAATTTACTGTACAGTATGATTTTAAATAGTATGGGAAACAGTAAAACACCATTTCGCGTCTACACTATTGGTTTTATCGTTAACATGATCTTGGACCCTTTTTTAATTTTTGGGATTGGATTTATACCTGGAATGGGGGTTGTTGGAGCTGCGCTTGCAACATTAACAGCAAACATTATTGTTACGCTTCTTTTCTGGTTTAATTCTAAACGATTCATATCATTAGGGAGCCATACAAATTGGAATGGACGTAAGATGATAGAAGTAATTAAAATGGGGATTCCAATTACAGTCCAAAGAGTAGTATTCATCGGTATATCCATCATTATTGCAAAGATTATTGTGCAATGGGGAGCAGAGGCGATTGCTGTTCAAAAAGTTGGCATCCAAATTGAGTCGATTTCCTATATGACTATTGGGGGGCTGCAGGGTGCGATTGCCGCCTTTATTGGACAAAACTATGGTGCAAATAAAATGGACCGAATCCATGCAGGATATAAAATAGCATTGGCTATGACCATAGGGTTCGGTTTACTTACGTCACTACTATTTATCCTGTTGCCAGAGCAGCTTTTTTCTATTTTTATCAGTGAGCCTGAGAGTATAAAACTCGGAGCGGACTATATGAGAATCCTTGGATACTCGCAGGTATTTATGTGTATGGAACTTTTAACAGTCGGAGCATTTAATGGGTTGGGGAAAACCTATATTCCGCCTATTTTTAGTATCACCTTTACAGTGCTCAGAATCCCGATGGCCATCCTTCTTTCCGGTCCATTTGGATTAAATGGAGTATGGATGAGTATCGCAATCAGCAGTCTTTTGAAGGGTGTTGTATTGGTAATTTGGTTTATGTTTACATTGCGAAAAATAAAAAATAAGACAGCAAGAATACACGCATAAGAACGGTTGGTAAGGAGAGTACATATATGACAAATATAGACCATAGACTTCTAACGCTCATGAAAGAAAAACACCTATTGGAGACATTGTTTAGGGGGAATTTTGGCCTTGAAAAAGAAAATAATAGGGTTCATAAAAATGGGACATTAGCTTTAACGCCGCACCCGTTTTCATTCGGTGACAGAGCAAAGCACCCGTACATTACAACCGACTTTTCTGAGTCTCAGATAGAGATGGTGACTCCGGTGTTCCCGATTATTGATGAGGCGTTTGATTTTCTGGAAAATATACATGATATTGTGAGTTTAGAATTATCTAAGCAAGGAGAATACTTATGGCCAGGTAGTAATCCTCCTATTTTACCCGATGAATGGATGATTCCAATTGCCAAGCTGGAAAACGATCAGGAGACAGAGTACCGATATAAACTTGCACAGAAATACGGAAGAAAAAAGCAATTGATAAGCGGTATCCATTACAATTTCTCGTTCTCTGATGAACTGTTGCACGTGTTGTATGATGAACAATCCAGCCATAAAACATATAAAGAGTTTAAAAATGATATTTATTTAAAAATCAGCCGTAATTTTAACCGCTATCGAGATTTATTGGTTGATGTGACTGGGGCCAGTCCAGTGTTTCATAATACTTATAACCAAGACTGCGTCTTAAGGGCAGAGCAATTGAATCAAGGAAGTTATTATCTCCCTCAAGTTCATTCATTTAGAAACAGCGTATGTGGTTATAAAAATCGAAAGGACTACCAGGTTTCCTATCAATCAGTTGAAGAATATGTTGAGGATATTCACAATTTGATTCAGAAACATGAATTGTTGAGCGCAAAAGAATATTATCATACGCTCCGCTTGAAGGCAGGTGCTGGTGAAGACCCCCTGCAAGGTCTTTTAGATAAAGGGATTCAATATATTGAGATTCGGTTGTTAGATTTGAATCCTCTATTTAAGATCGGTACAAGTAAAGAGATTCTCTATTTCATTCACTTATTTATTTTGTATATGCTTCTGCTTGAAGAAGAGGAAAAGTCCGGTTTAAATTATTTATCCATCATAGCTGGAATGAAGGATATGGCAAGAGAATTATCTCTAGCTGATAAATACATCCGTATACTGGACGAAGTTAAAAATACGCTTATTGATCCGGAACTTTCATATGCAGCAAGAATAAAGGAAGGTATTAAGCAGTCATCCTATGAATTGTTTCATATGAAACATTCTTTTGATTATTTACACGAAAGTGAAAAACATTCATTCACTTTATTGGGATATGAGGATATGGAGCTTTCAACGCAAATTTTAATTAAAGATGCCATTAAAAGAGGAATAGGAATCGAGATTGTTGATCGAGATGAAAACTTCATTGCTTTATCTGATGGGAAGAAAACAGAGTATGTGAAGCAGGCGACCAAAACATCGCTCGATTCATACAGTACTGTTTTGGTTATGGAGAATAAGCTTGTTACGAAGAAGATTCTTCGAAATGCTGGGATGAGAGTTCCGAATGGAGAGGCCTATCAATCTCTAGAGGAAGCAGTTATGGATTATGAGAAATATAAGGCCAAGCAAATTGTAATCAAGCCGAAATCAACAAATTTTGGTTTGGGAATTACGATTTTCAAAGATTCATTTTCAAAAGAGGACTATGAAAAAGCATTAGGGATGGCTTTTCTTCATGATCGTACTGTGTTGGTTGAGGAATTCCTCAGTGGAAAGGAATATCGGTTTCTTGTAATGGGAGATGAAGTGACAGGGATCCTTCATCGTGTCCCAGCCAATGTGAAAGGTGATGGACAATCCAGTATTGCTGAATTGGTTACAGCGAAAAATAAAGATCCTTTACGGGGAAAGGGCTATAAAACACCCTTGGAGAAGATTCAGTTAGGGGAAAGTGAAGCACTTTTCCTAAAGGGACAGGGAAAGGATTTCGATTATATCCCGGCGGAAGGAGAGCTTGTTTATTTAAGAGAGAATTCCAATATCAGCACTGGCGGGGATAGTCTAGATCTTACTGATGCTATATCAGGGAGCTATAAGGAATTGGCCATTCAAGCTGCAAAAGCTGCTGGTGCTACAATCTGTGGAGTCGATATGATGATTGATGATCCGACTGCCAATGTTAGTGAACAAAATTATGGAATTATCGAACTTAATTTTAATCCTGCGATCCATATTCATTGTTATCCTTACAAAGGAGAAAATAGAAGAGCAGGGGAGCGAATTCTTCAATTACTTTTTGGGAAGTAAAAAGCGGCCGCAACAGGTTTAGTAATATCTGTTGCGGCCTTTTGCTAAATATAAGAAAATAAACTCCTGCCATATTGATTTAGGCAGTCATGCTGAGACAAGCATCAGCGCATTTGAAGCAAGCCCCGGCACATTTTTGACAATGGTCATAATCGTGCTTTTGACATTCCTCGCCGCAAGCTTTACAAATCACTGCACAAAGATTACAGATTTCTTTTGCAAAAGGACTGTTAGATTGCATTGATTTAACCGCCAATGCACAAATGTCCGCGCATTCTCGATCCAGGCGGATGCAATCTGCCATCATCTTCATGTGATCCTCTTCTAAGCAAGCATCGAAACATACATTACAAGCATCTATACATTCAATACAGGCATCTATACAGACTTGGTACATGTCTTTATTCATAAAAAAACCTCCTCATTAAAAATGGTTATATCCCTATCTATTCACATTCCCTTGCTGGAAGGGAATAAACTCAATATGGATGTTGACGTTCGCTAATCTCATTAAAATATCTAAAATGCTTTGACTCTAACGTTACGTCATCATTTACGATATAGGAAGGGAGGGGTGAGAGAGGTGTATAAGATAAAGGAAGTCTCCGAGCTTGCTGGAGTCAGTGTTAGAACTTTACATTATTATGATGAAATTGATCTGTTAAAACCAGCTTATATTGAGGAGAATGGATATCGTTTATATAATGAGGGAAATTTAGCACGCCTTCAGCAAATATTATTTTTTAAAGAAATGGACTTACCGCTAAATAAGATCAAAGCTATTCTTGATGATCCCCAATTTGACCACTTGGATTCCTTGATGAAACATAAAAAGGTTATGGAGGAAAAGCAGAAGCGGCTGGAGAAAATTATTCAATCCATAGATCAGACCGCCCAGGCAAGTAAAGGAGGAAGGAAAATGTCAAGGCAGGATATGTTCGAGCCATTTGATATGAGTAGAGTTGAAGCACATCTAAAAAAGTATGAAAAAGAAGTTAAGGAAAAGTATGCAGACACGGAGGTATTTCGCCAATCCCAGCAAAAAACAAATGGCTATCAAGCAGATGATTGGAAGGCAATTGAAATAGAAAGACAACAAATTTATCAGTCTTTAGCTGAATTAATGGACCGGGATCCTGCGGATAGTGAGGTTCAACAAATCGTCCATGAATGGCGAATGCATATTTGTAAACATTTTTATAATTGCACACCGGAAATATTTAAAGGGCTTGGCGAGATGTATATTTCTGACAAACGTTTTACTGATAATATCGATAGTACAAAGCCGGGGCTTGCCCGATATTTACATGATGCTATTCAAATCTATTGCCGCTAATTAAATAGAATGACGTATAGGTGCCTGAAAAGATAGGCACCTATTTTTTATAAAATTTAAAAATCTTATTTTGCTATATATTTTTGTTGATGTTTCCTAAAAATGTTGTATAATAATCTGAGTTTGGTAGTAAACATTAAGTTTGATAATAATAAACTTTCTCTAGTTAGAGTTTACTTATAATAAACGAAATTGAGGTCATACCATGTTAATGGAAATCGGAAGCAAAATTAAAAATTTAAGATTAAAAAAAGGTCTGACTCAAGAAGAACTTGGTGAAAGAACAGATTTAAGTAAAGGGTATATTTCACAACTTGAAAGAGGTCTCAGTTCACCATCTATCGAAACATTCTTCGATATACTCGAGGTTCTCGGCTGTACCCCAAAGCAATTTTTTGATGAGGAAGAACGTGAACAAAAAGTAGTATACGGAAAAAATGATACGACAGATTTTATAGATGAAGATCGGGGTTATCAAATCCAATGGCTTGTTCCAGAATCAAATGAAAAAGAAATGGAACCCATATTGCTCACATTGCAGGAAAAGGGAGAGTTCAAAAAATTTGAGCCCTCACTTTCAGAGACATTTGGCTATGTATTAAAAGGGAGAATCATGATAACACTCGGCAGAAGGACATACTTTGCCAAGGCAGGAGAAGCAATTTATTTTAACGCAACCGAAGAACATCAGATAATTAATGATTTCAACGGGATTTCAGAATTATTGCTTGTAGCGACGGATTCTTATCTATAATTAATATCCACAAGAAGGAGTAATGAACATGAATGATCATACAATTATTCGTTTTGAGAACGTCACGAAGCAATATGATGACGATCCAGCGGTATTAAATGATGTTAGCTTTGAAATTGAAAGAGGGAAATTCTATACACTCTTAGGACCATCAGGTTGCGGAAAAACGACGATTCTCCGCTTAATTGCCGGATTTATGCAGCCCTCTGAAGGAAAGATTTACTTTAACGGTAAATTAATAAATAATGTCCCGGCCAATGAGCGCCAGGTAAATACAGTATTCCAGGATTACGCCCTATTTCCACATCTAAATGTATTTGAAAATGTTGCATTTGGTTTACGCATTAAAAAAATGAAAAATGCAGACATTGCCAAGAAAGTGACAGAAGCATTACGCTTTGTTAACCTGGCTGGTTATGAAAACCGTGAAATTAAAGAAATGTCCGGTGGACAGCGTCAACGTGTAGCCATTGCCCGTGCGATTGTAAACGAACCGGAAGTAATCTTACTTGATGAACCTTTATCGGCGCTCGATTTAAAGCTTCGTACTGAAATGCAATATGAATTGCGTGAGCTTCAACGCCGCCTTGGTATTACCTTCATCTTTGTTACGCATGACCAAGAAGAAGCATTGGCGATGAGTGATGAGATTTTTGTTTTGAACAAAGGCAGAATTCAGCAAAGCGGTACGCCAACTGATATCTATGATGAGCCTGTTAACCGATTCGTCGCAGACTTTATCGGAGAATCCAATATTGTTCCCGGTAGAATGATTGCCGACTATATAGTAGAATTTGCAGATAAACGTTTTGACTGCGTAGACGGCGGTTTCAGAGAAAATGAGTCTGTAGAAGTGGTAATCCGTCCTGAGGATTTAGAGATTACTACACTCGAACAAGGAAAAATGCAGGTACGCGTTGATTCCCAATTATTCCGTGGTGTTCACTATGAAATTTGCTGTTTTGATGAAGCGGGTAATGAGTGGCTAGTACACTCTACGAAAAAAGCGGTTGTTGGGGAAGAAATTGGGTTGAGTTTTGATGAAGAAGCCATTCATGTCATGCTGCCGGGGGAAACGGAAGAAGAATTCGATAAACGCTTAGAAGCATATAATGAGGCCGGCCATGAAGAATAAAGCGAAAACTCTCTATCTGATTCCATACTCTATTTGGATTGCATTGTTTGTTGTATTCCCGATTATCCTGGTTGTCTATTACTCCTTTATTGGGATTGACGGCCAATTCACGTTGGATAATTACAGCAAATTCTTTACACCAGTCTATTTGAAAATGACATTAAGTTCGTTTTGGTATGCTTTTTTAGTTACAGTTATTTCTTTATTAATTGCATACCCAACGGCATTTTTATTAACGAAAACAAAGCATAAGCAATTATGGCTCTTATTAATTATCTTACCAACCTGGATTAATCTACTTTTAAAAGCATATGCCTTTATTGGTATTTTTGGCACATATGGTGCTGCCAACGCCTTTTTAGAGGTTTTTGGAATAGGAACAAAGCAAATTCTATTTACTGATTTTAGTTTCATCTTTGTTTCTACCTATATATTTATACCGTTTATGCTATTGCCAATTTACAATGCGCTAGAGGAAATGAACCAATCCTATGTAGATGCAGCCAGCGATCTTGGAGCATCCAAATGGATGACTTTCCGCCGTGTCATTTTCCCTCTGACACTCGACGGAGTGAAATCAGGTGCACAGGCTGTCTTTATCCCAGCCCTGTCATTGTTTATGATTACTCGTTTGATTGCAGGTAACCGAGTGATTACATTGGGAACAGCAATTGAACAGCATTTTCTCGTTACGCAAGATTGGGGAATGGGTGCTACGATAGCGGTATTCCTAATTATTGCAATGGCATTAATCATGATTCTGACAGGCAGAAGAAAGTGAGGGATGGACAATGAAAAAGAAATTTAAGCTATCAAATCTATATTTAATCTTAGTGTTTGCCATCCTTTATGCACCAATTTTCTACCTGATGTTCTATTCATTTAACAGCGGCGGAAAAATGCATGGCTTTGATGGTTTTACGCTGCAATGGTATAAAGAAGTTTTCGCCGATACGCGATTGCTTATTATTGTGTTGAATACATTGGTTATTGCTCTGCTTTCAGCTACAATTTCTACAGTGATTGGTGTATTTGGAGCACTGGCCATACATGAGGTACGCAAGAGAAGGACGAAAAATACATTACTTTCCTTGAACAATGTTTTGATTGTAAGCCCTGATGTCATTATTGGTGCTTCCTTCTTAATTATGTTCACCATTATTGGGATTAAACTTGGCTTTATGTCCGTCCTTTTATCCCATATTGCTTTCAGTGTTCCGATTGTTGTAATTATGGTATTACCTAAACTTCAGGAAATGAGCCCGACATTGATCGATGCGGCTCGTGACTTGGGGGCGAGCCAGTGGAATGTGCTGACAAAGGTTATCCTGCCTTACATCACATCCGGTATTTTTGCTGGTTTCTTTATGGCATTGACCTATTCACTGGATGATTTTGCTGTAACCTTCTTCGTGACAGGGAATGGATTCTCCACACTATCCGTAGAAATCTACTCCATGGCTCGTCAAGGTATATCGTTAACGATTAATGCATTATCAACCTTGCTATTCTTATTTACAATTTTATTGGTTATTGGATATTACTTTATTACACAAAGAAGCACCAAACCGCGAATGGGGGTTAAGGAATGAGCAAGCTAACCCGTACCCTGATTCTGATTTTGGTTGTATCATTCGGCCTTTTATATTTGATCAATCGATTAAATGCACATGAAGGATATGCCGGAGATAATACCTTAACGGTTTACAACTGGGGAGATTATATCGATACGGATTTAATTGAAAAATTTGAAGCGGAAACAGGTATTAAAGTCATATACCAAACCTTCGATTCAAACGAAGCGATGATGACGAAAATCGAACAGGGCGGTACGTCCTATGATGTAGCCGTTCCTTCAGAATATGCAATCAGCAAAATGAAGGAAGAAGACCTGTTGATTGAAATTGATCATGATAAAATACCAAATTTAAAGCACATTGATTCTCGCTTCCTCGACCTTTCCTTTGATAAGGGAAATAAGTATTCCATTCCATATTTTTGGGGAACAGTCGGAATTGCTTATAATACAAAGCTCCTTCCGAATAAAGAATTCAAAAGCTGGAATGATTTATGGGACGAAGAATTAGAAAATAAAATCTTGCTTGTTGATGGTGCTCGTGAAGTTATTGGAATGGGATTGAATAGCCTTCATTATTCATTAAATGACACAAATGAAGAGCATCTGCAGGAAGCTAAGGATAAATTAGATACATTAACTCCGAACATTAAAGCAATCGTGGGTGATGAGATCAAAATGCTTCTCGCTCAGGAGGAAGCAGCAGTCGGACTGGTTTGGTCCGGTGATGCAGCTGATATTATGTGGGATAATGAAAACATTGATTATGTAGTGCCGGAAGAAGGCTCTAATCTCTGGTTTGATAATATGGTTATTCCGAAAACATCCAAAAATGTGGACGGAGCACACCAATTCATTAACTTCATGCTGGATCCTGAAAATGCTGCTCAAAACGCAGACTATGTAGGCTATTCCACACCAAATAATGCAGCGTTAGAAATTTTAGGAGAAGAAGTTTCAGGGGATGAACGCTTCTATCCACCTGCTGAGCTAACAGACCGACTTGAGGTCTACGATAATCTCGGCAAAAAGATGCTCGCGCATTATAATGAACTTTTCCTTGAATTTAAAATGCATAAAAAATGACACTTAGAAAACCGATTTCACCTGGGGGTGGGGTCGGTTTTTCTATGTAGGTTTAAAATTACTGGGCCCGTTGATAATTTGTCCAATGTTGACAATCCATTAAGTTCTTTGGTAGCTTTTTATATATTGAAAAGGAAAATAGAATGAAAGAATTCACCTAATAAATCCTTATTATTTTCTAAGGGAGTACCTTGGTCTGAGGGGAGACATATGAAAATCTTTATTATTAAGTTATTTAAAGTACATCTTAGGATTATCTATTTTTTCATTAAATTAACAACTAATATGAAGAACCGAATAGTATTTATAAGCAGGCAATCCAACCAACCTGGTATTGATTTTCTCTTGTTAAAGGAAGAGATACGTAAGGAAAATCCAGATTATCAGGTTGTATTTTTGTGCCAAAAATTAGATAAAGGATTAAAAGCGAAAGTGAACTATTACTTTCACTTATATAAACAAATGTACTATTTAGCTACTTCTGAAATATGTATTATTGATTCATATTGCATTCCTGTCAGTGTGCTGAAGCATAGAGAAAATTTGAAAATTGTACAGATTTGGCACTCCTTAGGTGCAATTAAGAAGTTTGGTTTCCAAACCCTTAATAAGTCATTTGGCAGAAGTGGAGATTTGGCCAAAGCAATGGATATGCATAAAAATTACGATGTGGTAATATGTGGATCTAATGCAATGATTCCAAAATATTGCGAAGCCTTTCAAACAACTGCTGATAAAATAAAGGTAATCAGTCTGCCGAGAATTGATTATCTTATTACAGAAGAAACGGAGATTCAAAATAAAATAATTACAGCCTATCCATCCTTAAAGCAAAAAAAGGTTATTTTGTATGCTCCTACTTTTAGAGAAGGTGAGCGTATCCCGTATGATACGGTCATAAAAAATGTGGATTTAGATGAGTATTCGCTCATTATTAAGGGACACCCTGTAAGAAGTGGTGAGTATTTTGATGATCGAGTGTATACATGTCCGGAGTTTAGCTCACTTGAGTTACTTACGGTTGCAGATTATGTCATAACCGATTACTCTGCTATATCCATAGAAGCATCTATATTAGTAAAACCTCTTTATTTTTATGTATATGATTATGAAAACTATAAGGATAAGAATGGGTTAAACATGGATTTATATGAGGAAATGCCAGGTTGTGTATATGGAGATATAAATGAATTAATGGATGCGATTAAACATACAGAATATAATCTTAACCTGGTGAGGAATTATAGAGATAAGTATATATCGAATCAGGAAGGAACAGCGACAAACACATTAGCTAAATATATACTGGATTTGTGTGAGCAAAATCAGGTGAAAAAATCTGCGAATTAAATGATATGAAAAACTTTTTAGTTTAAATTGAAAATAGCACCATAGCTACTTATTACACATAATGAGAAATTTGGCTATTAGTCCGATGGATAGTATAGACTATCTAAAAATAAGGTGAATAGTCAGGATTATTAGCATATAAGAACAGCGGAGGACTACGATGAAAAAGACTAAAAAAAACGTAAAAGCCCTTATGGTTGATATATCTAAAAAAAATAGTGCATTTCGAAAAATCTTCCGGTTTGCATTAAATAAGTATCGTGCCATCAAATACAAAAAATATAATAGGATGGTGATAAATGACAAGCATATTATATTTGAATCATTTATGGGCAGAAGTTACACAGATACCCCTAAAGCTATCTATGAATATATGATAAATAGTGATCAATTCAAGGATTATACATTTATTTGGGCATTTAAAAAACCTGAAGATAAGGCACCTTATTTCACTAACTCGAATACGAAGTTGGTGAAATGGGGATCGGATGAATATTATAAATATTACTCAACATCAAAATACTGGATATCTAATTCAATGGTTCCCATCCATGTTGAAAAAAGGCCTGGACAAGTGTATGTTCAAACATGGCATGGAACACCACTGAAAAAACTGAGGTATGACATTGAAGTCAGTGGAAGTGTACTGAACGATATAGATGATATTAGAAAACGAAACGATCAGGATGCTAGCAGATTTGATTACTTCATATCACCTTCACCTTTTGCTTCCGATAAGTTTATTTCAGCGTTCAATTTGAAGGGGTTAAATAAGGAAGGCATTATTATTGAAGAAGGATATCCGCGTAACGACTATCTGTTTAACTATACTGAAAAAGATATAAAAAACATTAAGGAGAGACTAAATTTACCGGATGATAAAAAAATAATCCTTTATGCTCCGACATTTAGAGATGATCAACATAAATCAGGGTTAGGTTATACGTATAATTTAGAGTTGGACTTCGAAAAACTTCAAAAAGAGATTAGTTCAGATTACATTATTCTATTTAGAACTCATTATTTTGTGTCTAATATGTTTGACTTTGAAAAATATCAAGGCTTCATTTATGATGTTTCCAATTATGATGATATAAATCATCTCTATGTGATAAGTGATTTGTTAATAACTGATTACTCCAGTGTCTTTTTCGATTATGCTAATTTAAACAGGCCTATCCTCTTTTATATGTATGACTTAGAAAATTATCAAAATAACTTACGAGACTTTTATATAAGCTTAGATGAGCTACCAATGCCTATTATAAAAAAGGAAGACGATTTAATCAGAGCTATCAAATCTGTGGAGGATGACTTTAAAGAATACAAAGTCAGATATGCACAATTTAATAAAAAGTTTAATGATTTAGATGATGGAGAAGCAAGTAAAAGAGTAGTGGAGAAGATTTTCAAATAATTATAGAGGCGATATTTAAAAAGGTGGAGAAAAGCGGATTAGTTTTTCTTCACCTTTTTTTGCGCTCTTATTTATAAATAATTGCCTTGTTAGCATCATGTACTTAACAGGAGATAGAAGAAATTATATGCATGTTATAAAAAACACAAAAATAGAGGGAATAAGCTTCAAAAGGACGAAATAGTATTATAACAACTTTAAAGGAGGTACTATATTGCTCGATTTTGATGCATTGCAAATTTATCACATCACCAATAGAGGTGTAAGAAAAGAACCAATATTTTATAACATGATTGAT
The DNA here is from genome assembly GCF_058215915.1 of Pradoshia sp. Z3_51. NCBI lineage: Bacteria > Bacillati > Bacillota > Bacilli > Caryophanales > Bacillaceae > Pradoshia > Pradoshia sp. Z3_51. Next base: position 37,128 of record NZ_JBZAJC010000013.1, on the reverse strand, counting down.
AAGCATAAATTTATCATCATTCTTGCTGAAGCTCATAGCAAATTTAAATTGAAAATTCATGCCTACTGTCTTATGAACAACCACTTTCATCTTCTTATTGAACTCTCCGATGCATCCTTAAGTAAAATTATGCAAACCATTCAACAAAGATATGCCATATACTTCAATCAGACCTATCAATCTCAGGGACATGTATTCCAATCTAGGTATTATTCCAGACTAGTAGATAATCAAAATGACTTTCTAAATGTAAGCAAATATATCCATATGAACCCTGTTGCAGCAGGCTTGGTTACAAGTCCTCAGGATTATCAGTGGAGCAGCTATGCCACTTTCTCCAATCATTCTCCTCGAAATCATCCGCTTATCGACACGGATACAACCTATACTTGTTACCCTAATAATTCCAAAGAATTATATAAAAAATTCGTTGAAAAACAATCCTAATTAAAGTGTGAGTGTGGGGTGAAAAGGTGCCATCTGGCACCTTTTTGTATTGGTTTGGAAAGCAGAGATATGTCACGTCGTATGTAGTATTGATTCACGGTAAAGTTAAAGGAAGTATGTGTAAATGAGGGAGAAAGCTCGGGAGGACCTATCCTGCACCTATATCACAGCTATACCGGGGGAAAGGTGCATCAAAGGTATAGGAAGGGTGAGGGAAAGCAGCTATGATACACCTATGCCACAGCTATTCGACACCTATCTCACACCCTTCCCCCGCCTATCTCAAGATGAAGAAGCATCCACATAAAAAAACTTCCCAGGATTGCTGGGAAGTTTTTCAACGTACAATGGTGATGACGGTCTATAACTGACTTCCAAAGAACTCTCGTGTCCGTTCTTCTTTAGGATTTTCAAATATTTGCTCAGGAGTGCCTTTTTCCAGGATGTTTCCTTCGTGCATAAAGAGGATTTGGTCAGCAACTTCGCGTGCAAAGCCCATTTCGTGAGTGACAATAACCATCGTCATTCCATCCTGGGCGAGTTCCTTCATGGTGGTCAATACTTCACCAACCAGCTCTGGATCCAGGGCAGAGGTTGGTTCATCGAATAGCATGATATCAGGTTTCATCGCCAGGGCACGGGCGATGGCTACACGTTGCTTTTGTCCACCGGATAGTTTATTTGGGTAAACATCTGCCTTGTCATCAAGGCCAACCTTTTTTAATAGCTCTAATGCTTCTTGTTTAGCTGTATCTTTGGCTATTTTCTTTACCATAATAGGTGCTTCAATTATATTTTCCAGTACAGTCTTATGAGGAAAGAGGTTAAAGTGCTGAAAGACCATCCCGATTTTTTGGCGTACTTCATTAATATTATGGGTTGTTGTTTCGATTTGTTCACCTTCAATAATGATGGAGCCGCTATCCTTTTTTTCAAGATAATTTAAGCAGCGCAGCAATGTACTTTTACCAGATCCGCTTGAACCAAGTAAACAGACAACATCGCTTTCATAGACAGTCAAACTAATATCTTTTAATACATGCAGATCTCCAAAGGATTTATTCAGATTTTCGACTTTTATCATTTCTCGTAATTCATTCATTTTTGTTTCCCCCTCTTACTAATCGCTAATTGCCATTCTTTTTTCAAGTGCTCGAAGACCCAGTGTTAACACAGCAACCAATATTAGATAGTAGACAGCAACAATGAGTAAATAGGTCATCTCGTCAAAATTATTGGATCCGAGAGTGGTCGCCACATTAAACAGCTCATTCAATGAGATGAAAGCAGCGAGAGAAGAATCCTTTAGACCGATAATAAATTGGTTACCGAGTGGCGGGAGGGCTCTTCGTAAGGCTTGAGGGAAAATGATTCGGCGCATGGCGAGTCCGCGTGTCATACCAAGCGAGCGGCCAGCCTCCATTTGTCCTTTATCAATGGATTGAATTGTTCCCCGGAAAATCTCAGCAATATAGGCCCCGTTATGAAAGGCGAGAGCCAATGATGCTGCCCAGAAATCCGGTATAAGAAAGATGCCGCTGAACCCAAAATAAAGAATGAAAATTTGGACAATTAACGGGGTTCCGCGAACAAGATATATATAAGCATCGGAAATGTAACCGAGCAATTTAATTTTCGAGATTTTAAGTAAAGCTACAAATAGTCCTATTATAATTCCGATTATGATGGAGACGACAGTCAATTCAAGAGTTAACAGAAGTGCATCGAAGAATACCCCGCGGGTATCAACTAATGTTTGAAAAAAGTGTGATAAATCTTGCAATCGTAACAGCTCCCTTTCATTCTTTATTATCTGGTTTTTGAGTAATATCTTCGCCAAAGTATTTCATACTAATTTTTGATAGAGTACCGTTTTTGCGCAGTTCCTCAAGTGCTTTATTAACCTCTTCAAGAAGTTTTGGATTATCCTGTGGAAGCACTATAGCTTGCTCACTTCGTTCAATCAGCTGTTGTCCAACAATTTTGAAGCCTTCTTTGGCAGCGGTTTTCCCAGTGACAAAATCGGTAATGACAGCATCATGTCGGCCATTGCTTAATGCCTTGAGTGCAGTCACATCACTATCGTATGTTTTAATATCAGATGTATATCTGCTCGCAGTGTCTGCATATGTAGATCCTTTGGCGGCTGCAACTTCTTTCCCTTTTAAATCTTCAACTGTCTTGATATCACTGTCTGGACGGGTGAAAATTTGTGGTCCTGAATAGTAGTAGGGAGTGGAAAAGAGGACGAATTTTGAACGTGCCTCATTAATGGTATGGCTGGCCACTGCGGCATCAGCTCTCCCGGTTTTTACACCTTCAACAATTCCCTTGAATTTCATTTGTTTTTGGACAGGCTCAAGCCCCAATTGTTTAGCGATGGCTTCCCCAACTTCAATATCAAAGCCAGTCATTGTCATATCATCGTTCATATAGCTGAAGGGCTTAAATTCCCCGGAAGCGGTGAAAACGAATTGATCGTTATTAATCAATTCTGCCCCGCTTGCCATTTGCTCCTTTTCTGCACAGGCAGTCAAGGAACCTAGCAGAAGGAGTAGAAAGATAAACGGAAGAATATTTTTTTTCATTCCAGTTGAATCTCCTTTCAGTGTCAATAGAGCTTGCTTTCTAACTAAATACCCATTAATGCCAGTAATTAACCAAAATACTAAAAAACAACTTTATTGGAATAGCAAATAGTAAGAAGAAGGACCTGTATGTCATCATAGAATACGCTGAGATTTTCAGGTATACTGATACTAATTAATAGGGAATAAATAGTATAAAGAAGAAGCTGAAAGATGAATTTATCGCTGATATAGATTTGAATAACTTAAGGAGTGATTTTCAGATGGAATATGATGATAAAGTCAAAAACCGTATTAAGAGGATGGAAGGTCAATTACGCGGGATACTTAAAATGATGGAGGATGGAAAAGATTGCAAAGAAGTCGTGACTCAGTTATCTGCGGTAAGGTCTGCAGTAGACAAGACAATTGGAGTCATTGTCAGCAGTAACCTTATTGAGTGCGTGGAAAATGCGGAAGATGTAGAGAAGGAAAAGTTAGTGAATGAAGCAGTGCATCTGTTGGTCAAAAGTCGCTGAGAGTTTCGGTTGGCTTTTTTTAATAAAATTTGATATACCTATAGGGGTAATGTTACGTTGAAATCTTAAAGGAGGCGGAATCAGTACGATGAAAACAATTGAGCCACAAGAAGTGGAAGCAAAACTAGCTGAAGGGCAGTCCTTAAATATTATTGATGTTCGTGAAGTAGATGAAGTACGTAACGGGAAAATTCCAACAGCGGTTAATATTCCATTAGGCCTGCTTGAATTTCGGATGAATGAGTTAGATAAATCAAAAGAATATATAGTTGTTTGCCATGCAGGAGGAAGAAGCGCCAGAGCTGTTCAGTTCCTTGAATCTGAAGGATACGATGTGACCAATATGAATGGTGGCATGCTAGAGTGGGAAGGGAAAACTGAATAATAAGAAAAGACGAGAACTTGGGGTCTATCCCATTCTCGTCTTTTTTTGCAATCATTTTTTTGAAATTAATTGAGTTCAGGTGAATTAATAGAATCCTAATGTTTTTTATTGATGTCCATATCAGTTTACTGGATCCAATTAAATTCTTTGCTCCTACATAATAGGAAAATCCAAATGTAATCAACAAAATCTTAATAAAAATGGGTTCATAATACTAACTTACTATTCTAGCAATAAGCATACAACCATTCAGTGTGTATGCTCCTTTTATTATTTACTCGGATGCTTTTTTCACTTCAATATATAAAAGATGGTGATCTTCAGCATCCTCTACAGTAAAGATGAATCCATCCTCTTCCAATGTATCCCCAATGGCTGCATCGATTTTATGAGTTAAAAACCAACCGCCTAATGTATCTACATCCGGATAGTCCATTTGTATTCCAAGCAAATCCTCAATCTCAGACAATAGCATTTTTGCATCTAGAATATAATGATAGTCACTTATTCTACGAATCTCTGGTAGCTCATCTGTATCGAACTCATCGCGGATTTCCCCAACGATTTCTTCAAGAATATCCTCAACCGTAACAATACCGGAAGTACCGCCGTACTCATCAAGTAACACGGCTATGTGTATGCGTTCCTTCTGCATTTTCACAAGTAAATCGTGAATAGGAATCGTTTCAATTACCGTGATAAGTGGTTTAACATAATCACGGATTGGCATATCTGTTTTCAAACCGCTTCTAAGACTGGCTGTTAGTAATTCTTTAACATTCACAAATCCAATAATCGTATCTTTATCTCCATCTGTAACGGGATAGCGCGTATATTGTTCATTATTTAAAGAAGCAACAATATCTTCTAAAATATCATCCTTTTGAAACGTTTGAATTTCTGTTCGAGGCACCATGATTTCTCTGGCAATCCGATCATCAAATTCAAAGATATTGTTTACATATTTAAATTCAGATTGATTGATTTCTCCCTTTTTATAACTGTCAGTCAGAATCATCCGCAACTCTTCTTCAGAATGGGCAATGTCTCCTTCGCTAGCCGGTTTAATGCCAAATAGGCTTGTGATAAATCGGGCAGAATGGTTCAATGCCCATATAATCGGAAACATCACTCTATAAAACATAATAAGCGGCCGTGCGAAATTCATTGTAATCGTTTCTGCTTTTTGAATCGCAACGGATTTAGGCGCCAATTCTCCCACTACAACATGTAAAAAGGTAATAATAGAAAATGCAATCACAAAGGAAATAATACTTGCTACAGAATCCTGGATGTGCAGTTTTTCAAATAGGGGATCAATGAGATGTTTAACGGTGGGCTCCCCAAGCCAACCGATCCCTAATGATGTAATCGTAATCCCAAGTTGTGTCGCTGACAAATATTCATCTAAATGTGTTACGACCCTCTTGGCTGCCATTGCTTTTCGATTTCCTTCTGCAACAAGCTGATCTATTCTGGTCGCACGGACCTTAACAATGGCAAACTCTGATGCCACAAAGAACATCGTACTCACCAATAAAAATAAAAGTAAAACTATATTAACTATGTCCATCGTCTCCATTCAATCTCTTTACCCGTCCGGAGTAAAGATTCACCTCCTGACAAATATCCTTTTGTATATTTCTTCACCATCAGGAACGGGTTTAAACTTTTTTGCGACATATGGGAAAAAATACACATATAAACAGGATACTCCTGTAAGTGACTTTGCTCAATCTTTATGATACTCTTTAAATAGAAAGAATCATGAATGGTGGGCATTCATGATTCTGCAAAAGCCACTCCTTAACGGAGACGAGTATTGATTTTTTTAGGCCTCACTATCTTTTTAGAGCAGTGAGGTCTATTTTTTATTATTTATCGTGATTACTGTTAGAAGTAAGGTGGCAAAGCTGAATGTTACCATAAATGTCTCAAAGATTGACATGGGACATCACTCCATTTCGGATGGTTGGTGTCTGCTTAATGGAATTGACTTTTGCTAGTTCATTATAGCATACATTTAGTAACAATAAGAACAAGTGTTCGTTTTAAGTGGAAATAATGACTTTCGACTCATCAAAAAAGCCGAGATATATTTATCCCGACTTGGATTCCAATGGTTTTTCTGAAATAATAATCCCATCATCATCAGCATACACAAATTGTCCAGGAGTCCATTCTACGTTTCCGAATGATAGGGTTCCGCCTTTTGTACCTTCGCCTCTCTTTTTACTTTTAAATGGGCATGTTCCAATCGCTTTTATTCCAACTTCTATATGGGCCAAGTCAGCTGAATCCCGGACACAGCCATTAATAATGATTCCGTTTATTTTTCTCTCAGCTGCAATGGCTGCCAACTGGTCACCCAATAATGCACAATTTAGAGAGCCCCCACCATCTACAACTAAAATAGTTCCAGGCTCAATCGTTTCCAAGCTTTCTTTTACCATTGAATTGTCTTCATATACCTCAACGGTTCGTATTTCGCCCTGAAATTCCTTTTTCTTACCATAAGAATAGAAAGGGGTTTTACATAGACTTAACCTGTCAGCGTACTCATCACATAAATCAGCCGTTTTCATGGAAAACATCCTTTCAAAATTTAGTTGCAAGTTAATTATATTGAATTTTCTGTAAATTTTCCATTTATTAAGAGATGAATGTTTCTAAATACCGGCTTCATGGGAATATAAGAGATACAAGCTTTCTGAAGATAAGGAGAAAAAATAATGAGTATGTTTAATAAGGTACTATTTATTTACAATGGTTCTGCCGGTCAGACAGAAACAGATCGGGCACTTGCCGCCGTACTCCCTGTAATTAGTACTGAAACGAAAGAATTAAAAGTGGTGCAAACGGAAGAGGCAGGTGAAACCAAAAAAATCTGTCTTAAGCTTGGGGAAGAATATGACCTTGTTATTATCCTTGGTGGAGATGGAACGGTACATGAAGCTGTCAATGGGCTTGCTGCTCTGGATAAGAGGCCTGTTTTAGCTATTTTGCCGGGTGGTACATGTAATGATTTCAGCAGAATGCTTAATATCCCGCAAAATCTAAAAAAAGCGGCAGAGACAATCATGAGTGGCCAACAAGTTCCGGTAGATGTAGGAAAAGTTAATGATGACCACTACTTTCTTAATTTTTGGGGGATCGGGCTAATCACCCATACATCAAGCAATATTGATGAAAACCAAAAGAGATTAATGGGGAAAATGAGTTACTTTATTAGTGCATTACGAACGGTGAAAGAGGCAGAGACATTTCATTATAAAATGAAGACTGATCAAGGTGAGTATGAAGATGAGGCAGTCATGATCATGGTGCTGAATGGGAAATTCATTGGATCTAATCAAATCCCTCTGCCATCCATTAATATGGATGATGGATTATTTGATGTATTAGTAGTGAAAGAATCATCATTTGGTGCGTTTCTTGATTTATTTTCACTTAATTCTCCTGATATAAACCTAAATGATGCTGAAACAAGGCTGTTCCATTTGCAGACGAAATCATTGTCAATTGAAACAGAAGAAGTTCTGGAAGCGGACACAGATGGCGAAATTTATTTGGAAACTCCCGCAACTATGGAAATCCTAAAGCATCATATACACATGATCAAGGGTTATTAGTATCTTGGGGTTACAAAGTATACCTTTTCCTTTAAAATTGTAGAAAAGCCAGAATCGGAAGTGAATTTATGTCTAAGTTGATAGAAAATACACCATTTCCCCGTACAAGAGAGGTGCTACGTACTGACATGCGCGAATTGGGGTTAAAAAGAGGTATAAATGTCCTTGTTCATTCCTCGCTATCATCAGTTGGATGGGTGAATGGAGGGGCTGTTGCCATTATTCAGGCATTGATGGATACTGTTACAGAAGAAGGAGCCATTATCATGCCGGCTCAATCTGCGGATTTGTCGGATCCGGCTGAATGGTTGAACCCACCAATCCCTTGGGAGTGGTGGGAAACCGTGAGAAATACAATGCCAGCTTTTGAACCTGCTATTACACCTACATATGGCATGGGGAAAATTGCAGAGCTATTTCGTACATATCCAGGTGTTTTAAGAAGCAACCATCCAAATGTTTCGTTTACTGCATGGGGTAAGCGTAATGGTGAAATCCTTGCCAATCATCAATTGGAAAATGGATTGGGTGAAGGATCTCCACTAAGAAAACTCTATGATTTAGATGCTCATGTCCTGTTTATCGGAACGAGCTATGAAACGAACACCTGCTTTCATCTGGCAGAGTATCGATCTGGTACCAGGGAAGTAATCCAAAAAGGTACTCCCATTTTTGTAGATGGAGAGCGGAAATGGGTGGAGTATACGGATATTGAATATGATGATACTGAATTTGATACAATCGGAAATGCTTTCGAACAACAGTACTCTGTTAGGAAAGGTAAAATCGGCAGTGCTGATTCCAAGTTATTTTCCTTTTGCGAGGCAGTTGATTATGCAGTAGAATTTTTTAAAAATGAAGCGAAGGCGAAGGTTTAGCTACCCAAGAATGAGAGTCTTTTATTTGCTATGTCTTTTTTACTTGGTGGCTGTCTCCGGCTTGATTAAACTTCCTCACTGATCTCCACATCTATCCTGTACAAAAAGAGGCTTTCCCAATAACTTGACTATGGGAAAGCCTCTTGGATTATTTATTCTACGTGCTGCATATCATTTTCGAATAAAAGTTCCATTTTACCATCATGAAATTCAAGCTTCGTTAAACTTGTATTCCCTGGCGGTGTCGCTTTAAAGACATCTGAAAGTGGTGTGTTTTTAATATGCGTAAGCAGAACACGCAGGAAAATAGAATGGGTCACAATAAGGATGGTACCGGAAGGGTTTTCGTTTATAATTCTTTCGAACACATCGACAGCTCTTTTCTTGAGCTGATTAAAGGTTTCACCTGTTTCTGTCTCAAATAAATGTGGCGTTTCCCAAAAGATTTTAAATTCCTCAGGAAATTCTGCCTCAATCTCATCTCTAATGCGCCCGTCCCAATCTCCAAAATGCATTTCACGTAAGTCATCTTCCTTAATCAGGCTAATCTCACGATCACCGATGATATATTGAGCTGTTTCATAAGCACGTTTTGATGTACTGCTGTACACTTTATCAAGTTTTACATCAGCAAGCCTCTTTCCAAGAGCTTTTGCATCATTAATACCTTTTTCGGTCAGTTCGCCATTTCCCCAGCCTTGCATAATACGATTGACATTCCATTCTGTAAGTCCATGTCTAGTTAAGTAGATTGTTAGCAACGTACATGTCTCCTTTGCAATTTGTGAATAATCATAAGTATAACGCAATCAAGGTTGGATAGAAAAACAATGGATTGTCAGTCTAATTTTAAAAAGATCGATCATAAGTGATAAACGTTGAAGAATATACTATAGGGGGGTATAGTATATTTAATAATAGAAAAACGGGAGGGAGGTCACTATGAGCGAGATAGAGATTACTGAAGATATGGGTAATCATTGCCATCATGACCAAGAACGAAAAAGCCATCATTCTGATAACGTAAAAAAAAATTTGATCAGTCGTTTAAATAGGGTTGAAGGGCAGATTAGAGGGATTAAAGGCATGATTGAAAAGGATGTATATTGCGATGATATTATAACCCAGATTGCAGCTACACAATCAGCCCTGAATGCTGTTGGAAAGTTGATGCTTGAAGGCCATATGAAATCATGTGTGGCAGAAAGAATTCAACAGGGTGATATGGAAGTACTCGATGAAGTATTAATTACCATACAAAAATTAATGAAAAAATAGGAGGAATTTAAAATGGAAACAACGATCTTAAATGTAAAAGGTATGTCCTGCGAGCATTGTGTGAAAGCAGTCGAAGGCAGTGTAAGTGAGTTAAACGGAGTTAGTTCTGTGAAGGTTACATTGGATACGGGAAAAGTGGAAGTCCAATATGACCCGGCAATGGTTAATCTAGAAACAATTAAAGAATCTATTGATGAACAAGGATATGATGTCGATTAATATATGATTCGAATTAATAGGCTAAGCCACGCCCTATTTAAATAATGCAAGTTCAACAATAAGGTGGTGAGTTTATGAAGCATGTCCATTTGCAGATTACGGGAATGACCTGTGCCGCCTGTTCAGCAAGGATTGAAAAGGTACTGGGGAAAATGGAGGGAGTTAAAGAGGTAAATGTGAACTTAGCCACTGAAACATCTGCTATTCTTTATGATCCTACTCTCTTATCAGCGAACGATTTAAGAGGAAAAATAGAAAAGCTAGGGTACGGGGTTACGACTAGAGTATCGGAACTAATGATTACCGGAATGACCTGCGCCGCCTGTTCAGCAAGAATTGAAAAGGTATTGAACAAGACGGAGGGTGTCTTAATTGCCAATATAAATCTGGCCTTGGAATCAGGCACGATTGAATATTCTAGCAGTGAGTTATCTGAGGAAGATCTCATTGCCAAAATAGAAAAACTAGGCTATGGTGCTTCACCAAAGGAACAGCATAAACAGGAAAGTGAAGACCCGAGGCAATCGGCTATAAAAAAACAACAGCTTAGGTTTATAGCAGCTGCTTTCCTTTCATTGCCACTATTATGGACGATGGTAGCCCATTTTTCTTTTACCTCCTGGATGTATATACCGGATATTTTACTGAATCCGTGGGTTCAGTTGGCTTTAGCGACACCTGTTCAATTCATTATTGGTTGGCAATTTTATAAAGGGGCCTATAAGGCTCTGCGAAATGGCAGTGCCAACATGGATGTATTAGTGGTGCTTGGTACATCTGCTGCCTATTTTTATAGTTTATATGAATCTATAGTAAAAAGTGGGCATCATCATGCTGAGATGCCGCATCTTTATTTTGAAACAAGTGCCATTTTAATAACTTTAATTTTACTGGGTAAATTATTTGAGGCTAAGGCAAAAGGCCGTACATCAGATGCGATTAAGAAGATGATTGGCTTGCAGCCTAAAACGGCGATTGTCATTCGTGATCAAAAAGAAGTGAAAGTTCCGCTTGCCGATGTAGTAGTAGGGGACTTAATCTATGTGAAACCCGGAGAGAGAATTCCAGTAGATGGTGAAGTGCTCGATGGCAGCTCAGCTGTGGATGAATCCATGTTAACGGGTGAAAGTGTTCCGGTTGATAAAAATCCAGGGGACCAAGTCTTCGGAGCCACCATTAATAAAAATGGTGCATTAAAGGTGAAAGCCATTAAAGTGGGTAAAGATACAGCCCTATCCCAAATTATTAGAGTGGTTGAACAGGCACAGGGTTCGAAAGCTCCAATTCAGCGGTTAGCGGATAAAATATCAGGTATCTTTGTTCCGATTGTAGTGGGAATAGCCGTTTTGACATTTATAGCATGGTATTTTATCGTGGATCGTGGAAATTTCACTACGGCACTAGAAAATATGATTGCTGTTCTTGTAATAGCCTGTCCATGTGCGTTAGGGTTGGCTACGCCGACATCCATAATGTCTGGGTCTGGCCGGGCAGCTGAATTTGGTATTTTATTTAAAGGCGGAGAGCATTTAGAGACCGCTCATCAGATTAATACCGTACTGTTGGATAAGACAGGGACAATAACGAATGGTAAACCGATTTTAACGGATATTATACCAATCGGAAATTGGGAGCAGGAAAAACTGTTAAAACTCATAGCGGCAGCAGAGAAACCATCCGAGCATCCTCTAGCACAGGCAATAGTCGAAGCAGCCCATGAACATAATCTGGAGCTTACAGAGGCAGTAGATTTTCAAAGTACTCCTGGATTTGGAATTCGCGCTTCTGTTGGGCAGGATAAAGTCCTGGTAGGAACGAGAAAATGGATGACGGCTAATCAGCTTGATATCACCTCAACTCAGCCTTTTATGGAGGATCTTGAGAAAGAAGGGAAAACGGCGATGATTGCCGCGGTGAATGGAAATGTGGCTGGTATCATTGCTGTTGCTGATACGATTAAAGAGACATCCGGACAGGCGGTGCAACGTCTAAGGGATATGGGCATCGAGGTGTGGATGATTACAGGAGATAATCAGAGCACCGCGGAGACAATCGCAAAGCAGGCGGGTATTCAACATGTGATTGCTGAAGTTCTTCCAGAAGGAAAGGCGAATCAGATTAAAAGATTCCAATCTGAAGGAAGAAAAGTAGCGATGGTCGGCGATGGAATTAATGATGCTCCGGCCCTAGCGTTGGCCGATATCGGTATTGCTATCGGAACAGGTACAGATATTGCAATAGAAGCAGCGGACATTACCTTGATGAAGGGCGACTTAAATGGAATTGCAGATGCGTTTTATTTAAGTAAGCAGACGATGCGTAATATTAAACAAAATCTATTTTGGGCTTTTGGCTATAATACCCTTGGAATTCCAGTGGCGTTTATGGGACTGCTCGCCCCATGGTTGGCAGGTGGTGCTATGGCATTCAGTTCGGTGAGTGTTGTCTTAAATGCCCTGCGCCTTCAACGAATTAAGCTAAAGTAAATAGAGTGAGGAAATGCCGACATGGTATGTGTCGGCATTTTTTTGCGTTGTATAACAAGTATAAGCAGCTGAGGCAATGGTTTAAAACAAATAAAGGAAACTCTCATCTTTTATAGAATGTAAAAAGCATGAGAGGTGGGATATTATGGAAATGAAGATTCCAAGGAAACGGGTGTCAAAGGGGAAGAAAATTAGTTTATGGGTAATTGCTATTTTAGTAGTCATTCTTATAATTGGTTCACTGGGAGCGGTTTATTTTGTTAAACGGCCTTTACCGCAAATGGAAGGTGAACTTGAACTTTTGGGTTTACATAATGAGGTAGAGGTTTTGCGTGATCAAGAAGGAGTTCCGCATATAAAGGCCGATGATACACAGGATTTATTTTTTGCCCAAGGTTATGTACAGGCTCAGGATAGGATGTTTCAAATGGATTTATCAAGAAGGCAGGCATCAGGCAGATTAAGTGAAGTAATAGGGGAAGCCATGCTTAAAAACGATAAATATTTCCGAACGCTAGGTTTGAGGAGAGCTGCTGAAGATTCTTATGAATCCTATTCACCGGAGGCAAGAGAAATACTTCAGTCATTTGCTGAGGGTGTAAATGCCTACATAAAAGAAAAAAAGGCCAAAGGGAAATGGCCGATAGAATTTACCTTTCTTGGGTATGAGCCAGAGGAGTGGACTCCGATTGATTCACTGACGATTGGTAAGTATATGGCTTTTGATTTGGGAGGAAACTGGAACAGTCAGGCTTTTCGTCACTATTTGCTGCAAAGTTTCCCGAAGGAAAAAGCATATGAACTATTCCCAAGCTACCCTGCAGGAGCACCAGTGAATATAACCAAGGATGAACTCGACATAGAAGGCAGTTTATCTTCTTCTGTTGTCCCGAATGAATATAACGGAAGCAATAATTGGGTAGTCTCAGGTGAGAAGACCCAATCTGGAGAACCATTATTGGCGAATGATCCACATTTATCTTTGGCCACCCCCTCTGTTTGGTATCAAAATCATTTGGAAGGGCCTGGCTATAATGTTAGCGGTGTCATATTTGCCGGTATTCCTGGAATCATTTTAGGTCATAACCTAACTATTGCATGGGGAGTTACGAATGTGGGTCCTGATGTACAGGATTTATATATTGAGAAGAGAAACCCTGAACAGGAAGATGAATTTCTTTACAAAAAAGAATGGGAAAAAGCTCAGGTTATTCATGAGAAGATAAAGATAAAAGGACAGAAATCGGAGGATTTTAAAATAACCATTACACGTCATGGGCCTGTCATCTCAGAATTTTTAGGAAGTGTTGGCAAGGAGCATGTTTTGGCTTTAAAGTGGACCGCTTTGCAACCCTCAAATGAGCTGGAAGCCGTGCTTAATATGGGTAAATCAAAAGATTGGACCGAATTCGAAAAAGCGCTGGAGGATTTTGAATCGCCGGCACAAAATTTTGTCTTTGCCTCAAAGGAAGGAACAATTGCTTATAAGGCTAATGGGAAGATTCCTATTCGAAAAGATAAGCAGGATGCTCTTTTACCGGTAGAAGGCTGGACGGGAGAAAATGAGTGGGTTGGATATATTCCATACAACGAATTACCGCGTACGATTAATGCTGAAAAAGGATACATATCAACGGCTAACAATAAAGTAACAGATGAACACTATCCGTATCATATAAGCCATGATTGGGCCCAGCCCTATCGCCAAATGAGGATTGATGAAGTTCTTTCAGGCAATGATAAATTAACGATTGAAGAGATGAAGAATTTGCAAATGGATCAGCGAAATCTGCAGGCGGAGGAGTTCCTGCCGAAGTTTATAGAAGAACTATCAGAGACTAAAGAAACAGAGGCCATTGATGTTTTAGAGGACTGGAATTACATGGATGACAAAGAAATGGCAGCTCCGTTACTCTTCCAACTATGGATGGCAGAAATCTCGGACACCTTATTCGCAGATGATATATCTGAAGAAATGCTCACCCTTTTCAGAGGCAGAAAGCAAGCTGTTGATCAGCTTCTTAGAAAAGCGTTAAATGGTGAAAAGAGTATTTGGATTGAAGACAAGGGTGGCTTAAAGACGGTGCTGGAAACCAGCTTGAAGAAAGCTGTTACAAAAGGGAAAGAGATACAGGGAGGGGTTCTTTCTAATTGGAGATGGGGGGATTATCACCAAATTCAATTTAAGCATCCGCTATCCTCAGTCAGTCCTCTTCAATATGTGTTTAATTATAAGGGGGAACTAGAGAGTGGGGGAAGTGCGGTTACAGTTCAGGCAGCTGGTTACGATACGAAGGGAACTATTAATCATGGAGGATCATGGAGGTTTATTGCGGATCTCTCTGATTTATCCAAGGCCTCACATATAGTCGGACCAGGACAGTCCGGGCAATTGGGAAGCGAATGGTACCAAAACCAAATGGAAGATTGGGTTACAGGGACATATCATCTAACGAAACTAAATGAAAAGAATGGAGTCAAGCTCCGGTTAATACCAAAAATAAAAAGGTAGTATTTTCCGAATAAGTAAAATAATTTAAAACGGTGCGTAAGTTTAGTAATGTTGGGAAAAAAGTCTTATAATTTTATACGAGAAAGTTTGAATCTTTTAAAACAGTGGGATTATATAATTTTAATCTTTATTTAAAAAATAAGGCTGGTGCCTACTCACTTTTTGCTACAGGTCAGATTAAAGGATTACCAATGTTACAACAACTTTACAATATAATTTTTTTACGGTTTTTTGAATCTTTTTTGGTTTAATATCGTCTAGAATAAAGGAGAAACTATTTACACCGATAGGATAAGCAGGGGATAGGTAATTAGATGTAGGCTTGACTAATCAAAATAGTCTAATAGCCACCTAACATCGTATTGATGAAGACATGCCGGAGGGGTTTGTATTGAAACATGGTAAAAGAGATTTTATATACCTTCATAAACAAGAAGCTGAGCATTTTGTAGCTTCATTTGGCATAGACTTTTTTAGTTTTATGCAATCGTTGAAAGAGCCGCCGCCAAATGTTTTATTATTGGATCATCCTTTTATGGATGTTGAATATGATATGCATACACAGTTTAATTATGTTTCCTTTCCCTCATATA
Source organism: Pradoshia sp. Z3_51 (assembly GCF_058215915.1). Classification (NCBI taxonomy): domain Bacteria; kingdom Bacillati; phylum Bacillota; class Bacilli; order Caryophanales; family Bacillaceae; genus Pradoshia; species Pradoshia sp. Z3_51. Next base: position 21,592 of record NZ_JBZAJC010000013.1, on the reverse strand, counting down.
AGAAATATTATAAAGAAAGTGGGAAGGAGTATGGGCATATAAGCTGGATTGATTTTGAGGATATTGAGGGGCTGGAAGAATTAGCTCCATGGGAAATCGCTGAAATCCTGTATTTCAGACATACATTTAACCATCTAAGATCTCCCTTTTATCCAAAATTAAATAATCGGTTTGTCTATTTAACATTAGAGGATGGCTTTTATAATAAAGTTTATTACCGGTATTGGAATGATTTTTACCAGTTAATTTCCAAGCTAATTCCTGAGCATGTGGAGATAAATAAGCCGGATCGATTATGGCTTGGCGGTAGAAAAAGAACAGAGAACGCAATAATCCCTTTAGAGATTCTGAAACAGTTATCCCCTTTGTTTAATGAGGGCGTAATCATTAGCTTTCATAAGTCAATTCAAACAAGACAAACTATCGAGATTCCAGTATGGGTTGTTGGAGATTATCGGCATGAAGATGAGCTAAGAGATGAGTTAAGGACGATTTATCAAAAGCGGCAAACTGTTAATCTCGTTTATCAGAAGAAAATGAAAGAATGGGTCATAGATGGAAAATAAACCTCCTGTAAAATTAAGGAGGTTTTCCTAATTTATTATACAGATATTCAGGTTCACAAATTATGTTCGAATATGCATATAATAAGAAGAATATAAGTTTTTCCTATAAAAAGTACCTGTCACATATTAATTTAATGTTCTGAAAAGGAAATGATACAATATATTATGTATCAATTAACGGAGGGTAAATTCAATGAAAATTAAACTAGGATTATTATATGGTGGAAAATCTGCTGAACATAAAGTATCCATGCAAACTGCTATGGCAGTCATCAAAGCATTGGATTCATCTAAATATGAGATACATCCGATTTACATAAATGAAGAGGGGGAATGGATTAAAGGACCGCAATTACAAGGACCAGTTGAATCTGTTAAAGAGCTGGAATTTGACCACAGAAGTCAGGCTGTTCAAACAACTGGTTTTAACAGTATTATCGCTAACGGATCTGATGATGCATTCGATGTTATTTTCCCATTATTACATGGCCCTAATGGCGAAGATGGTACAGTGCAGGGGTTGCTCGAGCTGCTTAATATTCCGTATGTAGGAAATGGTGTTCTTGCTTCTTCAGCAGGTATGGATAAAGTAATCATGAAGAATATATTTGCCCAGGCTGGGTTAGGGCAGGTTGGTTATGTTTCTTATTTACGTTCAGAATGGAGCGGAAATGAAGAAAAGGTATGCCAAGAGGTAGAAAAAGCATTGGGATATCCATGTTTTGTTAAACCGGCTAACTTAGGTTCCAGTGTTGGGATTAGTAAATGTGAAAATGCTGAAGAGCTGCATAAAGCATTTGAAGAGGCATTCCAATTCGACCGAAAAGTAATCATTGAAGAAGGTGTTACTGCAAGAGAGGTTGAGATTGGCGTTATTGGAAATGATTATCCTGAGTGTTCTGTTGCAGGGGAAATTATTCCGAAAAAAGCGTTTTATGACTATAAAGCCAAATACGAAGATGGCGATACAGCATTGGTAATACCTGCAGAGATTTCTCAGGAAGAATATCAAATGCTGCATGACATGGCAATTAAGGCATACAAAGCATTGGATTGTTCCGGGCTTGTAAGGGCAGATTTCTTCCTTACACATGACGGAAAAGCTTATATTAATGAAGTAAATACAATGCCAGGATTTACGCCATTCAGTATGTTCCCATTACTTTGGAGCCACACTGGAGTGGAATATCCGCAATTAATTGAAAAACTGATTAATTTAGCTATTGAAAGACATGCTGAAAAGCAAAAAATTAAATATACTATTTAATATAATGTAGCCTGGCTGTATAAATGAGAAATGTAAGAATCTGCGCATTAGATATTCTCGATGGGTTGATTTACGAACATCATTTCCGGCTTATTACTATTGATAGGGTTATGCATACTCAATTAAACGGCAGAGGAATGCTGTACAGCCGATTATTTAATTGGCTGTATCTGTTTTTTTTCAGGGATGATAAAGGGTAATGGAGGATTAATATGATCAAACGTACATTGGCTGAAATTGCAGCTATGGTAGATGGCAGCATAAATGAAGGTTTCAAAGATATACTTGTTTCAGGAGTAACAAATGATACAAGAAAAATCGAGGAAGGCAATCTATTTGTTCCTTTGCAGGGTGAAAATAGCAATGGACATAATCATGTAGAGGCAGCATTCGCTCAGGGAGCAGCTGCTACATTTTGGGAATCAGATGCACCGAATCCTCCTGAAAACAGAGCACTGATTTTTGTTAAGGATAGTTTAAAGGCATTACAACAGTTATCTAAAGCATATTTACATGAATTGGATACGAAAGTGGTCGGAATTACAGGCAGTAATGGGAAAACGACTACTAAAGATATGACCGCCTCGATCATGAAAACAAAATATCGGGTACATAAAACAAGTGGAAATTATAACAACCACATTGGATTGCCACTTACGATTCTGTCTGCTCCGGAAGATACAGAAATCCTGATTCTAGAAATGGGAATGAGCAGCAGTGGGGAGATTTCACTCCTTTCGCAGATTGGACAACCTGATGTAGCGATTATTACTAATATTGGTGAGGCGCATTTACTTGACCTTGGTTCTCGCGAAGGAATTGCAGACGCCAAAATGGAAATTGTCGAGGGTTTAAAGAAGGATGGAACACTCATTTTTAATGGGGATGAACCTCTTCTGCTAAGCAGGGTATCCAAGCATGCCTATAAACAGATTACCTTTGGCAGCAGCATAACAAATGACTATTATCCTGTTCAAAGCAAAGCAGGAGAGAATGAAATGGAATTTACAATTGATGTAGATGGTAATCATCCTTTCGTATTGCCGCTCTTAGGCAATCATAATGTGCTGAATGCATTGGCGGCGATAGCTGCTGGCAGAACGATGGGAGTCTCCTGGGAACAAATCACGACAGGCCTTGCTGAAGTAAAACTATCTAATATGCGGATGGAAGTATCCTTTGGAGCGAGAGGCGAAAAAATCATAAACGATGCTTATAATGCCAGCCCGACTTCAGTTAAAGCAGCTATTGAATTAGTGAAAAGGATGACAGGTACGGGCAAGAAGATTCTTGTACTAGGCGATATGCTTGAATTGGGACCAGAGGAAGAGATGTATCACTCCAAAATGGGTGAATTAATCACAGAGGAGATTGATTATGTCTTTACGTATGGTAAATTGGCTGAAAAGATTGCCGAAGGTGCTGCAGAAAATTTGAATAAAGAACGCATTTATCATTTCAGTGATAAGGATCAATTATCATTGAAGTTAAAAGAAGTCATTGATGAACATTCTATTGTGTTGGTCAAAGCTTCGAGAGGGATGAGACTTGAAGAAGTCGTTCGTAGCCTTCAAGACTAAACCTTAAAGATATACTATCCCACGATGTCATTCATTCTTTAAGGATGAATGACATTTTTAAAAATTTCATACATATCTGCATGATTTGAATGAAATCTGGGTAATATATAACTGTATGTAAATAGAGGTTATTTATTAGTTAATTGGCGTTTTTATGCTGCACACTAAACTAGGTTAGTTAATCAATCGATTGATTAGTAGGTAAATGTAATATTTTATTTAATTTTGATACCAAGATCCGATTGCTTTGTATAAATCGAGTCCTGGCATAAATCATCTATGTGTACTACAAACAAAATTCTGTAAATATGTTTATAAACCTCTATTTTATTTAAAACAAATCGTGACTATAACGGCTTATCGTGTACAAGATTAGTGTGCAGCGCCTATTCTTCACCCATCAACGGCTTTAAAAAGGGAGAATACAGTTCTTAAATTAGCTAATTTAGAACCACAAAAGTATCTGTTAATAGCTTGAAGATTTGAAGCAGGAAAAATAGCATAATAGAATATTGCAAGTGCGATTATTTGCAATCCCGGTCTGTTTTTGTTAACATAAGTTAAATACATGCGTTTCATGAAAATTTTCCAAATGAATTGGACTTATGAACTCATGCTGCCGGGATACTGACGGCCGCTTTTTTTTGTGAGATCGAACCCTGTGCAACAGGCATGATTAAATTGACCGTAATCCTGTTTTACAGGAATGAAAAATATATTGAAGCAATTGTTAAAATAACACCTATCTTGGGGGTAGAAAAATTAATGACATTATTTAGTGAATTAGGAATTAGCAGCGACACATTAAGAGCAGTAGAAGGCATGGGGTTTGAAGAAGCAACTCCAATCCAATCTGAAACGATTCCACTTGCATTGCAGGGTGGGGATTTAATCGGACAAGCTCAAACAGGTACTGGTAAAACTGCTGCGTTTGGAATTCCGATGATTGAAAAAATCGATGTAAAAAGAGACGAAATTCAGGGATTAATCATTGCACCGACACGTGAACTTGCTATTCAGGTTTCTGAAGAGCTTTACAAAATCGGAGCAGGCAACCGTTCCCGCGTTCTGGCAGTATATGGCGGTCAGGATATAACTCGTCAAATCCGTGCGTTAAAAAAACGTCCGCATATCATCGTGGGTACACCAGGCAGACTGTTGGATCATATTAACAGAAAAACAATTCGTTTGAACAATGTTCATACTGTAGTTCTTGATGAAGCAGATGAAATGTTGAACATGGGATTCATTGAAGATATTGAATCTATTCTATCTTCTGTTCCAGATAATCACCAAACTCTATTGTTCTCTGCAACTATGCCTGATCCAATTCGTCGTATAGCCGAAAGATTCATGCATGAACCAAAAACAGTTCGTGTAAAAGCGAGAGAAATGACTGTACCGGCAATCAGCCAATATTATGTACGTGTTCCGGAAAGAGAAAAATTCGATGCATTAACTCGTCTAATTGATATCCATACGCCGGAATTAGCTATTATATTTGGCCGTACTAAACGTCGTGTTGATGAATTAGCAGAAGCATTAACAGTACGTGGTTATACAGCTGAAGGAATCCATGGTGATTTGACACAAGCACGTCGTATGTCAGTCTTACGCAAGTTTAAAGAGGGAGCAGTCGATATATTGGTAGCTACGGATGTGGCTGCACGTGGTCTTGATATTTCCGGTGTTACTCATGTTTATAACTTTGATATTCCTCAGGATCCTGAAAGTTATGTTCACCGTATTGGACGTACAGGAAGAGCGGGTAAAGAAGGTATGGCAGTTACATTCGTAACTCCACGTGAAATGTCTTATCTTGAAGTGGTTGAACGCACCACTAAAAAGAAAATGGAGCGTATAAAAGCTCCAACTGTTACAGATGCGCTTGAAGGACAGCAAAGAACTGTAAAAGAAAAATTGTACAATGTTGTTTCTTCTGAGGACTTAACGGCATATCTTCCGTTGGCTAAAGAAATGATAGAAGATCATACTGCAGAGGAATTAGTTGCTGCAGCATTGAAATTGTTCATTAGAGAGCCGGATGAAAAGCCTGTAACCATCTCAGAAGAGAGACCACTTCCATTCCGCAAAGATGGCTATAAAGGCGGAAAAGGTGGCGGAAGCAAACGTCCATATAACAGAGGCGGAGACAGAGATAGCCGTGGTGGCGGAGACAGAAGACGCAGCAGCAGCACCAATCAAGGTGGACGCAGAAAGTCTTACTCAAACTCTAAACCAAAAAACACAAGTAAATAAGATTTAAATAAAGGCCAATCCTACACATTAGGATTGGCCTTTTTGTAATGAATTACCTTCCATTGTTCATAATAAGCATAGGAGGTGAGTAAATCTTATGACTATTATTCGCTTAGGTTATGTAGCTATGAGTATGGAATTGAAAAATGCATCCCCCTCAAAAACAATGACATATGCGCAATTCAGCAAGCTGGCAAATAGAGAAGCCGCTATAAAAAGACTGGAGAAAATTGCAAAAACCAATCTTAAAAACTGCCTTCGTTTATTAATTCATAATGAAGTAAATGGTATCCAATTCTTTCGATTTTCCTCAAAATTAATACCACTTGCCAACCATCCGGATTTAGAAGATTGGAACTATATGGCCGGTATAAAAGAGGAAACAAGTGCGATTAAAGAATATCTAAAAAAGCATTCTCATATGAGAATTGATTTTCATCCGGATCACTTCGTTGTTTTAAATAGTGAAGATAAGAATATCTTGAAAACATCAATTAAGACATTAAGGATGCATTTTCGATTACTAAAAGCTTTTGGATTATCGCCAAAACATCGTTGTGTATTACATATTGGTGGTTTATATCAAGATAAGGAACAAGCTCTTGAACAATTTATTCATAATTGGGGATATGTGCCTGTGGATATTCAGGAAATGATTATATTGGAAAATGATGATACGCTATTTGGCATACAGGATACCCTTTACCTATGTGAAAAACTATCCATTCCAATGGTATTTGATTTACACCATCATAAACAAAACTGTCAGGGAGATTGGAAAGATCACTGGCCAAGGATTGTGCAAACCTGGAGTAATTCAAGCTTGCCTGTTAAAGTCCATCTTTCATCCCCGAAGAATGAAAAAAATAAAAAAGCACATGCTGATCATGTGCAAAAAGAAGAAATGATGGAATTAGTGCAGGGGAATAATAATTTGACAAGCCAAGTTGATTGTATGCTGGAGGCTAAGCATAAAGATTTTGCTGTTTTCAAGTTGATTGAGCAATTAAAATTGCTAGATGGCTTTAAAATAATGGATGGTGCTATATTTTCGTATGAGCCTGTGACAAATGAAAGTCGATAAGCTTGGCATAATAGTAATTACGGCTATGTATGAAAAGGTTCTGTGCCTCTCGTAATTCATGAGGACCTTTACCAATAGCTAAATAAAAGTGTTCAAAAAGGGTGAGTGATCCTTTTTCTGTTTGCAAAGTCTCTAATATCTTGCTTCCTAGATGTGTTTGGCCAGTCACCATATAACGATAGGCTTTTTCAGATGGGGATGTCGGTTGTATATCCAATTCTCTGCGCCATAAGCTCCTGAATATATCCAAAGAACAATTAAGTGAAGCCTCCAAATAAGGTCTGCGTTGCATATGGACATTTTTCAGCAGAGCTAATCCCTTCGTAACCCATTCTTTTGCTATAGGGAAGCTATCGAACATATAAGAATGAGCTATGATGTGAGACAGGCTGATTTCCAGAGTAGGGAATTGTTGCAATAAATCTTTATTGTTAAAGTATTGTTGGCAGGCGTTTCGAACGTTCTCTGGATTTGTGCTGCTGCATAACATAGAGACTAAATACATTTCTCCAAGCTGTATTTTAAAGATAGACAGCAAATCCTCCTCTTTACATAGTAAAAGCATGGGTTCGACAGCCTTTATTAATTTATTGAGTGGCTCTTGCAATCTTAACTGACTAATCCCATACATATGTGAAATGATAGAAGCAATATTAATTTCTAAACAGCTTGAAGACAGATTGAATACTTGATCAATAAGCTCTGAGTTATCGATCTGAGCCTCTGCCTGAGCAATATAAATAGAAAATACATTTCTTAATTCATTATTTTCTGGGTTGGAGGAATCTTCGAGTATTAATGTTTTAATCCAATCCATGCATCCTAAACGGAATAAATATTCCAGGACAAAGAGTTTCTGAACTACTCCAGATGTACATTTGCAGTAATATGATTTTACAATTTTGAAGGCTTCCTTTTCATTTGTTAGTGATAAAGAAGCCATTGCCTGCATGACATAGATTGGATGATACTGTTCATATGTATGAATAGAGAAGGTGTCAGATAAATTCATCCATTCAGGGATAGAAAATGTAAGGCATTCTTGGCCATTTCCTTTTATGGGTTGAGGAATCAAAAATTCACTGAATGATAAATCCATAGCTTCTACCTTCTCTCTCTAATTTAAAGATGCTATTTCTATTATAGTTAATTTTTCCTAGAGAGGAAATAGATTCATCTAATTATCGATTAACTAAAAATAGACGGGAGAGTGCAAAGCCCATTATAAGGCCGCCAATATGCCCTGTGATATTAATGGATGATTGGAAAAAAGACATGACTACCCCGATAATAATTAAAGCTAGTATAACCTGTGAATTTTGCTGCGAAATTAAATCTTTTCTAAAAAAGATGATATAGGCAAAACATCCAAATAGCCCATAAATGGAACCGCTGGCTCCCACATGAGCATACATTAAAGGTTCTGCAAAGAATGTAAGAACATTCGCAATGGTACCGGACAGTATAAAAAGGAGACTGAATCTAAATGTACCTAATATATTTTCCAGTCCAGGACCAATAATAATTAAGGAGAAACTATTGAATAATAGATGGGAAAAGCCAATGTGAAGAAAGATTGGTGTGACCAATCTCCAATATTCACCCTCTGCAATGAATAAGTTAACTCCGCTTAATAAGGTGTAAAGATCTCTTCCAAGAGAGATTGGTAAAGAAGTGATAATAAAAAGAACTATACACACAGCTGTTAAAAGACTGACTCCCGGGTAAAAACGGATAAATTGCCCGAAACTTTCGGTACGAGTGAACAAAAGACATCATCCTAACATAATAAGATTTGGTAAATCATTTATAATGAGGTAATGTTTAAACTAAAATAGCTATATAAATTGTGAGGGTGTGAACCAATGATTGTTGGAATTGGTATCGATATTATTGAACTTGAGAGAGTGAGAGATATTCTTAAACGGCAGCCGAAATTTGTTGATCGTATACTAACTGAAGATGAAAAGGAATACTATCTGTCACTTGGTGAAAATCGAAAAATCGAGTGGCTTGCCGGACGATTTTCTGCTAAAGAGGCATTTTCAAAAGCAAATGGTACAGGTATCGGCGGTAAACTATCGTTCCATGATATTAGCATTATTCCTGACAAGAATGGTAAACCGATTATCAAACATCCTTTAGAGGTAAAGGCACACTTAAGTATTACCCATACTAAACAATATGCGGCTGCCCAGGTTCTACTTGAAAAACGATAAAAATAAATTGTTTGTCCCCCGCAAGCACATATTCAGAAGGATTGTCTCATATATTCAATTAACGAATTGGAGAGACAAGGCCTTGTTTTGGACATTTACTACCCATATGTATTTAAGATAAAACACTCTTTGCGGGCTTTCAACAGCGTTATTGAATTAACATAAGAATAGCAGAAATAAAGAATGTTTTGAAAGGATGTATCTTAAAAATGTACTGGAATGTAAATGAACAAACCGGATCGGGCTTTCCTCTCCCTTTTACTTACTACTGTTAAAAGGGGATGAGATCTTGAGGAGGTTAATGATGCTGACGCTGACATTGGGATTTATGTTGGTCTTAGCAGGCTGCGGGGAAAAATCGCAAACTGAAGTTGTGGATGCGTTAACGGAAAAGATGAATGAATTAAAGGGATACAAAGCAGATGCGAAAATGACTTTAAAAATGGGTACAGAACCACAAGTATATGATGTGGAAGTATGGTATCAATCTCCATCAAATTACCGGGTAAACTTGAAAAATGCTCAAAAGGATCAAAGTCAAATCATCCTGCGGAATGAAGAAGGGGTATTTGTATTAACTCCAGCGCTTAATAAAAGTTTTAAGTTTCAAAGTGAGTGGCCAAAAAACAGCTCGCAGGCCTATCTGTATGAGTCTTTAATTACAGATGTAACTGTTGATAAGGATGCAACCTTTAAGGCAACAGATGATAGTTATGTGTTTGAGACAAAAACAAGATATCAGAACAATAAGATGCTTCCATTGCAGGTCGTGAAATTTGACCGCAAAACACTAGAGCCTGTAAGTGTAGATGTAATGGATTCTGATCGTAATGCATTAGTTCAGGTTGAATTTGAAAAAACGAAGTTCAATCCGAATTACAGTAATAGTGATTTTGATGTGAAAAAGAATATGACAGGAGCGCAATTGGAAGTGCCGGTAATGTCTTCTGAAGAAGATATTGATTTTGAAGCTCAATATCCAACAGCCGAGATACAGGGTGTGGAGCCTGCAGGAGAGAAAATGATCAAAACAGAGGAAGGAAAACGAGCCGTTCTGACATTTGCGGGTGATGAAAAACAATACACGTTAATTGAAACTAAATCAAAGATTGTCAAAGAAGCTGCGGTCACCATAGCAGAAGGTGAGCCGGTTGATTTAGGATTCACAATTGGCAATATGACAGAAAACTCAATATCCTGGTCTTATGAAGGGATAGATTTCATGCTCGCTGCAAAAAATCTCACATCAGACGAGATGATCATGGTTGCGAAATCAGTGCAGGAAACTGCAGAAAAATAGAAGTGGATGGACCTGTTAATAAAGGCAGGTCTATTTCTTTTTAGTTTCTGAGGAATGAATTGACTATCCTTTCATTAAGGGGAATAATCAAATTATAATCATCTAAAGGTAGGTAAACCTCTTATGAAAAATAGTCAATTATCCTATAGAGATACATGGGCAGAAATCAATTTAGATCATATAAAGCATAACGTTGAACAGATTAGGCATCTGTTGCCTCAAACTACTGACATCATGGCGGTTGTAAAGGCAAATGCATATGGACATGGAGATCGGCAAGTGGCTGAAGTGGCATTAGGTGCCGGAGCAACCAGTTTGGCCGTAGCTTTCTTGGATGAGGCGATCAGGCTTCGTCAGGCAGGTATAAAAGTGCCGATCTTAGTACTAGGTTCCACTAGGGCGGAAGACTCCAAGGTAGCCGTGCAGTACAATATCTCTTTAAATGTACATGACATTGATTGGATAGGGAAAGCTATAGTATATTTACAGGGAGAAAATATACAGCAACCGCTAAATATACACATAAAAATTGATACAGGCATGGGCAGACTTGGGATAAGGAATATACAAGAGATGAAAGAAATAGAATATATGCTTAAGAATCAAGATTATATTCATCTTGAAGGTATATTCACTCATTTTTCCAGTGCAGATGAGCTGGACTTGGACAAAACTCAAAACCAATTGTTGAAATTCAAGGAGATTCTTGATAATATGGAATACTTGCCGCCTTACATTCATACTAGTAATAGTGCGGCAGCTATGAGATATCCTGATGCCTATTTCAATACAGTAAGGCTTGGTATTTCCATGTATGGCTTAAGTCCATCACCGGAAATATCAAAAGACCTCCCAGTAACGTTGAAGCCTGCCTTATCTCTTTATACAAAGATAAAGCAAATCAAGAAGATTTCAATGGGTGATACAGTTGGGTACGGTGCAACGTATACAGCGAGTGAGCCTGAATGGATAGCCACTTTGCCTATTGGATATGCGGATGGATGGATCAGAAAACTATCTGGGCAATCTGTACTGGTTAAAGGACATAGAGCACCTATTGTCGGACGCATTTGTATGGATCAGTGCATGGTTAAATTAGATCAGTCTGTTCCTGAGGATACAGTGGTTACTCTTATCGGGAACGATGGTGATGAGACAATTACAGTTGATGAGATCGCCGAGAAATTAGAAACGATTAATTACGAGGTTATTTGTCAACTATCAAGCAGAGTCCCTCGAGTGTATAAGCAGGATGGTTTAATTGTTGAAACTGTAAATCAGTTATTTCATTATTAATTATTTAACACATATGTGCATGAATAATGAATAAAGGACAACTATTTAGCCTCATAATAAGAAAGAAATGTACTAGACACCTTTGCATGCAGAAGTAATAATGGTAAGATATAATAGTAAAGAACTATGTGGTTTGTAGTGATGGTGGAGGTGTTTGCCTGTGTCTGAGTCCAGTGCAACTACGGAAATTCTAATACGCTTGCCCCAAAATTTGCTAAGTGAGTTGGATGGATACGTGAGAGAAGAAAATGTGAATCGAAGCGAATTTATTTATCAAGCAACTAAAATGTATTTGCAAGAACGCAAAAAGAAAGAGTTTCGCGAATCCATGCGCCGTGGATATATGGAGATGGCCAATATTAATTTAACTATGGCTGCAGAAGCTTTCCAGGCAGAATATGAAGCTGAACATGCTGTGGAGCGTTTAGTTAGCGGTGAATAAGGGTTTAAATGTTAAACGTGGTGATGTGTATTTCGCTGATTTGTCTCCAGTGGTTGGATCTGAGCAAGGAGGGGTAAGACCTGTACTTGTTATTCAGAATGATATCGGAAATCGATTTAGCCCTACCGTAATTATTGCGGCAATTACGGCTCAAATACAAAAAGCGAAACTGCCGACCCATGTAGAAATTGACGCCCAAAAATATGGATTCGAACGCGATTCTGTTATTTTACTTGAACAAATTCGAACAATTGATAAGCAGAGATTGACAGATAAAATAACACAGCTGGATGATGAAATGATGCGTAAGGTTGATAATGCGCTCCAAATCAGTCTGGGACTCGTGGAATTGTAATAGTAAAAAGATTATAAATAATAAATATACTTCTGTGTTGAAGGTTAGGCTGCCAAGAATCCGAATTCTTGGCAGTTTTTTTTTGCACTTTTTAACTTAGAAAAACTTATTTTTGGTTTAAGTTAGTTACAAAAAGGGAATGAAGTACAGGTTATAGAAATTACAAATACGTTGTTGCTGTATTACGGCAATATTACGAAGGAATTTAAGATTTCCTATTTCCTTTTTAAGTGTTTATAATAGTTTGTGAATATGGTTTTTTTGAAATTATTAAATAAATTAAAGTACATGTATCCATATAAAAGAATCTAACAGAAAACTTGATGGAGGAGGAACTAATGAATAAACTTGTGCAAAACTATATCCAGGGTCATAAAGACATCATTTTGCAGCAGTGGATTGAACGTGTAAAGGATAAAGCGGATGATCGAGTCGTGAAGATTGTTTCAGATCAAATGTTTATTCACACCAGTAATGAATTTATTGAAGTGCTGATTTCTAATATTAAAGATTCTGATGAAGAATTTAAAGTGAAACTTAGTGATTTTGCAGCTAAAATTATTCGTTTAGGCTGGCCGTTAACATTTGTGAATGAGGGATTGAAAGCATTTAATGTAGTTGTTACAGACGGTATGGTAAATGAAGGGGTAATGACAAAGGAAAATCAGCTTGAGATTGTGCTGGATTTTGACGAGTGGATTACCCCTTTAAATAATGAAATTCTGAATGTTTATACATCTACGTGGGAACGAACCGTTTCTTTGCAAAAAATTGCACTCCAGGAATTATCAGCACCTCTTATTCCTGTGTTTGAAGGGATTACTGTAATGCCTCTTATAGGTACAATAGATACAGAGCGCGCGAGACAAATTATGGAAAATCTTTTGGATGGCGTAGTAAAGCATCGTTCTGAGGTAGTGTTGATTGATATTACTGGAGTGCCTGTTGTTGACACTATGGTGGCTCATCATATTATTCAGGCAGCAGAGGCTGTTCGTTTGGTTGGTGCCCGTTGTATGTTGGTGGGAATACGTCCGGAGATTGCTCAAACAATTGTCAACCTCGGCATTAACTTAGATGAAATCATAACTAAAAATACATTGAAAAAGGGTGTAGAGGCTGCCCTGGAAATTACAAATAGAAAAATTATCGTAACCCCGGAGGAATTAGTATGAGGATTCCGATATTAAAGTTGCATGATTGTCTCCTGATTTCTATTCAATGGGAATTGGATGATGCAACAGCGCTGCAATTTCAGGAGGATTTACTGCATAAGATACATGAAACAAATGCAAATGGAGTGGTGATTGATCTAACTTCAGTAGATATCATTGATTCTTTTATAGCTAAAGTCCTTGGCGATGTCATTGACATGTCAAAATTAATGGGAGCAAAAGTAGTGATTACAGGGATACAGCCTGCAGTTGCCATCACATTAATTGAATTGGGCATTACATTATCCGATGTGATGACAGCTTTGGATCTTGAAAAGGGTTTGGAGAAATTACAAAAGGAACTGGGGGACTAGCATGATGAGCACCCAATCCTACGTAAAAATTCTTAATGAGTGGGATATTGTTGCAGCCCGACAAGTGGGCAGAAATGTGGCCAAAGAGTTGGGGTTTGGCACCGTGGATCAGGCAAGAATAACCACAACCATAAGTGAATTAGCAAGGAATATCTATCTCTATGCAGGGCAGGGCCAAATATGCATTGAAAAAGTCTATGACAATGGGAGAACGGGTCTCAGAGTCATAGCAGAGGATAATGGTCCGGGAATAAGTGATATAAGAAGAGTAATGGAAGATGGATATACAACATCGGGAGGTCTGGGAGCTGGTTTGCCGGGAGTCAAGAGATTGATGGATGACTTTGATATTGACTCTGATGTTGGAAAGGGTACGCGAATAATGTCTACTAAATGGCTCCGATAGGGGGAAGGTATGTGGAAAATAGAGAGTGCATGGAGGAAAGATACCGTGAAGCTCTCTCGAATTACTTGAAAGAGCATACGGAAAAAGCGTTATATCTCGGACATAAAATCAGCAAAGAAGCTATAGAACAGATGGTATCACCTGAAGAGATAATAAGTTTGCATAAAAATACGCTAAAAGAAATACTTCCTGATATTTCGGAAGAAGTCAGCCACTCTTTTGATTTTTTGTTGGAAATTATGATGGAGTATGGTGTAGCCTTTCGTGAATTACAGAGTCTCCGCCATCAACAAAGAGAACTGAAGAGTGAGATGGAGATAGCGGCTAATGTTCAGCAGACTTTATTGGAAACGCGAGTTCCTGTACTAAAAAATCTTGAAATTGGAGCCATAAGTGTTCCGGCTAAGCATATGAGCGGAGATTATTTTCATTTTGTTCAGGATGAGCATAATCGAGTGGCTGTAGCGATTGCTGATATTATTGGCAAAGGGATACCGGCGGCGTTATGTATGTCCATGATTAAGTACGCGATGGATTCTTTGCCGGAGCATCGCACATCCCCAGCGAGTGTTCTGGAAAGTATTAACCGTGTTGTGGAGCAAAATGTTGGACCGAGTATGTTCATAACGATGTTTTATGGTCTATATGATCCCTCAAATCATATTTTTACATATGCTTCAGCAGGCCATGAACCGGGATTTTTCTATAATTACGAAAAAAATGAATTTACCGAGTTAACTGCTAAGGGTCTGTTGCTTGGTGTAGATAAAAAAACAGTATACAGGCAATATGAAAGAAAGATTGAAATAGGCGATATGATTATCCTTCTATCTGATGGGGTAACAGAGTGCAGGACAAATGAGGGATTTATAGAAAGAGATACGTTGGTTCAATTTATTCGGGAATCTATTCATTTAGATGCCCAAACCATTGTAAACAATCTCTATAAAAAGTTGGAAAAGATGCAACATTTTCAATTAAGAGATGATTTCACCTTGATAATTATGAGACGGAAGTTTTAAGTGGATAATTTCGGGTAAAGAAGGATAGCGGAACATGACTTTTTGAGGAGAGGTACAAATTCATGAATATTTCTATTGATGTACAGAATGTAAATTCTGAAATACATGTAAATGTTAAAGGCGAGATAGATGCATACACAGCACCGAAGTTAAGAGAGACACTATTTCCTTTGTCGGATCAAGATAAAGTAGTCATGATTATTGATTTAACCGATGTTTCTTATATGGACAGCACAGGTCTTGGGGTATTTGTAGGATTATTTAAAAATGTTCGAGCGCACAATGGGGATTTTAGAATCATCGGACTATCAGAGAGATTACATCGTCTTTTTGAAATCACTGGTTTAGCGGATATAATCCATATAAAAAGCCATGCAGAGGGTGGAACGCAATGAGTGAAACATACGAATATATTGAAATGAAGATACCTGCAAAACCTGAATTTATCGGGGTAATGAGATTAACTTTATCAGGAATAGCCAGCCGTATGGGGTTTTCATATGATAGTATAGAAGATTTGAAAATTGCTACGAGCGAGGCTTGTACAAATGCAGTTCAGCATGCGTACAAGGGCGAGCGAGATGGGGAAGTTATCATAGGCTTTGGATTATATGAAGACCGTCTTGAAGTAATGGTAGTCGATAATGGCGAAAGCTGTGATTTTGAAGAGGTGCGACAAGGCTTGGGGCCTTATGAGAGAGACCAATCAGTGGAATTCTTAAGAGAAGGAGGATTAGGTCTATATCTGATTGAAACGCTCATGGATGAAGTGAAAATACACCATAATGAAGGTGTGACAGTATTCATGACGAAGTTTCTTGAGGGAGAGCAGGTGGAGAGTGATGCAGAAACAATCTCAAACTAGTGATGAGAAAAAGGCACAAATGAGAGACCAAGTCACGGAATGGATTAAAGCCTATCAACTCCATGGAGATGAAGAAGCACAGGCTCAACTTGTTCAGCACTATACCGGGCTAGTTGAAACGATTGCGAGAAAGTATTCAAAGGGAAAATCATATCATGAGGATATTGCCCAGGTTGGCATGATTGGATTGCTGGGTGCGATTCGCAGGTATGATGATTCCTTCGGAAAAAGCTTCGAGGCTTTTGCTGTCCCGACGATAATTGGAGAGATTAAACGCTTTTTACGTGATAAAACATGGAGTGTTCACGTTCCTCGCAGAATTAAAGAGCTTGGTCCAAAAATCAAGTCGACTGTTGAAGAACTTACCTCAGAATTGCATCGTTCTCCTAAGATTGAAGAAATTGCTCAGTACTTAGAAGTTTCTGAGGAAGAAGTTTTAGAAGCGATGGAAATGAGTAAAAGTTATCAGGCGCTATCAGTGGATCACTCAATCGAGGCGGATTCAGACGGCGGAACAGTCACTTTGTTGGATATCTTCGGAAATGTGGATGAAGGATATGAAAAGGTGAATCAGCGGTTGGTTTTGGAGAAAGTTCTCCATGTATTGTCAGATCGCGAAAAGAAAATCATACAATACACCTATCTAGAAAATCTAAGTCAAAAGGAAGCGGGAGATCGATTAGGTATATCTCAAATGCATGTATCCCGTCTTCAACGCCGTGCTATAAAAAAACTGCAGGAAGCCATTAATGCTGAGAATTCGGAGTATATACGGTGAATCAAGAAGTGCTAAGGGATAGTAGAGTGCAATTAATTGTGTCTCAATCACCTAAACAAGGAAAGCTGTTATGTGGTGATGACTATTTTTATGAAGTGACGGATGATTACTTTATTTGTGTCATCGCAGATGGATTAGGATCAGGGGAGTTTGCTCATGAATCCTCTCGGGCAGTTACTAATGTAGTTCGGGAGTATCAGAGCGAGGATGTTGGAGATATTATGGAACGATGTAATCAGGCCCTGCTAAGAAAGCGAGGCGCCGCTGTCGCTATTTTAAAAGTGGACTTCAAAAAGAAAGAATTTCAGTACAGCTGTGTTGGTAATATCCGTTTCTATCTATATCCTCCAAATGATAAAATGATCTATCCCCTACCTGTAACCGGATATTTATCTGGAAGAAAGCAGAAATTCCATACTCAACAGTTTACATATACTCCGTCCACTAAATTTTTCATTCACTCCGATGGATTTGAAATGAAGGGGACGAAAAATTTCCTGCGAAATGCTAGTTCTCTTGAAGAAACTGCGAAAAAATTAGAAAGTCAAAATAGTGCCTTGAACGATGATATTACATTCATTTTTGGGAGTCTTTTATAATTATAAGAGACTTCTTTTTTGTGTTATTTATGAGAGTCCAGTATTTGTAGCAGAAAAGGTTATGATACTATAAAGGTAATTATTTGCAGAGGGAAGGTTTGTTAATGAAGTCGAAGAGTGAATTGGTTCAATATATAGCGTCAGAGCTTTCAGTGAAGGGGAGTCAAGTATCCAATGTATTGGCGCTTTTAGAGGATGGTAATACGATTCCATTTATAGCGCGTTATCGAAAAGAAATGACCGGCTCATTGGATGAGGTTGAAATTAGAACAATTTCTGAGCGGTGGACCTATCTCGATAATTTGGAAAAAAGAAAGGAAGAAGTCCTGCGTATTATTGAGGAGCAAGGGAAACTCACAGAGGAGTTATCACATGAAATCATCAAGGCAGTAAAACTGCAAACTATTGAAGATTTGTATCGTCCTTTTAAGCAAAAGCGTCGCACAAAAGCAACGGTCGCAAAAGAAAAAGGATTAGAACCGTTGGCGAAATGGATCATGGAAGCTCCTCAAACTGCAAACCCACTTGAAAAAGCTGCTCAATTTGTTGATGTGGAGTTGGGAGTGACAACGCCAGAAGAAGCTTTAGATGGTGCGAAAGATATTATAGCAGAGAATATCTCTGATAATGCCTCTTTCAGAAAATGGATTCGGGATGAAACATTTAAGTTTGGCTTGATTAAATCTGTTAGTAAAGATGAGAAGAAAGATGAGAAAAAGGTATTTGAGATGTACTACGACTATGATGAAGCAATAGGAAAAATAGTTCCTCATCGCATTTTGGCACTTAATCGTGGTGAAAAAGAGGGAGTGCTTCGAGTTTCCATCAAAACCGATACACAGAAAATACTGGATTATCTCGCTAGAAAAATGAATTTGAATACAGCCAATCCGAGTGCAGTGATTATGAAGGAAGCAATAGAAGATAGCTATAAGCGATTGATTCAGCCTTCTATTGAAAGGGAGATTCGTAATGAGTTGACGGAAAAGGCTGAAGACCAAGCTATCTATATTTTTTCTGAGAATCTCAGAAATTTACTGCTTCAGCCGCCTTTAAAGGGAAAAATGGTATTGGGTGTAGATCCGGCTTATCGTACAGGCTGTAAATATGCAGTAGTCGATCCTACAGGAAAAATGCTTGAGGTAGGAGTGATTTATCCGCATCCGCCAGTAGCTAAAAAGAAAGAGGCAACGGAGGCTATTCTGTCTATACTCAAAAGATATAACATAGAAATCATCACAATCGGGAACGGAACAGCATCTCGAGAAACAGAACAATTCATTGCAGATACGTTGAAGAAGCAAAGTGAAAAAATCTATTACGTAATTGTAAATGAGGCCGGTGCAAGTGTTTATTCGGCATCGGATATCGCAAGAGAAGAGTTTCCAGATTTACAGGTGGAGCAGCGAAGTGCGGTCTCGATTGCAAGAAGACTACAGGATCCCTTGGCAGAATTGGTGAAGATAGATCCTAAATCAGTAGGTGTTGGGCAATATCAACATGATGTTTCAGAAAAAAAACTGAATGAGTCACTTGGTTTTGTGGTTGAAACGGCAGTAAACCGAGTGGGGGTTAATGTGAACACAGCCTCTCCTTCCCTATTGCAATATGTGGCGGGTCTTTCCAAGTCTGTAGCCCAAAATATCGTAAAAAAGAGAGAGGAAGAAGGAGCTTTCCGAAATCGAGCTTCTTTAAAAAAGATTCCAAGGCTTGGTGCGAAAACCTATGAACAAGCCATTGGGTTTTTAAGAGTAATTGGTGGGGAAGAGCCGCTTGATCGGACATCCATACATCCTGAAAACTATCAGTCCGTTCGTTCTTTGTTGAAAATGCTCGGTTTCACAACGGATGATTTAGGAAGTGAACGATTAAGAGAAGCTCTAACCACGGTGAAGAAAAGTGAAATGGCGGAGAAATTGAATATTGGCGAAATCACATTGGGAGATATTCTGGATGCCTTGATGAGACCAGAAAGAGATCCGCGTGACGAATTGGCTGCACCTCTATTAAAATCCGATGTGCTGAAGATGGAGGATCTTAAGCAAGGGATGGAGCTTCAAGGTGTTGTTCGTAATGTCGTTGATTTTGGCGCATTTATTGACATCGGCGTAAAGCAGGCTGGTCTAGTT
Organism: Pradoshia sp. Z3_51; assembly: GCF_058215915.1. Classification (NCBI taxonomy): domain Bacteria; kingdom Bacillati; phylum Bacillota; class Bacilli; order Caryophanales; family Bacillaceae; genus Pradoshia; species Pradoshia sp. Z3_51. Next base: position 1,897 of record NZ_JBZAJC010000013.1, on the reverse strand, counting down.
CATATCTCAAAATTGAGCAATCGATATGTAAAGCACCCAATGGATGTTGTATCAGTTGGGGATGTGGTTACTGTCTGGGTTGATCAAGTTGATATACCTAAAGAACGAATTGCCCTTACAATGATAAATCCGGCCGGCTAATATGAACGTAAAGCATTGCCTTAATCGTATTGGGCAATGCTTTTTTTATAAAAAAACCAACATTGATTCAATAGTTGCACTTGCTTGCTGTTTTTTTCAAGAAAGGCTCTTTGGATTTGGTTTTGCAACCAAGCAGGCATATTTAGACCTCCTTTCATAAATGATGTACTATGAATAGGTGATAAGCCCATGGTTAGTTTATTGTATGTAACAGCCGCCGGGTTTGTTACTTTAAAAGTGTGGAGGTTTAACTTATGACGGACCGGGAATTACAGAAATTAGTTGAAAAAATATCCATAGAGGATTTTGGGATACCATTCACTCATAAGGCAATCTTTAATAACAGATTAAGGACAACAGGCGGACGGTATTTATTAGTGAGCCATAATATTGAGATTAATCGAAGATACTTAGATGAACTAGGAATGGAAGAGATAAAGGGAATTATTAAACATGAATTATGCCATTATCACCTGCACCTGCAAGGGAAGGGATACAGGCATGGAGATCGGGACTTTAAACAATTGATGGCAAAGACCAACTCACCTCGTTTTTGCTCAGCCCTGGAAAGCAATATCCGTGCTGTACGGCCTGTGAAATGGCTATACGAATGCCGATCTTGCGGTCTGGAATATCGACGAAAAAGAAAGCTTGATACAAAGAAATATGTATGTGGAAAATGTCGTGGAAAAATTATTTTAAAAAAATCGTTGACATAGACCTTGCTAACATGGTAACTTATTTGAGCGGCCTTATTAAAGCCGAAAGCAAAATGACATCAAACTTTAACGAAAAAAACTTTTAAAAAAAGTGTTGACATGTTAAAAGAGATTCATTACAATAGATAAAGTCGACTGGGTCGCTTGAAGTTCTCGCAAAGAGATGAGAAAGTGCTTGAGAGACTGAAAGTTAGTAATGAACGGCCCCTTGGTCAAGCGGTTAAGACACCGCCCTTTCACGGCGGTAACACGGGTTCGAATCCCGTAGGGGTCACCAATCAAACCTCAGATTGTTTGAGCGAGATTAATATCGTCGCGGGGTGGAGCAGTCTGGTAGCTCGTCGGGCTCATAACCCGAAGGTCGCAGGTTCAAATCCTGTCCCCGCAATTAAACAAATGGTCCGGTAGTTCAGTTGGTTAGAATGCCTGCCTGTCACGCAGGAGGTCGCGGGTTCGAGTCCCGTCCGGACCGCCATTTATAAAATAACACTTATCTTATAAGAGAAAAGTGATTATAATAAAAAGTGTGTTATAAAACACCTTTGGGCTATAGCCAAGCGGTAAGGCAACGGACTTTGACTCCGTCATTCGTAGGTTCGAATCCTGCTAGCCCAGCCATTTAGAGCCATTAGCTCAGTCGGTAGAGCATCTGACTTTTAATCAGAGGGTCGAAGGTTCGAGTCCTTCATGGCTCACCATTATAAATATGCGGGTGTGGCGGAATTGGCAGACGCACCAGACTTAGGATCTGGCGCCTTACGGCGTGGGGGTTCAAGTCCCTTCACCCGCACCATTTATTACCACTTGAATTACGGTGGAATAAATACTATAATGATTGTTGTCGTCGCGTTATAACAAAACGCGGTCGTGGCGGAATGGCAGACGCGCTAGGTTGAGGGCCTAGTGGGGGTTAACCCCGTGGAGGTTCAAGTCCTCTCGGCCGCACCAACCAAATTAAATTATGCGCCCGTAGCTCAATTGGATAGAGCGTTTGACTACGGATCAAAAGGTTAGGGGTTCGACTCCTCTCGGGCGCG
>NZ_JBZAJC010000012.1:0-89559 GCF_058215915.1 Pradoshia sp. Z3_51 | reverse complement strand
ACACGGAAGTTAAGCTCTTCAGCGCCGATGGTAGTTGGGACGCGAGTCCCTGTGAGAGTAGGACGTTGCCGGGCAATCAGAAACCAGTTCAGTTGATGAGCTGGTTTTTTTGTGCGGTTTTTTAGGGAGCAAGGAGGATTTTGGATACTTGTTGGAGCTGGAGGAGTGAGGAGTCGGGATCAATCCACAGTCAATGGAATATCTTAAAGACGTGAATAAGGTATGGGAAAGGTGCGCTATTCTGGGTCTACCATCACCTATACTGCACGCTATTCTGGGTCTACCATCACCTATACTGCACTTAGCCCGGGCAAAGATTGGTTGAAAGGTAGGCGAAGTGTGTAGGAAAGCAGCTATGTTCCACCTATGGGACACCTATGCCCGACCTATACCCGGGCAAAGGTGGTTGAAAGGTAGGCGAAGTGTGTAGGAAAGCAGCTATGTTCCACCTATGGGACACCTATGCCCGAACTATACTGGGGTAAAGGTGGTTGAAAGGTGGGTAAAGTATGTAGGAAAGCAGCTATGTTCCACCTATGGATCACCTATGCCCGACCTATACAGGGGTAAAGGTGGTTGAAAGGTAGGCGAAGTATGGAGGAAAGCAGCTATGCTCCACCTATGAGGCACCTATGCCCGATCTATACCGGGGTAAAGGTGGTTGAAAGGTAGGCGAAGTGTGTAGGAAAGCAGCTATGCTCCGCCTATGAGGCACCTATGCCCGACCTATACGGGGGTAAAGGTGGTTGAAAGGTGGGTGAAGTATGGAGGGAAGCAGCTATGTTCCACCTATGGAACACCTATGCCCGACGTATACCAGGGTAAAGGTGGTTGAAAGGTGGGTGAAGTGTGTAGAAAAGCAACTATGCTCCGCCTATGAGGCACCTATGCCCGACCTATGCCCCGCGGTGATCTATCCCAAGGCAAGGACCTTAAAGGTCGGCGTAGTCGTACCGAAGCCGTGTCACACTGTATTAAAGCTATGCGAAGTATACAGCAAATCTGTAGTAGCCAAGACCTCATCTCAAGCAATAAATTTATACGTAAAGAGTCAGATATTCCATTACCAAATTCATATTTCTAACCTTGCGCTAACCTAAAAAAACGAAATTGGATTTACACACTAAAATAATGTAAACTTTAATAATAAAATATAAAGCATGGTGAATGACTGTGATCGAATATATGAGAATTTGTAATAGTGAAGAAGAGACCAGGAAGCTGGCAGAGGAAATTGGAAGTCGCCTGATTCCCGGATCTGTAATTGCGCTTGAGGGAGACCTAGGTGCAGGCAAAACAACATTTAGCAAGGGAATTGCTAAAGCAATTGGTGTAACAAGAAATGTAAATAGCCCGACCTTTACCATTATGAAAGAATATAAAGGGAAATTTCCACTTTATCACATGGATGTTTATCGAATTGAAAATGAAGAGGAAGATTTCGGGTTTGAAGAATATTTTGAAGGTGAAGGAATTACGATCGTCGAGTGGGCTCATCTGATAAAAGGACAATTGCCGGAAGAGCTTTTGACCTTATATTTATATCATGATGGGAATGATAGACGGAGAATTGTAGCTGAACCAAAAGGTGAATTTTATGAAAAGCTATGTGAGGAGATATTTTAATGAATGTATTAGCAATTGATACATCTACGAATGTCCTGGGAGTGGCTGTTGCTAATGAAAAAGGGATTATCGGAGAGCAAATAACATTTACAAAACGAAACCATTCAGTACGGGCGATGCCTTCCATAGAAGCAATTTTGAAGGAATGCGGGCTTAAGCCAGGAGACCTTGATAAAATCGTGGTGGCAAAGGGGCCAGGTTCTTATACCGGCGTAAGAATTGGCGTAACGATTGCCAAGTCTTTGGCCTGGAGTCTAGGCATTCAATTATCAGGCGTATCAAGTTTAGAGGCGCTTGCCCTGAATGGCAGATATTTCAATGGTTTGGTATGTCCACTGTTTGATGCAAGAAGGGGACAGATTTATACAAGTCTTTTTAAATGGGATAATGGAGAGTTAGTTAGATTGGAGGAAGACCAGAATGTGTTGGCCATTGAGTGGGCTGAGCATTTAAAATCACTCAATCAACCTATACTATTCATAGGCAATGATGTTCCTATTCATATCGAGGCCCTAACAGAAATTCTTGGAGATAAGGCTATTATGGCACCTTTATCGTTGCATCAGGCCAGGCCGGGTGAATTAGCATTGCATGGCATGAATCTGCCTGGTGATGATATCCACACCTTTGTCCCCAATTACGTACGTTTAGCAGAAGCTGAGGCGAAATGGTTAGAAGCTCAAGAGAAACAGAGGGAAGAGTAATGAATCAGACGATTACATTTCGTAAGATGACTATAGAGGATCTTGATAGTGTGATTGAGGTAGAGCATGCTTCTTTTACTTTGCCATGGAGCAAAGAAGCTTTTTATAATGAGCTGATGAACAATCAATATGCGTATTATTTGGTAGCAGAGGACCAGGGGAAAGTAATTGGTTATTGCGGTACTTGGTTCATCCTCGATGAGGGCCATATCACGAATATTGCCGTATTGCCGGAATGGAGAGGCAAAAAAATCGGGGAAGAATTAATGGTACGTATGTTGGGCAAGGCACAAAGCATGGGAGTGAAAAGAATGACTCTCGAGGTACGGATCGGAAACCAAACTGCTCAAAGTCTCTATCGAAAATTGGGCTTTAAAGACGGTGGCATAAGAAAGTTTTATTATACAGACAATATGGAAGATGCATTAGTAATGTGGGTGGAATTATGGTGAATAAAGAAAATCAAATCATATTAGGTATAGAAACCAGCTGTGATGAAACCGCAGCAGCAGTAATAAAAAATGGCCGAGAAATTCTTTCAAATGTTGTAGCTTCTCAAATCGAGAGCCATAAACGTTTTGGTGGAGTCGTTCCTGAAATTGCTTCAAGGCATCATGTTGAAGCAATTACCCTTGTAGTTGAAGAGGCATTGGAGAAAGCAGAAATCTCTTGGGATGATCTTGATGGAATTGCGGTTACTGAAGGTCCTGGGTTAGTGGGAGCTCTCTTAATAGGCGTAAATGCGGCAAAAGCATTGGCTTTTGCTCATGGAATTCCACTTATTAATGTACATCATATCGCTGGACATATATATGCAAACAGAATTCTCACTGAGTTTTCCTTTCCCCTCCTTGCATTGGTTGTATCCGGTGGCCATACGGAGCTGGTGTTGATGAAGGAGCATGGAGCTTTTGACGTTATAGGGGAAACAAGAGATGATGCAGCCGGTGAAGCATATGATAAAGTAGCTCGTACGCTAAAGCTACCTTATCCGGGCGGCCCTCATATTGATCGACTGGCGCATGAAGGTCAGCCAACAGTTAAACTGCCTCGTGCATGGCTAGAAGAGGATTCATATGATTTCAGTTTCAGCGGATTAAAATCGGCTGTTATAAATACATTGCATAATGCCAACCAAAAAGGTGAAGTGTTAGCTCCTGAGGATCTGGCTTGCAGCTTTCAGGAAAGTGTAATTGATGTCTTAGTAACTAAAACCGTAAAAGCAGCAGAAGAGTTCCAGGTGAAACAAGTACTGTTAGCCGGCGGGGTTGCTGCCAATAAAGGATTAAGAACTAAATTAGAAAAAGCTTTTATAGACAAAAAGGAAGTAGAATTGATTATACCTCCACTTTATTTATGTACAGATAATGCAGCAATGATTGCTGCAGCAGGTAGTATTGCATTTGAAAAAGGCAAACGAGCTGCCATGGACTTAAATGCAAATCCAGGATTGATATTGGAATAAAAAATGAGGCTGGGACATAACTAAATTTGCTGTGTCCAAAACCGAACGATGTATTGAATTTTTATTAAACTAAATAGAAAAAGCCGAACTATTATTAATAATGCTTAAACTGCACTTTATAATAGTTCGGCTTTTTTAGTTGCTGGAAACCTTTTGTCCCAGCCTTATTTTATTGGTAAAAAAATTGATTGAAAAGTAAAAGCACTCGAATAATTGTGGATAACTACATGTTATCAACAGATTCTGTGGATAAAAGATTTGAAATCTGTGGATAATGTGGAAAAATCAAAACAAACCTTATTTTATAACTTTTTTAATGTGGATAAAAATGTTGATAAAAACCAAGTCATCCCTAACTTGGTTTTTTATCTTGATTTATTCGTCTTGTAGAGAAGTCCACTCTTCCATTAATGCTTCCAATTCTTCTTCAGTTGCTGTAAGAGTTGTCTGGATTTCCAATGATTTCTCATGGTCCTGATAGATTTCCGGATCACATAATTGTGTATTTAAATCGGATATCCGTGTATCAAGTTCTTCAATGGTAGTTTCAATTTCTGCGATACGTCTTTGGCGTTGGCGCTCTTTCTTTTTAAGCTCCTTGTCCTCCTGATAAGTAGTTTTATCTGAAACAGGGCGATTGTTGGAGATAGAATCCGCTGGTTTTTCCAGTTCAGCGAGTTCCGCTTGTTCTTGTTTTTTCTGAATATAGTAGTCATAATCTCCCAAGTATTCAATTGTACCATCTGCTTTCATTTCCAATACTTTATCGGCAATTCGATTGATAAAGTAACGGTCATGGGATACAAAGAGGAGAGTGCCTGAATAATCAACCAGTGCATTTTCAAGCACTAATTTACTGTCCAAATCCAAGTGGTTGGTCGGCTCATCTAAAATTAAAAGGTTGGCTTTTTGCATCATTAATTTTGAAAGAGCCAGCCGTGCTTTTTCACCACCGCTCAAGGTAGAGACAGTTTTCATTACATCGTCTCCGCTGAATAGAAAGTTCCCTAATATGGATCGGATATCCTTTTCAGGTTGGTTGGGGAAGTCATCCCACAACTCATTTAGCACAGTTTTGTTGGACGATAGATTAGCCTGCTCTTGATCATAATATCCGAGTGTCACATTGGCACCGAGCTGAAAGTCTCCATGCAAAGCTGGAATTCTGTCAATCAATGTTTTTAATAAAGTAGATTTCCCTACTCCATTCGGACCAATCAGTGCAATGCTTTCTCCTCTAGTTATTCTAAAGTTCAAGTGGCTGGCGACAGGTGCTTCATATCCAATAGACAAATCATTTGCATGAAGGACTTCATTACCACTTTGCCTTTCAATCTCAAAGGTAAAATTAGCTGATTTTTCATCGCCCAAGGGCCGATCCATCACTTCCATACGCTGCAGGGCCTTTTGCCGGCTCTGGGCCCGTTTAGTTGTAGATGCTCTGGCCATGTTTCTTTGGACAAAATCTTTTAATTTTGCAATCTCATCCTGCTGCTTTTCATAAAGCTTTGCATTACGTTCATATTCCTCTGCCTTTTGCTCTAAGTATCTGCTGTAATTCCCTGTATATTTCTTAATTGATGTTCGGGAAAGCTCCATGACTTGATGGACAACCTTATCAAGAAAATAACGATCATGGGAAACAATGAGGATAGCTCCAGGATATGATTGAAGGTAGCCTTCGAGCCAGCCTAATGTATCGATATCAAGATGGTTGGTCGGCTCGTCCAGAATCAGTAAATCAGGTTTCGTTAATAATAATTTACCTAGTGCAAGCCTGGTTTTTTGGCCGCCGCTTAAGGAATTAATAGATGTAGTATAATCATAATCTGAGAAACGCAAACCGTGTAAAACAGAACGTACATCTGCTTCCATTTGGTAACCGCCAGAATTTTTAAATTCCTCCTGGAGACGATCGTAATCTTTTAATACCCGGTTATATTTTTGTTCATCATTGTAGACAGAAGGATCAGCCATAGATTTTTCCAATAATCTCAATTCATCTTCTTGTTTTTGTAAGCCTTCAAAAACAGAGATCATTTCATCCCAAATAGAGCGGTCGGATTGAAGACCGGTATTCTGAGCCAAATAACCAATCGAAACATCTTTTGGCTTATAGATCTCGCCACTGTCATGTGAAAGGTGCCCGGCAATAATTTTAAGCAGGGTAGATTTACCGGCACCGTTTCTGCCAACAAGTGCAATACGGTCTTTCGTTTGAACTTCGAGCTTAATTGTAGATAAAATTGCTTCAGCTCCATAATATTTGGATACATTATTAACTTGTAAAATAATCATATTCTCACCTCAAGAAGTACATACCTTAAGTGTAGCCTACTCTTGATAAGCACCGCAACTTAATAGAAAATTTGTGAATACTCACACAAAAATTACCAAAAATGATAGAAATATTATAGAATAGGAATAGGAGAATAAACTTTCAGTGAATTTACGTGCTTTATTAATCAGGAAAGATCCCATATGATTGGTATCGCGGAGGTAACCTGGAAACAATCAGAACCGCTAGTCCTAGTATTTTGCTCGAATATAAAATTAACGAATCATTGATAAAAAAGCGGCGTATTATACATAGCTAAGATAGTTAGAATTATGGTAGTGAAGAAAACTTCTGATATAATTTCTATGTGGTACCCGGGCACTCCAAGGATTAGATATTGATTTTATATGGAAAAAAGCTGAAAATATGAATAGATTAATTATTCGTATAATCTTAAAAACGAAAGTAAGAAATAACAGCTGTTTCAGCAATACTTGATTAACCTTATATGTTATGTGCAAAGCAATCGAAAAATCAATGGTTATTGAAGGAAACTATTTTCATTGGAAAACCGGGGGGTAAAACCAGTCGGGATTATCAAAGGCAGTTTTGATATATGGAGTAACGATTGACAAGAAAGAATAGGGAGAAGGGAATTAATTTTGCAGGAAAATACTAAAATACCGCAGGCTACAGCCAAACGACTTCCATTATATTATCGTTTTATACAAAATCTACACGCGTCAGGAAAACTACGAGTTTCTTCCGCAGAACTAAGTGAAGCTGTTAAAGTAGATTCAGCTACTATACGAAGAGATTTCTCGTACTTTGGTGCTTTAGGTAAAAAAGGGTATGGTTACAATGTTAATTATCTATTATCCTTCTTTAGAAAAACTCTCGATCAAGATGAGATTACAAAGGTAGCTCTAATTGGAGTCGGGAATCTAGGTACAGCTTTCTTAAATTATAATTTTATGAAAAATAATAATACAAAGATTGAAATGGCGTTTGATGTTTCTCCTGATAAAGTAGGAACCCTTATAGGGGATGTTCCGCTCTATCATATGGATGAACTGGAGAAAAAACTTGAAAAGCAAGATATTAGTGTAGCTATTTTAACAGTTCCATCACAGGTTGCCCAATCTATTACAGATCGTTTAGTGGCTGCGAACATTAAGGCTATTTTAAACTTTACACCGGCACGTCTGAATGTGCCAGACAGCATTCGTGTCCATCATATTGACCTTGCAGTCGAATTGCAATCATTAGTATATTTTCTTAAACATTATCCATCCGGAAATACGGAAGATACAGAATAAAAAATCTCGAAGGTTTTCCCTCCGAGATTTTTTTTGTTATTCTTTTGGTTTTTCACTTTTCATTTTCTTTATTTGCTTATGAATCATCACCAAGCGGATTCCTGAACCAACATCAAGTGTAGCCAGTATGATCAGGAAATAGGTAAAGAAATCCCAACCGCTGCGTGATACATTTTGAACAGCAAAAAATATAAAAATAGCACCTAAAATTAAGTAAGTCGTTGCCATATACAACGGTGAACGTCTCATAACAAACCTCCGATAAAGCTTTGAACTTTATTAAGCTCTTCCATATTTTTTAATATATCATCTTTGTAAAGTGATTGTACGATTACAACTAATGTATTCATAGTAATGTGGGCAAAAATAGGAACAAGGATTCTCTTTGTTTTAACATATAAATAAGCAAATGTGAATCCCATTGCTGTATAAAGCAGGATATGTACAAATTCCATGTGAGCAACGGCAAAGATCAGTGAACTGATTAACGCGCTCAGGAAGAAATTCAATCGCTTGTGTAATGTGCCAAAGATAATTTTCCTAAAGACAATCTCTTCTAAAAATGGCCCAAGTACAGAACTGACTACCATAACAAGCGGTACTGCCTCAATGAGACCGAGTATATTCTGTGTATTTTCAGACCCGGTAGGAATACCAATAATTCGTTCGATATTACCAGCTATAGATTGTGAAAACAAAGCAAGAAATACTCCGCCAATTGCCCAGCCGATCGAAGCTCCCACACTTGCCTGATCGCCTAAGCTTCTATTATTTTTTTCATATCTCAGTAGGACTAGAGTAATGATAGAAGCCAGAATAAAGCTTATAACAATCCAATACCCTGCAGCCAATACTTCTATCCGTTCCGCGGGGATATTCGTGTTCGATAAGAAAACCAGCATAATTGGGATACCAAGAATAGAAGAAAATTGCATGGCAATATAGGTAATGAGAATTGACCAGTAATATTTTTTCAAATAGAAAAACTCCCTTAATCTTTTATATAGATATTAGATTGCGCATATCTTTAATTTTAACCGTTTTTACCTCATAGTTACAATTGCGAAACATTTTCCTTCTCTTCATCTACCAAACTGAAATAAAAAGGATATTTAGACCTTATTTGGGTAAGATAAATAAATGGTGATAAAATTTAAAAATTTTAACTAATATTACTTGCAAATCATTGGTTCTTTATTTAAACTATAAATTGTGTTAGCACTCAACGATGATGAGTGCTAATAAAAATGGAGATAACTTTAAGGAGGTAGTTTTACTTGTTAAAGCCACTAGGAGATCGCGTTGTGATTGAACTTGTCGCACAAGAGGAAAAAACTGCAAGCGGCATCGTGTTACCAGACACTGCCAAAGAAAAACCATCTGAAGGCAAAATTGTAGCGGTAGGAACAGGCCGTGTCCTTGAGAATGGTGAGCGAGTAGGATTGGAAGTATCTGAAGGCGATCATATTATCTTCTCTAAATATTCAGGTACAGAAATTAAATACGAAGGTAAAGAATACTTAATTTTACGTGAAAGCGACATTTTGGCCGTTATTGCTTAACGAAAATGTCGATTAAAAAATAAGACATAACAAAAAAATCGAGGAGGTAATTTACGTATGGCAAAAGATATTAAATTTAGTGAAGAAGCTCGCCGCGCTATGTTACGTGGGGTAGATGCATTAGCTGATACAGTAAAAGTTACACTTGGACCAAAAGGACGTAACGTTGTTCTTGAAAAGAAATTCGGTTCCCCACTTATCACAAATGATGGTGTAACAATCGCAAAAGAAATCGAGCTTGAAGACGCGTTTGAAAACATGGGTGCTAAATTGGTTGCAGAAGTAGCAAGCAAAACAAATGAAATTGCTGGTGACGGTACAACTACTGCAACAGTTCTTGCCCAAGCTATGATTCGTGAAGGATTGAAAAACGTAACAGCTGGCGCTAACCCAATGGGCGTTCGTAAAGGGATTGAAAAAGCTGTTTCTGTTGCAATTGAAGAATTACAAGCAATCTCCAAACCAATCGAAGGCAAAGAATCCATTGCACAAGTTGCTGCGATTTCTTCTGCTGACGAAGAAGTTGGCGCTCTAATTGCTGAAGCAATGGAACGCGTTGGTAACGACGGAGTTATCACAATCGAAGAATCCAAAGGATTTACAACTGAACTAGATGTAGTAGAAGGTATGCAATTCGACCGTGGATATTCTTCTCCATACATGGTAACAGATTCCGATAAAATGGAAGCTGTACTAGAAAATCCATACATCTTGATCACAGATAAGAAAATCTCTAACATCCAGGAAGTACTTCCTGTCCTTGAACAAGTTGTTCAACAAGGTAAACCTTTATTGCTAATCGCTGAGGATGTTGAAGGTGAAGCACAAGCAACTCTAGTTGTGAACAAACTTCGCGGAACATTCAATGCAGTAGCTGTTAAAGCTCCTGGATTCGGTGACCGTCGTAAAGCTATGCTTGAAGACATCGCTGCATTAACTGGCGGTGAAGTAATCACTGAAGAACTAGGCCGTGACCTTAAATCTGCTACATTAACTTCTCTTGGACGCGCTGCGAAAGTTGTTGTTACAAAAGAAACAACTACAATCGTTGAAGGTGCTGGAGAAACTAGCGAAATCGGTGCACGTATCAATCAAATTCGTTCCCAATTAGAAGAAACTACTTCTGAATTTGATAAAGAAAAATTACAAGAGCGTCTTGCTAAACTTGCTGGCGGCGTAGCCGTTATCAAAGTAGGTGCAGCAACTGAAACAGAATTGAAAGAGCGCAAACTTCGCATTGAAGATGCTCTAAACTCCACTCGTGCTGCTGTTGAAGAAGGTATCGTAGCCGGTGGTGGTACTGCACTTGTAAGTGTGTACAATAAAGTGGCTGCTGTGGAACTTGAAGGCGATGCACAAACTGGTGTTAACATCGTACTTCGTGCTCTTGAAGAGCCAGTTCGCCAAATCGCTCACAACGCAGGCCTTGAAGGTTCTGTAGTTGTAGAACGTCTTAAAAAAGAAGAAATCGGCATTGGCTTCAATGCAGCTAATGGCCAATGGGTAAACATGATCGAATCCGGTATCGTGGATCCTACTAAAGTAACTCGTTCTGCACTTCAAAACGCAGCTTCTGTTGCAGCTATGTTCTTAACAACTGAAGCAGTTGTTGCTGACAAGCCAGAGCCAGCTGGTGCAGGCGGCGGAATGCCTGACATGGGTGGTATGGGCGGAATGGGCGGCATGATGTAATCTGCCCCCAAAACCCTTGATATACAAGGTTTTTGAATAAGGGATAAGAGCAATGCTAACATTTTGCTAACATTTCTCTCCCGATTAGAGGCTTCTCATTAATTGAGCAAATTTATGAGAAGCCTCTTTTTTCATTTCTTTCGTTATATGAAGGTAAACGTTCTTCGTTGTTTCATCATCGCAGTGACCTAACCGGTCCATAATTTCCTCTAATCCTACTCTCGCTTCTGCAAGCAATGATGTGTGCGTATGGCGTAAAGAGTGGGGAGTAAGCTCTGTGTTTAACCCTGCTAACTTTAGTAATCGAGCCATTCGATTTTCAACAGTTTTAATGAAGATGGGATAGCCGGGCTGTCTGTCATGTTTAGCAAAAATGAATCCTTCATCTAGATAAGTTGTACCCAGACGTTCTTTTACTTTCTCTTGTAATTCCATATGCTCTTTGAGTGCTGCAATAACACATTCATCAACGACTATGCTTCGTTTTGATTTTCTGGTCTTAGGTGGCACAAGTTGATATTCCAACGTGTTATTAGTCGGATTATAATATGTTTTTGTAATACTGATGGTGTGGTTATCAAAGTCAATGTCTTTCCATTTAAGCGCTACTAATTCACCAACACGCATTCCTGTGTAAGAAAGGGTTAGGAAGATTAAGTAGTCCAAATCCAGTCCTTTTTGAGAGGATGTTTGCAACAGTAATGCTAACTCTTCCTTTTCCATATATTTAGGGATTTCTTGCTTTTCTAATTCATCAATGGTTTTTCGATCCTTCTTCAGATAAGCGAATTCTGTTGGATCATTTTTAATGATTCGCATCTCGATGGCCTTCTTGAAAATCATTCTCCCAGTACGATGTACACCATCCAATGTGTTATCGGCATATCCTTTTTCCTTTAAATCATTTAAGGCATCTTGATAACGCTTAGCGGTGATGTCTTTCAGTTTTAATAGAGAGAAGTAAGGAGATAGTTTATCGATTTCGTGTTGTCTGATACGAATGGTGCCCGGTTTCACACTATTCTTCTCACTATACATAAGAAGCCATTCGCTTGAGAAATCTTTGAAGATAACATCCTGCTCCTGTACATATAGACCTTGATTAATTTCGTACATAAGCTCTGTAGCGGCTGATTCGGCCTCCTGTTTTGTTCGAAATCCTCCTTTCGTTTTTTGTTTACGTTTACCGGTAGCGGGATCTCTCCCGATATCAATTACGAAGCTCCAAGTTGATCCGCAAGTGCAACGTTTCTTTTTGCATATACAGCCTCTTCGATGAAAATGTCCTTTCAAATTCATAAACCTCTTTTCTTTGAATTAATGTTACTGCGATTATTTATTATTTCCACTGCGTATGTAGCAGATACGTTTTGTTCATTTACTTTGTAAGTAGAAGAGAGAAGGGAGTATTTTAACTTCCCCAATACCTAATCTACATTGCTTGAGCTTTTTTCTGCTTTTGATTGTTAATCCACATAGCTAAATCGGCTTTTTCTACTCGCTTAGAAGCACCAATATCAAAGTTGGGGATACCACCGTGTTCTACGTTTAATTTGAATAACTCATAGACTGTCTTTCTTGAAATGCCAAGAAATTGTGCGATGTGTGATGCTGTTAATGTATCGGGAAGAGACTCCCAAGTTGTGTATTGATTTTTTTGTTTCATACGTAACCCCTCCAAATGGTTATATGTATAAGTTTCGGTTGTTTGTCTATACTACTAATAGTTTTTCGGTACTCCTTCCGTATTGGTATACCATTACGGATAGACTGTCGAAATTGTAATAGGTGAAAAGGCAGTGTGAGTGCCTTTTCTGTTAAGTGGTTTTGTACATAAAGAATGTCGATTGATAGATATTCGGTTGTCCATCCAATAGAGATGGGACGTTTTCGGTAATGTGTCTACTCTGTCTTAAATAAGTCCCGCAAAACATCCGATGTAAATCTGATTGTTGGTGGGGAAGAAGAGGAGACGGTAACCGATTCTATAAAATATAAAATAAGTAAGCGTAATTCCTGATCATTTAGTTGTTCTTTTGAAATGAGTGAAAAACGGTTTATAAAAGAGCCATCATCTAAAGCATCCTGCATGGCGTCTAAGAGTTGTTGCTTGGACATAAGGATTTCTCTTTCGTGTATGAGTTCTTCATTTTTCTGGGCGATTAGGTTCAAAAGTTTTTGATCGGAATGTGTTTCGGCAAGGGCTTCTTTTGTAAGAAGAATGTCGAGTTTGTTTTCGATATCTTCAATACAATGTTCCAGGCAATCTTGATGTTGCTGCATGGATTGTCCCATGGACTGTAGCTGTTCATCATCTGATAAGAGTTGTTTTATATAGCGGGTCAACTTCTGACAGACCACTTGATGTAAATCATCTGCCGGACATTTGTAAGAACAGTGATTACAGATGTAATACTGATATTTATATTGTCTGCCTGCTCTTTTCGTAGAGGTATTCTTACATACCAAGGATTGTTGGCAATTGCCGCATACCACTTTGTTTAAAAGCAGGAATGGTGTATTCAGTCGTCCATAGGTTTGTTGTAATTGGTGATTCATCCTTATTACTCCTATAAGGGTATTCGACACAATGGATGGATGAGATGAAGGGAACGTGAATGTTTCCGGTTCCTTTCCTTTCTTGATGTTCCACTCCAAAGTGCCTGAATAGACGTTGTTCTTCAAAATGGATTCGATACTGCTGACAGCCCATTGTCCGTTTGTGGCAGATGGGATTTTGGCGCTATTCAAACAATCGGCTATATGTTTCATGGAGTAGCCCCAGCTGTGCAAGTAATAAATGAATGAAACGATTTCTGATTGTTTGTTAAGAATCAATTCCTTGTTAACTTGGCTATATCCATATGGAACCTTAGATCCCGGCCGTTTTCCTTGCTCGGTCTGCAGATGACCTTTCAAATCCCCAATAGCTCGTTCCGATTTGATGGTAGATTCCTGATGGTACAAGATGAAGGCAATTTTGACGTGTTGAGCTTCCGGAGACCAGACGTCATTAGATTCGGTCGTGAATACGTTCACTTTGCCAAAGTGTTGTAGCAATGGACGATAAAAATCAAGGACAAACGTATAGCCGGTTCTGTCCATTCGTGATTCTTCATTAAAAATAACCGTGTTTATGCCGCTTTCAATCATGCGGTCCTTTAGCTTCATGAGAGCTTTTCGCTGACTGGCTTTCTTGCTGTAGGCGCTTGTCACATCTTCAATAATGATGAAGTCTTCCGGTATGGATAGTCCTTTATTCTTTGCGAAGTCCAAAATCCGTGCTTTTTGTGTTTCAACACTATGATTCTGTTGTTGCTTGTAAGAAGAGCGGCGGATATAGGCGAAAGCTAGTTGATTCATGATGAGCTCTCCTCCAATTGAAGGATCATTTCATTGTCGAAATGAAGAATGTAATCACATTTGTTCACATCAACCTCAATGGATTGTTCGTATAAACGCACTTCCTTGATTAATAGGTCGCAAAGCGCTTTTACATTTAATTCTGCTTGCTTTTCGATTGCCTCAGTCGTCAATTGATGCAGCTGTTTGTTTTCTATCAGTAATTGTTGCTTCTCCTTCAATTCTTCCTCATATAAGCGGTACTGCTTTTGAAGGGAGAGAACTTCCTGATAGTTCTCTTTTTCGTTCCATTCTTGGTCATAGCCTTCTTTTGAAAACAGAATCGCATCTTCGGCTTCCTTTAGTAAAGTCTCTGTTTTATCCTGAGCTTGCTTTATCATTCTCCGGATTTCTTTCATCTTGTTAGTGGAGTCACTGAGCAGTTGATTTACATTCAGCCTCGCTATAATTTGTTCAATTACTTCCATGGTCGTTTTATTAATCGTGATTGTATCGTAATGCACTTTGCTATGACCCTTGGAGCAGGAGAAATAGAATGTGGTTCGGTCAGAATTAAATCGAGGCTTCAGTGACTTTAGGCAATATCCGCATTTAGGATAGTCTATGTGCAGTTCCCGAAGCTTTTGTATGTTTGCTTTATAAGCTTTAATCAATGGCCTCAGTTGTCCTTGAATCTGCAAGAACGTTTCCTTTGTTATGAATGGGTCTACATGGGGAAGGTGATATTCTCCTGCATGTAAGTCATATCCAGCATAAAATGGATCAGTGGCCATGCGTATGAAATCGTCATCCGTTTTTTTTGCCAATACTTTTCGATACTTGGAGAGGAACTGAGTGAAGAGTTCCAGAGAATCAATTTGCTGGATTTCCTCGAAAAATTCTACCAATGAAGACTCAGTTTTCGCTGCCTTTTCATATTTCTTTTGCTTGGTCTTTATGTAACCGTACTTTTTGGGCGGATACTTCCTCCTGGCTTCTACCGTTCGTCTTGCGATATTCTTCCCTTCAATATCTCCAAATAGATTAAGTAATCCCTCTATAAAGAAGTCGCCGGTAAATCCCATATGTCCGTTACTGGATGAGGTAAATATGATCTCTACATTATGTTCAATGCAGGTATGGCAAAATTCCTGTCCCTCATAATAGTCACGAAATAGGCGTGTTCGGTCGTATGCGTACACTTTTTCAACTTTGTCTTCTTTGATCAGTTGGATAATGTCCATGATTTTAGGACGTTGAGCGACACTTAATTTATTCGCAGAAGTGTCATCTTCATTTACTTCCACTATTTGTTGTTCATCGCATTGTTCCCTGTAGGGACGGTCAAACTCAATTTGTGTTGCCAAATCTTGATTAGCGCTGCTGACTCTTCGAAAGAAAATATGCAGTTTCTGGTTCATTCGTCATCCTCTTTTCCTTGCAATGGTTTGGACAGTTGATAAGTCACTTTTGCCGCTAAGGGAATTGGAAGATCCAGTTGTTCCATCAAAATGCGGTTGATTAAGTGTTGCATCCATACCTGTATTGCTTTGTTGTCTTCGTTTACTGTCTGTAGTTTGACTACTTTACGCATTTAGTTCACCTCATCATGCATCATTGACATGGAGATGAATGGTTTATACCTAAGAACTGTTAAGTAAAGAAGCATCCAAATCCTCTAGTGGTAATCGTAATTGCGAGAATGATTCTTCATCATTTACTTTGATATACACAGTAATAGTTTTCGTTTGTTGACCGGGGAAAGAAAGGTTAATCGATTCTTTCTTCAAATGACTTCATCCTCTCCTTCTCGTAAGCTATGAAGCTATGAAATAGGAAAGGGGATATGAGTCCCTGTTTCAGTAGTACATGACACTTCTCCTGTAGCGGGATATTACGTGTATCTTTCATAGGGCCAATCCTCTTTTACGTAGTTTCTTTATCTTTTGGACCGTAGTATTTCGTATCTTTTCCTCAGTTCTTGATGGAGTTGATTGTTTGTTCATGTGGAATCACCTTCTTGATTAAGTTTCGGCAGTTCATCCAACTGCTAAGTTATCTCAACCATTTGATGGTGGAAAATCAAGAGGTAAATTTTAGATAATTTTAGTTGTGGCGATAACTGAAGTGAAACGAATAATGAAGGATATAGTGCTTTTTTAGGTTTGCGGGTTATCAAATGAAAAAAATACCCACCCCTATCACAAGAACCATGAAAGTTCTTGGATAGAGGAAGTGGTATTCATCTGGGGACATATCACTTTTTCAGTGTAAGTCTGGGCACCATGATGCTGCTCGTTTATACCTGAATCTCTTCAACTCATCACTTGCTTACGAAAAGCACATGCAGTTTCGCCCGCATGTATCATGATAAGCACCATTGGCCGTAACCAATCGAAACTCCGTCCGAACCGTTGAATGCAAGAAGCCGTTCCCGCTCCTCTAAGACTCGCAATCCAGTCATAAAACAAGCAGTAATAGACCTTGCCTAATGATTGCTACGTTGATTTTCTGCATCGGCTCAACTCACCTTTCCTCTTCTTTTTCGTGACTTAAGGGCATTCCCACGGTTATATTGTTTCTAGTTTAGCTTATGTCGGCACTAGTAACGACAGCGTTTTGACAGAGGTAGCGGCTCTGACCCTTTTAGGGATTTAACTATGTCATTAATACAACCTTTTCTGAATAATAGTGCAACATTATACTGTAGGATTTTGATATTAAATGAAGAGTTATAGTAGTGAGCGCTGTTAAATTTGCCAAAATAAGAAGCAATTCATAGAGTTTGTACTGTAGGTTTCTTACATGGTGAAGTTATTAAGCTAGAATAACAAAAAAACGTATTTTTAATATAAATATCTTGTATAATAGTAAATAATTAGTAAATTACCTCTATAAATAAAATCTCTTTATATCTGTATATGTACCTTAATATGTTGCTTATATAAATGGGTTAATTTATTATTAATAGTAAAATATACCATTTAATAGGAGTGAGGAAATGAGTAATATAGCTAAAGTTATTTCTTTTATAAACCTAAAGGGAGGGGTGGGAAAAACATCTACAGCTATAAATATAGCGGATGCTTTTTCGAGAGATAACAACAATGTGCTGATAATAGATATGGATCCTCAATTTAATGCAACACAAGCGCTACTAAATCATCAATTTAGGCATCACAAGAAAAAAATAAATCCTGAACTTCTAACCAAGGTACTTGATGAACTTGGAGAAAAATTTGAAGATGTAGTAAGTGCAGACATAATCAAAGAAGAGCAAGAGGAATTAAGTGACTTAAATCAAGATGAAAATTATAAAAAAGAAATTTCCGCACAATTGATTTATAATAATTTAAAAGCAAAGGGAATGACCGTACGATCTCTGTTTACGTATGAAGGAATAGTAAATCCATTAGAAGATCCAAAATTAATTTATAATGTTAAAGACAATTTAGATTTAATACCTGGGGATTTAGATCTTTTTGAATCTTTATACGGTGACACTAGTGGAAAGCATAATGTGTTGGAAGATCACTTTGAGACATATAAATTAAGGGAGAAGTACGATTATATTATAATTGATTGTCCGCCTAATTGGACTATATTAACCCAAGCCAGTTTGTTTGCATCTGACTATTATATAATTCCAAGTAAGGTTGATTTATTTTCTAGTGTGGGTATTGGTCTATTGGAGAAGTTGGTGAAATCCACATTTTATGAAAATAAATCAGGTATATTTAAGATGTATTCTATGTATAGAAGAGATTTAGAACGTCAACCTATAAAATCTTTAGGTGTTTTATTTACTCTTACTCATGAAATGCAAATTGCAACTAAATTAAAGGAGAGACTACAAAAGACTATACCGCAGGATTTCTTTGAAACAGAGATACCATTTCATTCATCAGTTCCTTTAAAATTCTCTTTATATGATGAAAGTGGAACCAAACATGAGACTCTAAAAAACTCTATTAATAGAGTGGTATCTGAAATTACAAGTAAGCTAGATTCCTTGGAGGGAGTATATGAAAAAGGCAGATAGAAAAGAGGATTTTTTCATAAAAGAGTTTAGTGTTATAAATAAAAATAAGTTTACTCTCGAACAAACAAGAATCCTTTTTTTGGGTCTTTTATTTGAGTTGATTACTAATAAAGATATAATTAAAAGAAAAGAAATAAAGGATTTTATAATGGTTGTCTTTAATAAAAAGTATAATGATTATGTGTTCAGAGGTAGACCTTATTTAGCTTCGAGATTACTCAAAGAAATTTCTACAGAATATGATACCGCTAAGATATCAGCTTCCATTAAATCAGTCATCTTATATCTAAAAGAAAAAGATCACGAAAATAATAAGGATAACATTAAAAAACAATCCTCTGGTAGGTACTTTGAAAAAGAGGTTATAGGATGGTATCAATCTGTTAATAAAGGAAGCATAGACAAATGAATAGTATAAGGGATATTTTTGAACAGGAGTTTGAAAAAATACAAAGGCTAGATGGAGTGAAACAACAATTTGTTTCAACTAATGAAGGTTCTATAAAACAGATATTTGGTTACATATTTATAGTAAATTATCTGAAAAACAAAATAGAAACTAAGAGATATTTTGATGCAGAATTTAATATGACTTTTTCATTACTTCTTGAATCAATATATGCTCTATTTACTGGACAGTGTAGAAGTGCGCTTTTGTTATTGAGGTCAGCTCAAGAAGCAAATTTTAAGTTTGTTTTGGGAAAAGAAAGAGAATTTATGATCATCAACGATCCTTCGTTAGCGTTTAAACCTTTAGATTATAGATTTTTAGAAACAAAGAAGAAATTTATTGAAGACCTAAAGCATTCTGTTGATGAAAAAAGTTATAAAGAATATTACGATTCAATTGAAAGAAATTTAACTTATTATAAGAAACTAAGTGAAGTGGTCCACTCAGGATCTAAAAATTTACCGGTAATGAGTGTTGACTATTTTTCTAAGTTACATGAAGATACTATTGTTGAAAGCAAGAGATATTTTGGACTCTATTCTTCTGTTTTAAATGAAATTTTTCTTTTAAATATCTTTTTACTTCGTCACAGTCTAGTCAAATGGGATTACTATGCTCTTTATAATCTTTTGAGGATAGTATATGGTGACAAAAGAACAAATACATTGATACGAATTTTGAAACAATCTTAGTCTACTATTAAAAAATTTATGTCCTTATATTTCAACTGCAGTACAATAATTGTATCTGTAATTAGCGAATCAAGCGATGCATATCACATGTGCATCGCTTGTTGTATAAGAGTGTGAATTTATTATATTCTCGAGTTAATACATAGCGAAACAATATGAAACCAGATTGGCGGCATGATGAAATACCATACTTCGCATATATAATATAAAGTGTATACAAGAAAAAGCGATACATTAGGGTATTTGTATCGCTTTTAACTTATAGATGTATATCAATTACAATTATATATCATCACTTTGAAAATATGACTCCATTGATATTTGAATAATACTAAGGGGGTGTAATTATGGTTAATAAAAAGCTCCATATTCCAAAGGAAGAATTAATCGAACTTTATATAAATCAAAAACTAAGCCTAAATAGAATTGCCAATAAATATAAATGTGCAGTTAACACAGTGAAAAATCGTTTAATAGAACACAATATTCCTATTCGCTCAAAGGGAGAATCATTAAAAAGTAATTTTGAAAAGGATAAATTAGGGTTTTCATTAACCTCTGAATTGATTATGGAAAAAATAAACGAAGGAATGTTTATTTATCGAGTAGCTGATTTTTTCGGAGTCAATCGTAAAACCATTACTAAGAGACTAATTAGGGATGGAATTGATTTGACTCAACTGGAAAGTCATCAGAAATTAATGGCTGAAAATAATATTAAAAAAAATAAGGAAAGGTGGGGAAACGACCCAACATATCGTGAAAGTCATATGGAAAGGTTGAAGAGCATCAATGAAAAGAGATCAAATAAAGCTTCATTGAGATACGAAACCGCTCATTTAAGAAGTTACGAAGAATATAGAAAGGCCTGTATAAGAATTGTTAACCGGCTATATGGCAAAGAACGACCTGAAGGTATGGAATATGACCATAAATATTCCGTTTATGCTGGATATTTAAATGGGGTCCCGGCACCAATTTTGTCACATCCATATAATATCAGGTTGATAACTACTTGGGAAAACAATTCAAAGGGGAATGATAGTGTTATCACACTTGAAGAACTGTATAAAGGTGTAGGAATTCCGTGGGATTCATCTACTAAAGAAATCAAAGGATTAACCAAAACTTGCGCATATTGCGGTAAAGAATTTTTAGCAAGAAATAAAAATCATAGGTTTTGTATAAAATCTTGTGCAATAAAACATAGGAGGAGAAAGGGTACCAACTCCTAAGATTTTTTTCGTTTATAAAAATTGATTCGGAAATGTATTTTTTAAAAGAAATGTAGACAGAATTAGTATCTCATTAAATTCAAATTAACGATTTTATACCTATAATTAGTAAAACTTGATTTAACGCTAATCATTACCACTATGAGGAAACATATTACAGTATGAAACCATATGGGCGGCTTATTGCAATAAACTCACTTAGCATTTCATGTTTTGTCACATACACTCCACACATGTGGAATGTGTAACAAAAAGCGATGCACATAAAATTTGCATCGCTTTTGTGATAAGAGTCATCAAGTCGATTTCATTATTGGCCGGCTAACAGCATGCTAACATTTTGCTAACGAAGTACAATAAATCAAAGTAAATCTAGGTTAAAGATGTTACACGTAGAACCTGTAGAATGCTGATTCTATGCGACTTTCTTCTAATGCGGTTAAAAATGTTACAGCATAAAACTATATGGGCGGCATGATGTAATCTGCTTCCCCCATTTAAAGAAGTATCCTACAAGTTGAAAAACTTGCGGGATGCTTCTTTTTTTGGTTTTTAATGGTGAAAAAAGGATGTACAGACACCATTTAAAAATACATAAGTTAACCTGCACTATAGCAAACAGCATTAGCGATAGCTTAGAAAACTAACAATGAATATTAGTCCCTTTTTTAAAAGGGTGAATTGACCAAGACCTTACCACTAACTATTAATCATTGAATTTTCTCCACATAGGCACCAATAGGCATATAAAAAAATAAAATGGAGTTGGGTATACAATTTCAACATATTCTATGCGAAAAGGAGATATCAACTTGGAAAAGAAGTCAAGCACAACAAAGATGGTTATCGTGATGAGAAAAGATTTACAAATGACAAAAGGGAAATATGTAGCCCAAGGAAGCCATGCTTCTTTAGGGGTTGTAAAGTGGATTGAATATAATGGAAATGAAAACCACAAAGAAATACTAAACAAATGGTTTGATGAGACATTTGTAAAAGTAACTGTTTATGTAGAAAGTTTGGATGAATTATATACGATTTATCATCTTGCGAAAGAAAAAGAATTACCTGTAAGACTTATCACCGATAACGGATTGACCATGTTCAACGGTGTTAAAACAGATACGTGTCTTGCTATACTTGGCGAAAGAGAGAAAGTGGATGAAGTAACTGGTCATTTAAAATTATTATAAATCTTGTATTGATATAGTTTTTACTAACGCAACCCATTGTAAATCACAGTTAAAGTGTTGTACCTCAGATATGGCGAAACCTCGATAGGAAGGTACTTCGTTAAAGATTTACACACTTTCATCCTTAGGGTGGCATTAGTATGTTTAGAATTGGACGTTCGTTAAATAGCAGAATAGGATAATATAAAAAAGAAGCGTTCCTAGTGTAGCGATGCAGTCCTAACTTACGGATCCAATACACTAGGTACGCTTTTTTTTCTTTATATACATTACGTATATTAAAAATATTAAGAACATTGATGTTGATTTAAATGGCCTTCTAAGAGTTGTTTATAATGCTTTGCTTTCTTATATTGAGTAACTTTGTATAGATATTCAGCTGGATGTTTAGCACTGCTAACAGCGTAAACAGCGTTCATATATTCTATGTTAAGTTGTGATTTAGTTTTATTGTCAATTGTGATTGTATTCATGGTAACACCTCATAAATTATTGATTAACTATAACGGAGTATACACCAAATTTTTATTGATTTTTTATAACTAACAGCCTTGTTAGGATGCAAAAAGTCTTTGTTATTTTCCAGAGTAGTAGTTGTTTTTAGAATTTTTAATTATATAAAAAGATGCGGTACAGGCACTTCTTAATAGTTTAGATAAAAGCATATCCGAATAGCCTCTTTAATTTAGAGATGACTATTAGGTTCAAGATGTATTACCTAATAAGTTGAAACAGTCCTCTTGGATACCCCCTCAATATTTCTATATTTTACATACGCCCAGCTCAGCAGTTTCCTGTTACCCTAAGATAATGTGGATTATTTTCGTTAACAAAACTAATGATGACGTAATTGAATTTTTTTTAATTTAATCCTAATAATCCATGTAATCATTAGGAAGATAGGAAGATGTCAATGGAACAAAAATATTTAAAAAAGGGCGGGCTTATTGCTTTCATCGCACTATTATCGATGACGCCTCCTCTGGCAACAGACTTATATATGCCTTCGTTGCCTGAGATGACAAACTATTATCAAACAACCTCGTCAGTAACGAGCTATACAATGACGATATTCTTTATTTTTATGGCAATTGGTATCCTCATTCTTGGCCCAATGAGTGATAAGTACGGACGAAAGCCAGTCCTGTTGGGCAGTATCCTTGTCGCACTAACTTTTAGCATCATTTGTGCAATTTCGCCATCGATTTGGATCATGATTGCAGCACGGGCAATTCAGGCATTTGGTGCAGGAGGGATGGTTGCCATCTCTACAGCTTTGATTAAAGACAGCTTCGAAGGAAAAGAGATGTCTAATGTTTTGTCAATCACGCAGGCGATCGTTCTGCTTGCTCCAATGCTAGCGCCTATTTTGGGAGCGGTTATTTTAGCCTTTTTCAGCTGGAAGATGACATTTGTTGCTCTAGCTGCTCTATTCCTAGTATCACTTATAGGAGGATTTCTTTTAGAAGAAACTTTGCCGCAGGAAAAGCGAGTATCTGGCAGTACATTTAAATCTATCTTAGGGCTTACAAGTATTGTGAAGGATAAGAAGTTTACCAGCCTATTGCTTGTTGTTGCTCTCTTAATGGCACCGTTTATGGCATATCTAACACTCGCTTCATATATTTATATAGATGGATTTGGCATCTCAGAATCTGCCTTCAGCCTTTACTTTGCCGGTGCAGCTTGTATAGGTTTGATTGGACCATTTCTTTATATGCGTGTTGGTGGCGGTTCGATAAAAAAATCGATCAATATCGCATTTGTAATTGTCACAATATCTATCTGCCTGCTCTTCTTAGTAGGTTCCATCAGCCCATTTGTATTTCTTGTATGCTATGTGCCCTTCACGGTTATCACGACATATCTCAGACCGATGGTGTCAAATACGCTATTATCTATGCAAAAGTCAAATGTCGGAGCAGCTTCAAGTCTAATGAACTTTGGCTTTACAGTGATCGGCAGTGTAGGGATGATGGTTGGGTCACTCCAGTGGGGAGATTATATTAATGGCTTGAGCATGACAATGCTGATTTTCCTCGTTTTATCCTTGTTATTATGGATCTATTGTTTGCAAAAAAAAATTATTACGGATTAAAGGCTTGATTTTAATAAAAGAGTTGCCACAGGATGATGTCTTGTCGGCAACTTTTTTTTATTTGGATTATTGCCCATCTCAAAAACCTAATTTATTTTCCGCTGTTCTTAGTCTTTGGATAATTTAAATTGGGTCAAGGTGAAGATTTCCGGGCTTCTTCTGCTGTCTTTTTTGCATAAATCCATATTTCTGTAAAAGACTAATTCTGATAAGAAAGGGGAGAAGATTGAATGCATTATGGATATATTGGTCCTGGCACAAATCCAGGCCAGCTTGTACAAAAAAAGGGACGCTATGTAACAGGTTTTTCTGTTGGGATTTTGTACTTGGATGAGAATTCCTATCCTGTCATTCCCGGCAATGTCGCAAATTATTCAACCTTTCCGTTTCCTGTTCATTATAAATTGGTTCCCGGCTGTACGGGTCAGCGTCTTTTAAATAATGATAGAACTCTGGAAAAAGGGATTATTGAAGCAGCAAAGCAGCTTCAAAGTGAAGGGGCAAAAGTAATTTCCAGTGCCTGTGGATTCTTTGGAAACTTTCATAAGCAAATAGCAAATGCATTAGAAATTCCTGTTTATCTGTCTAGCCTAGTTCAAATGCCGATGATTCAGGTTGGATTAAAGCCAGGGCAAAAGATCGGTATATTAACAGCCTATGAAAAAGGATTGACTGATTCTCTTTTAAAAACTTGCGGTGTTACAGACAGGTCTAATTTAGTCATTGGTGATTTAAGTCAGGGAGAAGAGTTTTCATCTATTTCTAATGGAACTGGTACGTTTAATAATGAAAAGCTGAGGGATGAGGTTGTAAAAAAGGCAATTGAGATAAAGGAAAAGCATCCTGAAATCGGAGCCATCTTATTAGAATGCAGTGACCTTCCTCCCTATGCATTTGATATCCAGCAAGCAGTGCAGCTACCTGTGTATGATTTTATTACACTCATTAACTGGGCACATTATGCAAATAGCCAAAGCCCATATTATGGATTTATTTAATAAAGTGAATGAGTGAAGACAAACACAAGTCCAAAGAGCTTGTGTTTTTTAATATTTATCTTTGCTGGCCTTATAAAATTATTATTTTTCTGTATCTTATGGCAAACAAGAGAGAGCAATATGAGTCAAAAAAATGGAAGTAGAAAGCACTTTGACGGTAACTCTTTTTATATTTGATGAGTTTTCCAACATGCTTAGATTATACAAACAAATCTATGTTTCAATGTCTAACCTCTAACGGGATTGTGAAAAACAAACATTTACTATATCAATATAATTTTAGATTTCAATACGTATTAGCAAAATAAATCAAAAAACTTAAAAAAGTAAGCACTTTCATGTAATGAATTTTATTTATTGATATACTAGTATAATAAGTAGGTGTTCTAAAGAATGCCCTTTAAGAACGCTGACTTCCGGGAGTGTGAAAAGTAGTGAATAAATGGGCAAAGGATATTTATCAACCTAAAGTTTTAGATGGATCTATTTTGGCTTCTTATCGTCTTCAAGGATTAAATACAGATGTGACTGGATTTAATCAATTTGAAACACACGGTACATATGAGATTTATGTCTTTGAAGAGGGGCAGTGTAATTATTTTATTCATAATAAAATGTATGACTTACAACCAGGAGATATCATTCTTTTGGACAGATTTACTTTACATAAGACAAATACTGTTTCTCCTGATACCTATGTAAGGAGTACCATTCATTTTTCACCAGCTTGGTTAGGGAGGTTATTTCCTGTTTTGGGCATGCCAAATCTTTTGGACCCTTTTCAAAAGCTGAATAACTGTATTTTGCGAACTGGATTTGATGCTTCGGGTAAATATGTTGCAGAGAAAATTAAATGGTTCGCAAAGCAACTGGAGATAATCGATCAGGAGTTTCAATCTACAGGTAAAATAAATTCGATATTAGAAACAGAACTGAAAATAGAATTTCTCCAACTATTGATGAAGATTTATAAAATGAGCCAATGTTCACAGCTGCACGTCGAACAAAAGAAGACAGAAAAGAAACAGCATGCTGAGAATATTCTCTCATGGATTAATCAGCACTATTGCGAAAAAATCAGCTTAGAACGTATTGCAAAAGAGTTTAATCTAAATAAATACTATGTATCCCATGTCTTTAAAGAGGTTACTGGCTATACGGTCATGGAATATGTAATGGAATGCAGACTGATTCAGGTAAAGTATTTATTGGAAATGAAGCTTGATCAATCACTGGAAGACATATTCCGCTCGACGGGTTTTGGAAGTGCCGCCCACTTCAGTCGCTTTTTTAAAGAGAGAATTGGGATGACACCAACTAGTTATCGGAAAATGAAAGGAAGACAAACTTTTGGTTAATTATGCTCAGTACTGAGCAATCTAAATTTTCTATATCAAAAAGTTAGAAAACAACACTCATACCAATTTATAAGTAACTTTGATTGAATATGCTCAATATTGAGCAATATCTCGATTTATGTAACAAAGAAAGAAGAACACAATATACATACCAAATTATAAATAAAACTTTAATAAATTATGCTCAATATTGAGCAAATGTAAGGCTGTTCCGTTCATAAGAGTAAACACCCTTCTATCTTAAGAAAAAGAAGGTATATGTTTAGTTAATTATGCTCAATACTGAGCAAATTATATTTGTTGGATAGATTAAGGAGGATAACTAAATGAGCATGAGAGAACCAGTACTCCAGCAGGAGGAACAACTTAACTCTAGTACGGTAAGACCATTCGGCTTACGAGATAAAGTAGGCTATTTACTAGGTGACTTTGGAAACGATTTCTTTTTCTTATTAACTAGTACATTTTTAATGGTATTTTATACAGATATTTTCCATATTAGTGCTGCAACAGTAGGGGTATTATTTATGGTCGCTCGACTATGGGACGCATTTGCTGATGTAGCTTGGGGACGTTTTATTGATACACGACCAACAACAAAAAATGGAAAGTTTAAGCCTTGGATATTGCGTATGTCATTCCCATTAGTATTTACAGGTGTTTTAATGTTCACAACCATTCCTGGAATGTCAGATGGATTCTATCTAGCATGGGCATTTGTGACATATATTGTTTGGGGTACATTATACAGTACAGTTAATATTCCTTATGGATCAATGGCTTCTGTTATTACAGCTGATCCAGTTGAAAGAACAACATTGTCTACATGGCGTACAGTAGGTGCTAGCTTAGCAGGTCTTATTATTAATGTTCTTGGACCAATGATTGTATTTATTGATAACAAAATTAGTGCAGATCGCATGTTCATGACAGCTTGTATCTTCGGTGTGTTAGCAATTGCTTGTTATATTGGTTGCTACAAACTTTCAACAGAACGTATTGAGGCACCAGCAAAAGAAGTGAAGAAGGGTGATTTCCTGCGTTCTTTGAAAAGCTTAGTGAAAAATAAACCATTCCTATGGGTACTAACAGCATCACTCATGACTATGTTAACATCTTTTATTGTTATGGCAGTTAATACGTACTTGTTCAAAGATTATTTCGGTAATGCAGCAGCGCTAAGTATAATTGGACTTGTTCAAATGGCGTCAATGTTCATTACAGTTCCATTAGTTAAGCCACTAGTTGCAAAGTTTGGTAAAAAGGAAATCTCAATTGTCGGAATGGCATTTGCAAGTGTTATATACATTGCGCTATTCTTCTTAAAAGGTATTGAAACAATGCCGTTTATCGCTATTGTAGCACTAGCTATGATGGGCATGAGTTTCTATAGTTTTATTACTTATGCATTCATTTCAGATGTTATTGACTATCATGAATACCTAACATCATTACGAGAAGATGCAACGGTTTATTCTATTGTTTCTATGTCTAGAAAAATAGGACAAGCAGTAGCTGGTGGTATCGGTGGGGTGGCAATCGCCGCTGTTGGTTATAATGCTACATTAGGTACGCAACCACAAGAAGTATTAGATGGTATTTACATGCTAGGTACATTAGTGCCGGGTGTATTATACGGAATCATTGCAGTTGTTTTATTCATGTATCCTTTAAACAAGCAAAAAACAATTGAATTAAGTAAAGAATTAGAAGCAAAACGTAATGCAAATAGTTAATGAATTGAAGATTAAGGATGAATTATTGGCTCTAATTGGTATGAATAATCATTAGAGCCAATTCTAGATATTTTACGGTGGAGGATTTAGTTAATGATCGACTTAAAGGAAAAAACAATGATGGTAGATTTAAAAGCAAAACCGTTTAATTTAACAGATAAAGATATTAAATGGGTAGAAGATACAATTGCAGAGATGACAATCGAGGAAAAAATCGGTCAGTTATTCGTAAACATGGGAGCCAGCCGCGATGAAGAGTACTTAAAAGGAATGTTAGCTACTTATCATATCGGTGCCGTTCGTTACAATCCAGCTACAGCTGAACAAGTATATGACCAAAATAAAATCTTACAAGAAAATAGTAAGGTTCCTCTATTAATAGCTGCAAATACAGAGTGCGGTGGAAATGGTGCTTGTATAGATGGTACATATGTAGGTCATCAAGTAAAAATAGGTGCTACAAATGATCCTAAGTATGCTTATGAATTGGGGAGAGTATCCGGAGAGGAAGCTGCTGCTATCGGGTGTAACTGGAGCTTTGCACCAGTTGTTGATATCGATATGAACTGGAGAAACCCAGTAATATCTACTCGTTGCTACTCCAATAAAGCAGAGCAAGTTTTAGAATACTCTTTAGAATATATGAGAGGAATAATGGAAAGTGGTATAGCTCCAGCTGCTAAGCACTTCCCTGGAGATGGCGTAGATGAAAGGGATCATCACTTATCATTTGCTCCAAACACGTTAACAGTAGAAGAGTGGGATAATACATTCGGAAAAGTATATGGAGGATTAATAGAAGCGGGATTACCTTCTATCATGTCAGGACACATCGCTTTACCGGAATATGTACGTCACTTTAAACCAGATGCAACGATTGAAGAGTTAGCAACGCCATCAAGTTTAAGTAATATCGTCTTACAAAATCTATTAAGAGATAAATTGAACTTTAATGGTGTAATCGTAACGGATGCTTCTCACATGGTAGCGATGACATCTGCTATGAAGCGCAGTGAGATGTTACCTACAGCTATAGCTGCTGGCTGTGACTTATTCTTATTCTTCAATGACCCGGAGGAAGACTTCAACTGGATGATGGAAGGCTATAAAAAAGGAATCATCACTGAAGAAAGACTTGAAGAGGCATTAACTCGTATATTAGGATTGAAAGCATCTTTAGGATTACACACAAAAGCTAAAACTGAAATTTTACAGCCAAAAGAAGAAGCCATGGCTAAAATCGGAACAGAAGCAAATAAGGCTGTTGCACCAGAAATATCAGATAAAGCGATCACATTAGTGAAGAATAAGCAGGAATTATTACCAATCAATCCAGAAAAGAATAAGAGGGTTTTACTTGTTGATGTAAAAGGACCAGAATCTGCTTATGGTAAAATCATGGCTGCTATGTCGGTTGGTAAGAAAAAGCCAATCGAATTAATGAAGGAATTACTTGAAAAAGCAGGTTTTGAAGTTGAAATATATGAATCTGCAATAGATAAGATATTAAAACTTCCACCACAAGAAATGTTAGGTGCAGTCATGAACGTATATGCTCAAAAACGTCCAATATCTGATTTAACAAGTAAGTATGATTTAATCATAAACATAGCAGACGTACCACCAAGCACAGATCAGCGTATTCAATGGAATCCTTCAAAGGGAACTCCAGATATACCGTTCTATGTAAATGAAGTACCGACAATATTTATATCTTTACAATGTCCATTCCATTTAGCAGATGTACCGCAAGTTAAGACATACATAAATGCCTATGATAGTCATGAACATACATTATCTGCAATAGTTGATAAATTGTTAGGACGTTCAGAATTTAAAGGTGTAAGCCCTGTCGATGCATTTTGTGGATTTATCGATACAAGAATTTAATGAAGTGTTTATATAAATAATAGGTTTTTAGATTATGTAATTTAAAACATCATTTCATTTCTGCCGTAGGTAAGAAGATAGTTAGACGGAATTTAACTATCTTCTTTACTTATATAAAGCTTTGAACAGAGACTAGCAGTGTTTTCTCTAATAGGAGTGAGACTAAGTATGGTGAAAATGTTATCAAGGTTACCAGGTGAGAATAATAATAACTACTCGTATAGAGCAATTAAAGAAGGGATATTATCATTAGAATTACTGCCTGGACAGTTATTGAGTGTTGGAGAACTGACTGAGGCATTAAAAGTATCAAGTACGCCTATAAAAAGTGCGTTATGGAAACTACATCAAGAGCATCTTGTAGATGTTATTCCACAAGTTGGGTCATATGTTTCAAGAATAAATTTGGAATTGGTTGAAGAAGCGTCGTTTATGTGGTTTGACTTAGAAAAGAAATATTTAAAATCAGCATGTAATTATTTTTCTGAAGAGAATGTTGATCAGTTAAGGAGAAATCTTGATCTTCAAGAAATACTGTTGATTCAACAAAACACACTGAGTCCAAAAAAGATGACTAGACAATTTAATGAATTAGATGATGGCTTTCATTCGATTATCTTCCGAGGCCATCATAGGGATAATACTTGGAAAGCAATTTCACGTATGAATATGGATTATCACCGAATGATTAACTTTAGCCAACATCATTTTGAACAGATGATTGCTGAACATAGAAATATACTTTCTATAATTGAGAATAAAGAGATGGAACGAGTGGAAGATACTCTTAAAAAACATATATTCAAACCACTAGATTATTGGAGAAGGTATAAAGAAGAAATCTGCGAGAAGAATGAGCGCAAAATATTCATGGCTACAACATGATCTTACGTTAACGTAATAAAAATTAAAAAGAAGCCTCTCAAAAGCTACGCACTTTTAAGGGACTTCTTTTTAAGTTATTAACATAAAAATGTCGATTGTAATTTTTATAATATTAAAGAGTCTTTAGTGTCTTTAATGCACGATGAATTATTAATCAGTAAGATCTACAACAACTTTAATCGTTTCATTGGCAGCGATAGCTGTGTCAAAAGCCTTTGAAAGGTCGTCTAATTTATAGACTTGCGTTACCATTGTTGCGATTGGTGTTTTTTTCTTCTCAATATGATCAACAACACGTACGATATCTTCATGTGTATATCCGCTTGCACCAATAATTTTCAGCTCTTTTCCCATCATAGCTCCAAAACTTATTGGTACTTCTTGCTTGTACACAGCCACTATGGCAAAACGAGCATCAGGTTTAGCCAAATTGAATACTTGTTCAAATAAAGGGGCGGCACCAGCAGCATCAACAAAAGCATCCACATTTGGAATTGAATGACCATAGTAATCAACTGTTCCGAAATACTCCACAAGTGCTGTAGCTAAGTCTTGTTTACTTGTATTGATTGTTTTCGCACCTAATTCTTGAGCTTTAGCTAAACGCCAATCATTGATATCTACTACAACTACATCTTTAATACCCTCACCAATCAAGCCAGCAGCAGCTGATAATCCGATCGGACCGGCACCAAGTACTACGATATGTTCACCTGGTTTAGGGTTAGTTGAGAAAGCACCATGAAAACCAACGCTCATAGGCTCCATTAATGCCGCTTCTTCAGGTGTTACTTCATCTGAAAAAGTGTATAAGTTATAATTTAATGCCGCATCTTCGATGACCACAAATTGAGAAAAGCCGCCGGCTTCACAGGAAAGTGCTTTTCCAACTCGTTTAGCGGTAATTGGGTTCACCCCGACGCGCATTCCTACGTGAATGTCCTTTACCTCTGAGCCTACTTCTGCTACTTCACCGAAAAATTCATGACCGAATTCTTTTTCAAACCGGATGCCCATATTTCCGGCACCAGCTTTAACTATATTAATATCTGTACCGCAAATACCACAACGCAATGTACGCAATAATACATCCTTCGGTCCGATTGTTGGCATTGGTAACTCTTCAACTCGTACATCATTTAAGCCATGATAAACTCCTGCTTTCATCTCATTCACCCCAATTTTTATAAGTATACTTAATTTTATGACAATTAATATACCAGAGCAATTTGGAAATATTTAAATGAGAAATAAAAATGTTACTAATCTACTAAAGAAAGTTATTGTTGGTGGTAATATATGTATATGTTGTTTTGAATCTATATATCGGTAATTTTAATTTCTATTTTAAACAAGTAATCAATATTTCTATGCGTATTGTTTGTACACGGGATTATCTCCATGAGACCGACTGATTATCCGAATGTGATCAAGCCTGAATAAACAAATGAACTTTATTTTAAAAAAACTAAAACCGGAAACGGAATAGCCTCGTCAATATTTAGGAAGGGGGAGAAATAGTGGATGAAATAACAATGGAACGCCTCGTTATTGAGGAAAAGGAGATCATCATCGACGAACTGATGGACCAATATGGGCAAGAAATTTTACAACTCTCCTATTCTTATGTGAAGAATCGTGAACTTGCTGAGGACCTTACCCAAGATATCTTTGTAAAATGCTATCAATCCCTTCATACATATAAGGGGAAATCAAAAATTAGGACATGGTTGTGGAGAATAGCTATTAATCATTGCAAGGATTATTTGAAAAGCTGGTACAAAAACCATGTCTTCCTCTCAAGTGATGAATACATTTATTCTGGTGAAAGTGGGCATAGCACTGAACAAGCGGTTATTCGGCAAGATGAAGAAGAACGTCTGGCGCATTCTGTTATGCATCTGCCGATTAAATATCGGGAAGTCATCTATCTTCATTATTTTGAGGGGATGCCCATTCGTGAAATGGCGCAGGTACTATCTATTAATAACAATACAGTGAAAACGAGACTCCGCAGAGCGAAGGCACTTTTAAAGGATAGTTGGGAGGGATATAGCGAATGGAAGAACGGTTGAAGGGTCTTAAAAAGGCTATGAAGGAAACTTGCATGCGGGAGCTAGATTTCTCAGAAACTATGAAAAAGCGCATTCATAAGTCCATCGCAAAAGAATCATTCAGCGAGCAGGATATGTTCATTAACCTCCTCCAGCTTCTTTTAAAGGAAAGGACAGGCTTTGAATTAACAAGGCTTCTTGCAGTAAGAGGCATAAGAAAGTATGAGGACGAGGAAGGTTCTATATATGCGTTTTTGCATGAACAGGAGCTAGCGGGAATCATTACGGCTTCATGGGGATCATCAGGAGAAAAAAAGTATCAGCTGACCGACAAGGGGAGACGTGCGCTTGAAAAGTCTGATGAACGAGTATGGCTAGCTAGTCTTACCTTGAGAGGACAGGCGGAGAGGTGATCAGAATGGTCAATGATAGAGAACGCTTTTTGGGAGAAGTTATCGGGCAAATTCGCTCAAAGGAAGCGAAGGTAAGTGTTGAAAAAGAATTGAATTATCATCTTAAGGAAGCAAAGGAATATTGGCTGGGGAAAGGGCTGTCGGCTACGGAGGCACAGGAGAAGGCGATTAAGCAAATGGGAGATCCGTATAAGCTTGGTGAGAAGATGAACAAGCTATACCGACCGAAAGTGGATTGGCTGCTTCTTTCCCTTTTAGCAGCAGTGATGATGCTTGGATTTCTCCCGATTTTATCAATGGATTCGTCACAAGTGGAAATACAGGATTCATTTATGCGGAATAGAGTGATTTTTGGTCTGCTAGGCATAGCGCTGGCAATTGGGATTATGTACTTTGACTATCGGAAGCTGCAAAGATGGGGTTGGGCCTTTTATCTGGTTGGTGTAGCTATACTCTATGGGTTACGGCTAATTCCGTCTTATACAATCAATGGGGAACCTTATTTTGGTATACCAATGCTTGGTTCATTCAATTGTTGGATTGCATTGCCGTTCTTTTTCCTGGCTTGGGCTCAATTTTTTCAGAATAAGAAATTGAAAGTTTGGCAGCTTTTTCTTTTGTTTATCTACTCCTTTTATCTTTTCTTAATGGTTCCAGACCTAGCAATCTCATTTATCTATGGAATGACAGTTTTGATTATGTTATGGTGGAGCCATTTAAGTAAGAAAACTGCATTATTTATAACCGCAAGTACGATTACAGCATTCATAATTGGGTTGGTAGCCGTTTTGCCTTCTTTAAAAGGTTATCAGAATGAGCGGATAGCAGCCTATATAAATCCCGAGAAGTATGCAGATGGTTCAGGGTATATGTATGTGCAACTAAGGGAGCTGATGACCGAAGCAAAATGGTATGGAAGCTCTGCTGGCCTGGGTAATGTTCTTCCAGGAACATATTCCGATTATGCATTGGCGGGTCTGACCTCTCATTTCGGGTATGTTGTCACCGTGGCAGTTCTGATTATTCTCCTATTATTTGTGATTCGAATGGGGTATATTGCGATAGGAGCACGCAATAGATATGGAAAGTTACTTGTTATCGGAGCTCTGGCCCTGTTTTCTTTACAATTTTTCTATAATATTGCGATGATATTCGGGTTTGTCCCGATTATGACAATCTACTTACCGTTTATCAGCTATGGCTGGATGTCGACGATTTTGAATGCGTTTTTAATAGGAATTGTACTTAGTGTTTACAGGCGTAAGCATTATGGTGTAATGACAGTAAGAGAGTGCGAGGTCAATTAGGCCTAGCATCCTTTTTAAGCGAGGTTCGGACCAAACCAATTAACATCATCTTCCATAGGCAGAAAATAAGAGTGGGAAATCACGAAAAGGATTTCAGGCTATATTAACGGAC
The DNA here is from genome assembly GCF_058215915.1 of Pradoshia sp. Z3_51. Lineage (NCBI taxonomy): Bacteria > Bacillati > Bacillota > Bacilli > Caryophanales > Bacillaceae > Pradoshia > Pradoshia sp. Z3_51. Next base: position 55,107 of record NZ_JBZAJC010000012.1, on the reverse strand, counting down.
AAATCATCGCGGTTAATGGCGGACGTAATATGCTTAGAGGATAATGATATAATCCCATCTGTTAAACACAGGTGGGGTTTTTATGTTAATGTTAAACTTATCATATATTATAGTGGGATTTTGGAGTAATGAATCAATAGGAGTGTTCTAATCATGCAACAATTGCAGTTCGAAAAATCGTGGGATAAAGCGTTATCTGCCCAGGACCGAAGCTATATAGAAAAAGTATTTGTAGAGACAAAGCATCTAAACGGCACAGGTGTAATTTTCTCTCCTATCCGGGAAGCCATCAACCACAAAGAGGCACTGCTTGTGACCGTATTAGTCCATAATTTCACGGATCAGCCGCTTACATTTAATAACACAAGATTACGATACAAAATTCAGGGAGAGGTTATTGCGGAAAATGAATTTACCTTACCTAAGCTTGTGATTCCAAATGAAGTGAGTATGCCATGGACATTTATATTTCCAAAAGAAAGCTACAAAACACAGCTATCTATTAAGAATGGACGATTAGAGGCAGTTTGATTTTCAACAGGCAAAAAGACCAAAATCAGTTGAATAAAATTATATCGAAAATAGTAAAAAGTTTTTAATATAAATAAAGTTTCTGAGAGATCTAAACTTCCTAAGGTAATATAAAACGGCTTGATTCAAGTAGGAATCATCAAGCCGTTTTTATTATCAGGAAGATTTAGCATGAAGTATGACGAGGAATTTTCCATCCTGGACTTCATTAGAGTAACGTTGAGCGTCCTCTTCAGAAAGTCCGATATTCATCAGAGAGTTTAATAATCCTCCTTCACTGGATCGGGCTCCAACTAGCGCACCGCCGAGCATAGTTAAAACAGGACCTGCAGCCAAAATTGCCCCTAAACCTGGGACCAATACAGCCGGTAATCCTGCGAGTGCGCCGGCAATGCCGAGTGCCCCTCCGGTAGCAGCTCCTGCAATAGCTCCATCCATAGTAGATATTTTTACTTCCTGTGACATCTTGGATAAATCATTTGCCTGGTTAGCAATCACGGAAATTTCATCAGTCGTATAGCCTTCCTTTTTAAACTCCTCAATAGCATCTGCTGCTTGTTGCTCGTTTTCATATACGTTAATCACATAATCTCCCATTCTATACCTCCCAATTTTCTTTAATATGACTTATTTACCCGTTTTAATATCTTTAGACACTTTTTCCTGGGTGTACTGGATAGATCGTTATTTTTTATTAAATTAAAGTATTCGATTTATAATAAAATGGGTTCGGGCCAGACAACGAGTCATAAGGAAACACCTTTTTATCTTGTTAAAATCAAGAAAAATAAAATTTAATTCTAAATAAAACAGTGAATAACTGAGTAATTTAAAGATTTCATATCATTTGGCTATCAAAGTGGTTATATTTAACTGTTTTTCTGTATTTTAGGATGAATATGAGCTACTCATACTCTTTACAACTGGAAAATACCGGAGTAGTATTACTCTCATAATTAAATCATTCTTAATCGCTGAATCTTTAAAGAGCGGGGGAACCACTTTTGTGACTCTTGTCACTTGGGGTGAATCCTTAATCAAGGTAGGGCTACTCTTTTGGCCCGAATCCGACAGCTAACCTCGTAAGCGTTAAGGGAGAGGATGGTGTAACTGGGGAGTCGAAGAAGTTATTTCGACCACAGGGTAGACCTCTGTGGTCTTTTTTGAATTTTAACAATTTAATACGTTAATATCTTAAATCGCTGAGTCTTTTTAAAGAGCGGGGGAACCACTTTTGTGACAATGTCACTTGGGGTGAATCCTTAACAAGGTAGGGCTACTCTTTTGGCCCGAATCCGACAGCTAACCTCGTAAGCGTTAAGAGAGAAGGTATTACCTTTGGTTTAAAGCCCACTGTGTAATACAGAGGTCTTTTTTGTGCTTTTTGAATGGTAAATTTTAACAAAAATAAGGAGGAACCAACCAAATGTTTCGTATGAGTTATCTGGATATCAAGCAGGAAAAAGCAAAAATAGAGGATGAGAATGCAAGAAGAGCTAGTTCAATCGTTTACTACCAGAATAACCAGATGAATATTTCATATTATCCGAATGGTTTCTCTAAAGTTAGATAAAAGGACAATAAGGGGTGTCCTTTCTATCATTCGATCAACATATATGGGATATAGAAAGGGCAGCTTTATCCTTCTATGAGATTAAGGGGGATTTAAAAGTGGGAAACGTGCTGATTATCGGCAAAGGCAATCTTTATACGTCAGTGATTTCTAGTAATAGCTTCAGAACAAGGGCATTTGATGTATTGCCTTATAAGCAATATTTTAAATCTCTTTACAACACGGAAAATGGAAACAGGAGAATAGATAACCAAATTGAAATGGAAAAGGAATTTTTGGTATATAACAAGGTTTATATTATTTCAGATTCCATCAATGAAGGGTTTGAATTGACTACCTTCTTTTCTAAATTGGGTACGAGAAAAATCATTGTTGCGACACAATGCAGCAGGGATTATCAGCTTTACAAGAAGCTCGGCGCCAAACTTGTTTATATAAGTAAACCTGGAAGCAGCTCATATAGTTGGTTAACCAATCACCTTTAACCTTTTAGCTGTGGATTAAAAAATCAATTTTATGAAAGGAAGATTCTTGTGGATCTTATTTCAATTGGATTAGCAGTAGGATCATTTCTACTATTTTGGGGATTTATCAAATTTTGTGACAATGTGATTGAGGAACGAGGGGTAGAAAAATGATTTTTATAGGAATCGTTGTAGGTGGACTTGCGATTTACTTAGTTGATGCCTTAATTCATCCAGAGAGATATTAATTTATTAAAACACTATGGGGGAAAGAATAATGGATTTTATACAAATAGCATTGGTATTAGCGGTTCTTTTATTGCTTGCTATTCCTATGGGGCGTTATATAGCCCGTGCTTTCTCTTTGGAAGAGACAAGGCTTGATCGAGTATTTGGCGGAATAGAGAAAATAATTTATAAGCTGTCAGGAATTTCGCAGGGGAATATGAAGTGGAAGCAATACGCAAAGGCTTTATTGGTCAGTAATATAGCAATGTTTGCTATATGTTATATAATCGTTCGTCTACAAGGTGTTTTACCGGGAAATCCAAGTGGGATTGCTTCAATGGATCCGTTCTTATCTTTTAATACAGTAGCAAGTTTTTTAACCAATACTAATTTACAACACTATAGCGGAGAATCAGGTTTATCTTATTTATCACAAATGATGGTTATTATCTTTCTGATGTTTACAACACCAGCGACAGGAATTGCTCTATGTATCGCCTTTATGAGAGGCCTGACAGGGCAAAAAAGCATAGGTAACTTTTATGTGGATTTAATCCGTGCCCATACACGTATTCTGATCCCGCTTTCCATCCTGGTTGGAATCGTGCTAGTAGGTCAGGGAGTTCCGCAAACAATAGGGCCGACGATTACAGCTACGACCCTGGAGGGTGCCGAACAGCAGATTGCGCGTGGACCTGTTGCAGCTTTGGAATCTATTAAGCATTTAGGGACTAATGGCGGGGGATTTTTCGGTGTAAACTCTGCACATCCATTTGAGAATCCAACACCACTCACGAACGTTATTGAAATCTTATCCATGTTTTTACTACCAGCTTCACTGCCAATCGCTTTTGGACATATGGCTAGAAGCCGTAAGCAAGGTTGGATTTTATTCAGTGCGATGGGAATTATGTTTCTTGCGTTCTTATCATTAGCCTATTTTAGTGAAGCAAATGGAAATCCTGCGCTTCGAGAAATCGGCCTTTCTCAATCAGATGGAAGTATGGAAGGGAAGGAAGTGCGGTTTGGAATTGCCCAAAGTGCCCTATTTACAACAGTTACAACAGCTGCAACCACAGGCACAGTAAACAATATGCATGACACGTTAACCCCGCTTGGAGGGTTGGTTCCATTGGGGGAAATGATGTTGAATTGTGTATTTGGTGGGGACGGTGTTGGAACCGTAAATATTTTAATGTATGCCATTCTAGCTGTTTTCTTAGCAGGATTAATGGTTGGGCGAACACCTGAATTTTTAGGGCGTAAAATCGAAGCGAAAGAAATGAAGTTAATCGCCATTACCATTTTAATACATCCGCTAATTATTCTGGCTCCATCGGCCATTGCGCTGGCAACAGAAATGGGGTCATCAGCGATTTCGAATTCAGGGTTCCATGGAATTACTCAAGTCGTCTATGAATTTACTTCATCTGCGGCGAACAATGGATCAGGATTTGAAGGCTTAGGTGATAATACACCATTTTGGAATATATCAACAGGGTTAGTGATGTTATTTGGCCGCTATTTCTCCATGATTGCCATGCTTGCAGTAGCTGGATCGTTACTAAATAAAAAACCTGTTCCGGAAACGATTGGTACGTTTAAATCAGATAACATCACATTCATCGTTCTTCTGGTGACTACGGTTTTAATCGTAGGGGCATTAACATTCTTCCCAGTTATCACGCTCGGACCAATTGCGGAGTATTTATCGATTCGCTAATAAAGAAAAAAGAAGGTAAAGGAGTATTCTAATGAACACAAAGCGTAAAGCGGCGATTAATAACGCTATAGTCAAGCGTGCTTTAATAGATGCTTTTAAAAAGCTGGACCCGCGTCTGATGGCTAAAAATCCAGTCATGTTTGTAGTAGAGGTTGGGTTTGTTATCACCCTAATCCTGACCATTTTCCCCACCCTATTTGGAGGGGGAGCGAGTTCAATTTACAACGGGAGTGTAAGTGCAATCTTACTTCTTACCATTCTATTCGCTAACTTTGCGGAATCTTTAGCAGAAGGAAGAGGTAAGGCACAAGCTGAAAGCTTGAAAAAGACAAAACAAGATACAAGTGCCAGATTGCTTTTGAAAGATGGATCAACCAAAATGGTCCAATCAACTGAATTGAGAAAAGGGGATATAGTTGTTGTCAAAGCAACTGAATTGATTCCTGGCGATGGGGAAATTGTAGAAGGGGTAGCCTCTGTTGATGAATCAGCAATAACAGGTGAATCTGCACCGGTTATTAAAGAATCTGGTGGAGATTTCAGCTCAGTCACCGGCGGTACACGAGTAATTAGTGACAGGCTAAAGATTCGAGTGACGACGGATCCAGGTGAATCCTTCCTTGATCGTATGATTCATTTGGTTGAAGGAGCTAAGCGCCAAAAAACACCGAATGAAATTGCATTAAATACATTGCTCGTCAGCTTAACGTTGATATTCTTAATTGTTTGTACGACCCTGGTTCCAATCGCCTCCTATGTTGGAGTGACTATACCAATCGCAACTTTGGTAGCCTTACTTGTTTGTTTGATTCCTACGACGATTGGGGGACTGCTTTCAGCGATTGGAGTCGCCGGGATGGACCGAGTTACTCAATTTAATGTAATTGCTATGTCAGGTAAAGCAGTGGAGGCGGCTGGGGATATTAATACGATAATTCTCGATAAAACAGGAACGATAACCTATGGGAACCGGATGGCTACAGCATTTGTGTCCGTTGGAAAAGCAGATCAAATAGAGCTGAATAAAGCCGCACAAGCTAGCTCTCTTCATGATGAGACTCCTGAGGGACGCTCGATCATTGAGCTGGCAAAAAAATCAGGTGTTTTAGAAACTGTGGGACATGAAATTGATTCCGAAGGCGTTGAATTTAAAGCGGAAACACGGATGAGCGGAACGGACTTTGCGGATGGAGGGAGAATTAGAAAAGGGGCCGTAGATGCTATTAAAGAGTACGTGACCGCTCAGGGAGGGACTGTACCAAAGGATCTTGATAGTAAAACAAAAACAATCGCAATGGAAGGTGGCACACCGCTTGCAGTAGCAGAAGGTAATAAAATTCTAGGCTTAATATATTTAAAAGATACCGTCAAACCGGGAATGAAAGAACGATTTGACGAATTACGAAAAATGGGGATAAAAACGGTCATGTGTACAGGGGATAACCCACTGACCGCCGCAACGATCGCTCGTGAGGCGGGGGTGGATGATTTTATCTCTGAGGCAAAACCCGAAGATAAGATTTCCGTTATTAAAAAGGAACAAGCCGAAGGAAAGCTGGTAGCGATGACAGGAGACGGAACGAATGATGCACCGGCACTCGCGCAGGCTGATGTTGGCCTTGCGATGAATAGCGGAACGATTGCGGCAAAAGAGGCGGCGAACATGGTTGACTTAGATTCTGACCCAACGAAGATCATTGAAGTAGTAGCCATCGGTAAGCAACTGTTAATGACAAGAGGTGCTTTGACTACGTTCAGTATTGCTAATGATGTTGCGAAATACTTTGCGATTATCCCAGCTATGTTTATGGTAGCAATCCCGCAAATAGGGGCACTAAATATTATGAATCTAAATACACCACAAAGCGCGATTCTATCCGCTCTCATCTTTAACGCAATTATCATCCCATTGCTTATACCACTGGCAATGAAGGGTGTTAAATATGTGCCGATGAGTTCTACAAAACTATTAAATCGTAACCTCACGATTTTTGGATTCGGGGGAGTCATTGTTCCGTTTATCGGTATTAAGGTAATCGATTCTCTGCTTATGGTCATGAATTTTGTTTAAAAATAACTAATAAAGTAAAGGTGACGTATACATGTTGAAAAATTTGAGGGTAAGTCTGGTACTACTTCTTATATGCGGGATCATGTATCCTTTGGCGATGACAGGGGTATCACAGCTGATTTTCCCAGCTAAAGCCGATGGCAGTGTGATCGAAGCTAAAGACGGGGATGTGGTAGGTTCTGAATTGATTGGGCAGAGTTTTAAGGATGCGAAATACTTCATGAGCCGTGTATCTTCTATTGAATATAATGCTTCTGGATCAGGGTCAGGAAATTATGCACCATCTAATGAGGATATGATTGAGCGGACTAAAAACGATATAAAGGCATTTTTAGAAAATAACCCTGATGTGCAAAAAGAAGATATTCCGGCAGATCTTTTAACAAATTCAGGTTCAGGTTTGGATCCGCATATTTCACCGATGGCAGCGAAGATTCAAGTACCGAGAATTGCTGATGTCAGGGACATGGATGAAGAGCAATTAGAGTCCCTTATTATAAAAAATACGGATGGAAGGCAATATGGGATATTAGGAGAACCGCGGGTAAATGTATTACAGCTAAATATGGAGCTTGATAGATTGAAATAAGGAAGAAGGAGAAAGGGAGAGTATCGTATACCAGCTCTCCTTTTCTTGTCTGTAGAAAGATAGGGGTGAAAGCATGGTCGAATTTCGCAGAAAAACTCCCGAAGAATTTTTACAATCGATTTATGAAGTGAAACGAGGAAGGCTGAAAATTATTCTCGGGGCGGTTTCTGGATCGGGAAAGACCTATCATATGTTATTGGATGGGAATGTATTGAAGAAGAGATCGATTGATGTTGTGATTGGAATAATCAGTCCATCCAATCGTCCTAAAACAAATGAACAAATCGGGGATTTGGAGACGATTCGACCAATTGAATGGGTGGAGAACGGAATAGTTAAACAGGATTTAGATATTGAAGCCATTAAAGAAAGGAATCCAGAAGTTGTTCTTGTTGATATCTTGTCACATCGCAATCGCTTAGATGCACCGCATAAGACAAGACTTGAAGATGTAATAGAGCTAATGAACCACAATATTAGTGTAATTACAACGATGAACATTTACGAATTAAATGGAGTTAGAGAGATTGTTGAAAAACTGTTAGGCATTAAAGTACAGGTGGATCATTGTGTACCGAATGACACCCTTGCGATGGCAGATGAGGTTAAGCTTTTGGATGTAACACCTGACCAAATTCTTAATCGTTTACAGGATGGCAACATAGACCGGGTATTAGAAGAGAAATTGTTTAAACGAGCAAATTTGGCAGTATTACGCGAGCTTGCCTTACGCCATTTAGCAGGTGAAGTAAATGACGAACTGGATGAATATCGAGAACAGCAAGGGCTGATAGGACCATCCGGAGCATCGGAGAGAATTCTTGTTACCGTTCAATATCACTGGAATGGCTCAATTTTAGTACGTAGAGGACAACAAGTTGCAAAACGTTTGGGTGGTGAGCTATTAGTCGTATGTTTCCTTTCACCGGATAGAAAGCTTTCAAAGGAAGAGCAAACTTTTAGAAGGTCCATTAAAAAGTTAGTTCATAAAGTTGGAGGTAAATTTGAAGAATTTTCTATTACTCGAACGGATGCAGCCGAGGAAATCGTCACCTATGCAACTGACAAGAAAATCACCAAAATTGTAATAGGCCATTCTAAAAGAAGCCGCCTGGAAGAAATCATAAACGGCTCGGTCATTAATAAAATTCTGCGAAGTACGCAAAACATAGATATCTTGGTTGTAGCTGACCGAACAGATAAAAGTGGAAAAAGAGTAATACCTGCTAAGTTGGGAGACGACAATAAAATCAATCCATACCGTCGCTTATCAAATCGAGAAGTGGAAGAGCGGATTGGAAAAATGAAGCGTGGACAATTAAAGGTTTATATTGGGGCAGCTCCAGGTGTCGGGAAGACGTATACGATGCTGCGTGAGGCTAACGAGTTGAAGAAAAACGGAATAGATGTCGTAATTGGTTTGCTTGAAACACATGGTAGGAAAGAAACACTTGATCAAGTCGGAAGCTTGGAAATGATGCCACGAATGAAAATTAACTATAAAAATGTTGTGATTGAAGAAATGGATGTAGATGCCATTATAAAGAGAAATCCCGAGGTGGTACTAGTTGATGAATTGGCTCATACCAACGTACCAGGCAGCAATCATAAAAAACGTTATGAAGATGTTGAAGAGATTATAAAATCAGGGATTTCGGTCATCTCAACCATGAACATTCAGCATTTAGAAAGTTTAAATGACAGTATTGAACAAATTACAGGAGTGCGGGTACGGGAAACAGTACCCGATCAAGTTCTCCGAATGGCAGATGAGATTGAGCTTATTGATATTTCTCCAAAGGAGTTGCAGCAACGTATGCTGGAGGGGAATATATACGCAAAGGAAAAAGTAGAACAGGCACTGAATCATTTTTTTAAAACGTATAATTTAATCGCATTAAGAGAACTCGCCCTTCGTGAAGTCGCTGATGATGTTGATGAGAGACTAGAATTATTGGAACGTAACCGTACTTTAAGAGGACCGTGGCGAAAACAAGAGGTCATCTTTGTTTGTGTAAATTTACGCGGGAACAGTGAGCGTTTAATTCGACGTGGTTTTCGAACTGCTTATCGGTTGAAGGCTAACTGGTATGTGGGTTATGTAAGGGAGCATTCTGTTCTAACAGACGAAGAACAGTCCAAAATGAAGAACTTGCAGTTTTTAACCGAAAGACTGGGTGGGATTTTTGAAATATACGAAACATCCCACCGAAGAAAAGTTGTTGAAGAATTGGGAGAACGATTAAATGACAAAGAGGCAACCCAAGTGTTTATCGGACAATCGACACGGACACGATTGGAAGAGATCATAAGAGGTTCGGTTGTCCAAAAGCTATTGCGTTTAGTCCGTCATTTAGATGTATTAATTATTGCAGATCAAAAACCTGATAAAAAGAAGGGACTAAGTTAACCGCTAAATTTAGAACAGCATATAAACTAATCAGTCGGGCATTCTAAAGCAGAGCAGGAAGTATATGATGAATAACTGATGAGGGGGTAAGCGGTGAATATAGCCTTTTTTCTAATCCCAAAAAGAGAAGTAGCCTTCGTTAAATATGAGTCCACGATGAGACAAGCGTTGGAAAAAATGGAGTTTCACAAGTACTCTGCAGTTCCCATTATCGATAACCATGGAAGATATGTTGGCACCTTAACAGAGGGGGACTTACTCTGGAAAATGAAAAACACCCCTGACTTATCATTCGAAAACACCCATAAAACGAAACTGAAAGACATAAAACCAAAGCGTTATAATGAACCGATTCATATTGATGCTGATATGGAAAGTATTCTTTTAAGGGCAATGGAGCAGAATTTTGTCCCTGTTATTGATGACGCGGGCATTTTTATTGGAATTATTAGAAGAAGAGAAATCATAGAATACTGTGCTAAGGGGATTTTCGAGAAAAAAGCATAAAATTAATAGTAATAGTGTACTGTTTAACTTTTATTACCTTTCGCAAGGAATTATTTTATTACCATACAATAAGAGAGTCAAAAGTTAATGTTCAGTATAATCAGCAGTCACATAAGCTTTCTAACACGACTGCCTTGATTATAAGGTAATCTTTTAGAATTGACGGTTTAACAGCCCTATATTCTATAAAAAGTTCATACATACATAAAAAGGTGAATTTAAAAGATTGTTTCCTGTAAAAAAGGGAGCAGTCTTTTTTTATCAATAAGATGTAGTCGGTGTTTCTCGAGGTAAATAATAATTCGGTAATTTCTGAAAAAATAGATTGACAAAAGTAGGAAAAGAAATTATATTTAACTACGTATTGATAATCATTATCAATTAAATTGGGCTATATATCCTTTTAAGGAGGTTTACTATGAATCGCCTCTATACAGATCGTTTGAACATTGGGTACGGGGAAGAATTAATTGTAAAGGATCTCAGTGTAGAAATACCTGACCGGAAAATAACGACAATCATTGGCTCTAATGGGTGTGGGAAATCAACTTTATTGAAAGCCATTACACGCATTATATCTCATCAATCAGGCGACGTCGTTTTGGATGGGAAAAGTATCTTAAGTAATAATACAAAGATTCTTGCACAAAAAATGGCCATCCTTCCTCAGTCACCAGAAAGTGCAAGCGGACTTACAGTAGGTGAACTAGTTTCCTATGGAAGGTTTCCTTATCAAAAGGGATTTGGTCGTTTAACTAAAAAAGATTATGAGGTAATTGACTGGGCACTTGAGGTTACTGGAACGATAGATTACAAGTTTCGTCCGGTAGATGCCCTATCAGGCGGTCAGCGCCAACGTGTTTGGATTGCCATGGCACTAGCCCAGGAGACAGAAATCATCTTTCTCGACGAGCCAACCACCTATTTAGACATGGCTCATCAGTTAGAGGTCTTAGAGCTTTTACAAAAACTGAATCAAGAACAAGCACGTACCATTGTGATGGTCTTGCATGATTTAAACCAGGCAGCACGTTTTGCTGATTATATGATTGCCTTAAAAGATGGCCGAGTTGTAAAAGCCGGGTCCTGCGAGGAAGTGATTACTCCCGCTGTACTCAGAAAAGTATTCCATATTGATGCCCAAATAGGGAGAGATCCACGAACAAATAAACCAATGTGCCTTACTTATAACTTATTAAAAGGAGAACCCAAACATGAAAAAATGGATATTCCCGTTTATGCTGCTCTCAGTGTTAATTATTAGTGCATGCAGCAATAGTTCATCTACAGAGAAGGAAAATGATACAAAAAAAGAAGAAGCGCCAAAAACATTTACATATGAATCAGAAACAGGGCCAGTCGAAGTACCAACAGATCCGCAGCGTGTTGTCATGCTATCAGGATTCACTGGGAACGTGATTGAACTGGATGTGAATTTAGTTGGTGTTGACGTTTGGTCTAAAACAAACCCTACCTTTGAAAAGGAATTAAAGGATGTTGCCGAAGTTTCAGAGGATAATCTAGAAAAAATCATTGAATTGAATCCTGATCTCATTATTGCGTTATCTACTGTTAAAAACGTTGATAAATTAAAGGAGATTGCTCCTACTGTAACCTATACTTGGGGCAAATTGGATTACTTAGCTCAGCATGTGGAAATTGGAAAACTATTAGGTAAAGAGAAAGAAGCAGAGGACTGGGTTGATGACTTCCAAACACGTGCTGCGGAAGCCGGAGAAGAGATTCGCGCCAAAATCGGTGAGGATGCAACAGTATCTGTAATAGAAGCTTTTGATAAAAATTTATATGTATACGGTGATAATTGGGCACGCGGAACAGAAATCCTTTACCAAGCTATGAAATTGAAAATGCCTGATAAAGTAAAAGAGATGACATCTAAGGATGGATACTATACTCTTTCTACGGAAGTACTCTCTGAATACGCAGGAGATTATGTGATTTTAAGTAAATACGCAGCTGCTGATGTATCATTCCAGGAAACTGAAACCTATAAAAATATACCTGCCGTTAAAAATGGACATGTATATGAAATGGAAGGAGACGGTGCTTCCTTTAGTGACCCAGTTACATTAGAGAAGCATTTAGCTTTTTTCAAGAAATCATTTCTTGGTGAATAATTTTCGGGTGGAGGGATTCTAATTGGAATCCCTTTTCCCCTATTCTGACGAAAGAGAAGATGAGTAACTGATGACAAAAGAAATGAAACGTTCTGTCCCCTTTGTCTATAAAATGATTGCCAGTTTGCTTGTTCTTGCTGGGATGTTTGTGGCGGCCATGGTTTTTGGTGCTGCAGATACGACTGTCAAAGATGTATGGCTCGCTCTTACCTCTAACGTGAAAACGGATGAAACTCTTGTTCTGCGAGAGATTCGTTTTCCAAGAGAAGTTGCAGCCATTTTTGTAGGAGCAGCTTTAGCTGTTGCCGGCGCTATTATGCAAGGGTTGACGAGAAATCCGCTTGCTGATCCAGGTTTACTAGGATTGACTGCCGGCGCAAATGCGGCGCTGGCAATTACGCTGGTTGTTTTCCCATCTATTAATTATTTTGGGTTGATGATTGGCTGTTTTATTGGAGCAGCTGTTGGTACAATCATGGTATTTAGTATGGGGTTTATGAAAAAAGGAGGGTTTTCTCCGCTTCGAATCGTATTAGCAGGTGCTGCTGTATCTGCTTTCCTTTATGCGGTTGCGGATGGGGTAAGTATTTACTTTAAGGTATCTAAAAATGTTTCAGCATGGACTTCAGGAGGGTTAGTTGGAACTAGTTGGGACCAGCTCCAGATCATTGTTCCTTTTATTATAGTTGGCATTCTAGTGGCGCTCATTTTAGCAAGACAGCTGACGATTCTTAGTTTAAATGAAGAAGTTGCTGTTGGCTTGGGGCAAAACACGGCACAAGTAAAATTCATCCTTTATGTTGTCATTATCCTTCTGGCGGGTGCATCTGTTGCCCTTGTCGGGAATATGACCTTTATTGGCTTAATGATCCCGCATATTGTACGGGCCATCGTCGGAACGGATTACCGATTTATTATCCCAATGTCTGCCATTGCAGGAGCTGTTTTTATGCTTTTCGCGGATACGCTTGGACGGACCATAAATGCACCATTTGAAACTCCGGTAGCAGCTATTGTAGCTACAATAGGGTTGCCATTTTTCTTGATAATTGTTCGTAAAGGAGGGAAAGCATTCTCATGATTCATCCTTCTTTACTAAAAAAACAACGACTATTTCTTGTTGTTTTATTGACTCTCATTATTGCTACAGCGGTTGTCAGCATGGGGATGGGAGCAGCTGCTTTATCTTATGACCGGCTCATTCCAACACTACTTGGAGAGGGCACGTTTAAAGAAGAGTTTGTTTTATTTTCGATTCGTTTACCAAGAATACTGATTACAGTGTTGGCTGGAATGGCGCTTGCATTATCGGGTGCTATTTTACAAGGTATTACACGGAATGATTTAGCGGATCCTGGCATTATTGGGATTAATTCTGGAGCGGGTGTGGCTGTAGCTATCTTCTTTCTATTTTTTCCGATTGAACCAGGTTCATTTGTTTATATGCTGCCTCTTGTCGCGTTTTTCGGTGCGATCCTCACCGTATGTTTCATCTATTTATTTTCATATACGAAAAACTCAGGGTTGGAGCCGGTAAGGCTCGTGTTAGTAGGCATAGGTTTTTCGATGGCCCTCTCCGGTGCCATGATTGTCCTTATTTCATCGGCAGAACGAGAAAAAGTAGATTTTATTGCTCAATGGTTAGCAGGGAATATATGGGGAACAGATTGGCCTTTTATTTGGGCGTTGCTCCCTTGGTTAGTCATCCTTATTCCGTTTACTTTATTCAAAGCCAATCGTTTAAACCTTCTCGGGATTAGTGAACCTGCAGCTATTAGTGTAGGTGTGTCGATTGAGAAGGAAAGAATCATTTTACTGATCACAGCTGTTGCCTTGGCTGCTTCCGCTGTCTCGGTTACAGGGGGGATCTCCTTCATCGGTTTAATGGCACCGCATATAGCCAAAACTCTAGTAGGACCACGAAACCAATTATTTATCCCACTTGCCATTTTGATTGGGGGATGGTTATTATTATTCGCTGATACAATCGGCCGAAATCTAATTGAGCCTAACGGACTCCCGGCAGGTATTATGGTTGCCCTTATCGGTGCCCCTTATTTTATGTATTTATTATTGAAAAAATAAGCGAATATCCCTTGGGAATCTGCTTATTATCAAAGGTTTCTACTGTTTTGTTATCGGGATGGAAATGATAGCGTTCATTAACTGTGTGTAAATATTAATTCAGAAAATAAAGCTACTGTTCCCTGTAGCAAAAAGAATCAAGAATGCTAATTAACGGCATTCTTGCTTCTTTTTATTTGGTTATTCCAAATGCCCTTTTCCTCTACTAACTGGATGTTTAACTCGTCAGAAGAACTGGTAGGATGTAAAGCAAATGAACATTTACTCTCATTACTGTTTTGATTACGGAAGTTGATTCAGAAACGATCATTATGATGTCTAAAAATAGATGTGTTGTTGTGCCTTTAGTGAATATATGTAAAATTGATACAATGATTTAGTTTTAAAAAAGGGATGGCTATTGTCATCCTCATTTTAGGTGGGGATATTGATAAAAGTCTAAATAAAGCCGATAAAATTACGTATTTACCAGCTTTATGTATGGTTAAATGTTAAATTCCAGAATAGATTCTGTATTAAATTCCAAGCTCTTCTTTTAATAATAATTCGTTCCGTTCTTTGAATACTTCATTATGTGATGAGACCATTGCAGTATCGTATGCTGAAGGTTCAATAAAAACTTTGGCACTGTTGACAGCATTGAGAGCATCCTGGAAGGCACCGACCAATAAATTTACTTTTCCTTCGTAAGATATAATATCCCCGGCTGCAAAGATTCCTTCTGTGGAAAGAACGCCTTTGGGTGTACCGATATAATAGTAATCATCCTTCATCTCCGGCTGCAAGCCATCTTCAAATTCGAGAGAAGCTTCGCGATTATAGCCATGATTAATTAAAACTTCATCAACAGCAATCGCTCTATTATCACCATTAATCTCTAAAATCACTTGATCAATCGCATGGTTTTCCTTATTTGCTACTAAAGAAGTAATGGTAGCATTGAGGATGATTTCTACATGGTTCTCCTGCAAGTTTTTGATTTGAGCCTCGTGTGCAGTCAGTTCATCTTTACGGTAAATAACCGTCACACTCTCTGCGACATGCAGTAATTCTGCAGCCCAATCAATAGCAGCATTTCCTCCACCGGAAATTAAGACATGCTTATCCTTAAAACGCTCTATTCGCTGAACGGTGTAGTGTAAATTAGTAAGCTCGTACTTTGATGCACCTTCTATATCCAGCTTTTGTGGA
Organism: Pradoshia sp. Z3_51; assembly: GCF_058215915.1. Lineage (NCBI taxonomy): Bacteria > Bacillati > Bacillota > Bacilli > Caryophanales > Bacillaceae > Pradoshia > Pradoshia sp. Z3_51. The sequence continues at coordinate 39,597 of NZ_JBZAJC010000012.1, read as the reverse complement.
GAGATAATTCCTCCGCCATTTGCCATAATAACGGTTTTTGATATATGCTTCTCGCCATTATCTGTTATAAGAGTAAATAATCCATTTTCTTTAGTAATATATTCAACTTTAGTATTCAAACATACGGTAGGTTCAAAGGTTAATCCTTGTGATATCAAATCCTTAACGAATTCCTCCCCACGCATAGGACGCAATCCCCCGACATCCCAAATCATCTTTTCAGGATAGATATTAACTTTTCCTCCCAGCATTGTCTGAGATTCAATAATCTTTGTTTTCATGGTTCGTAAACCGCTGTAAAACGCACTGTACAAACCCGCTGGTCCTCCGCCAACAATCGTTACATCATAAATATCTGGCATTAAAAACCCTCCTTTATTACAAAAGATGGAACTAGTAGTTAAGTACATTATATTGACAATAATTCTCATTATCAATGAGAATTTATAATTTGATCAAGCCATAGATGTACGACAGGGAAGTTAGAGGAGTAGGAAAGCAGCTATTCAATGGCTGTCCTACACCTATGCCAGAAGATAGAATCCTAAAATTAATAAACATTTTTCCTCACATGTAAATCACATAATGAATAATGATTCATTATGTGATAATATTTAACGAATAATCGCGGTAAGGAGGAGTGGGATGATAGCTAAAAAGAGCTTTACAACAGAGATGGTAAATGGAGTGCAGACGGGGAATGGAACCATTTCGTTACTTAATGTACATATGAATGTGTATGTTTTTTGTGTGGATGGAGTTTTAATTGATACGGGTGCTCAATCAATTGAAAAGGAATTTTGGCCATTTTTTAATGATTTGGAGATAGATCAGGTTGTTGTAACACATTATCATGAAGACCATACAGGTTGTGCAGCTTTTTTACAGCAGAAGTATCAAGTACCCATTCTTATGAATAAGATGATGATTGATTATTGCCGCAAAAAAGCAGATTATCCATTGTATCGCAAACTTTTTTGGGGTAGACGAAAACCATTTGAGGGTACGGAAATCGGTAAAACATTTGCCTCTCGTCATGCTATATGGGACGTGATTGAGACTCCAGGCCATTCAAAGGATCACCTATCTTTTTTAAATCGGCAAACCGGACAGTTGTTTACAGGGGATTTATATTGTCAGCCTCGGACAAAGGTTGTGTTACGGGAGGAAAGTGTACCGGCTATCATTCATTCATTAAAGCATGTCTTAACCTATGATTTTGAAGAGGTGTATTGCTGTCACTCAGGCTTTTTAAAGAAAGGGCGTATCGCATTACAAAGAAAACTGGATTATTTGTTGGAGATTCAGGAAAAAGTGATTACACAGTATAAAGAGGGGAAAACACCATATCAAATCAAAGAATCCCTGTTCCCAAGAAACTATCCTATTACGAAATTTTCACAAGGAGAATGGGATTCCATTCATATTATAAATTCGGTTCTTTTAAAGTATGATGAAGAAAATATCGCTTTAAAATAAAGTAATTTAACATAGATAAATCTTGGGTCTTGAGCATAGTTCCACAGATTCGGATTTTTTAATGTAAGTCCTCTATAGGATATGATGTATTGCCCTGCCATCAACTATTTGAAACCCAGAGTCATTAATAGGTGGTAAATTACAGGTTAAATACCAATATCACGATTAAAAGGTTAGTGAAAGGGTAAAATACCTATAAAATCCAAAGAGGTGATTTCATGTCAAATGTTCAAAATGAGAACAAACAAGAGTTGGAGAAATTAAGAGAGTTAATTAAAGATGTAGATACTGCAATGCTCACCACACAGACTAGTGAAGGATTGATTTCTCGTCCAATGAAAACTCAGGAAGTCGAATTTGATGGGGATCTGTGGTTTTTTACAAAGAAAGAAACAGATAAATATAAAGAGGTGCTGGAACGTCCGGAAGTCAATGTAGCGTATGCCGGTAGATCCTATGTTTCTATTCGAGGTAAAGCTGAAATTGTAAATGACATTAACAAGAAAAAAGAACTCTGGAATGCAGCCTATGAAAAGCTACTGGAAACAAGTGTGGATGACCCAAATATCATTTTAATTAAGGTAGAAGCAGAAGCAGCAGAATATTGGGAAACCGGAAATCTCACTAAAAACATTGTTAATTTATATAAGAAGCTAACAAAGAATGAATCAGATACAGAGAATATAAATGAAACAATTGAATTAAAATAGAAAATACTAAATATTGCATAGAAAAAGGGCATGCCTAAAGTAGGTATGCCCTTTTTCTATACCTTTTTTCTTGGATAATTGTAAAGGAATCTTAAAGGCGATGTTCGTTATTTTATTAGATTGCTGTTCAACAATATGCACTTTAATTCAGGTACTTTCACTCATTAATAGCTCATCTAATATCATTCAGAGTGAACATTCTGTGAATTTAGTAGTATAGAAATTTCATAAAATTTATTCATTTTTTATCAAATGACTAGACATTTAAATCTAACTGTCTATAATAGTAAATGTAAGCGGTTTTACCATATTACTATAAAGGGAGTTTTAAATATGAGAAAAATTTTATTAGCTTGCAGTTCAGGTATGTCAACTAGTTTACTGGTTACTAAAATGGAGCAGCATGCCAAATCAATTGGTGAGGATGCAAAAATTTGGGCAGTAGGTCAGGATAAGGCAAAAGCTGAAATGGCAGATGCAGACGTCGTATTAATTGGCCCTCAAATGAGTTTCCTTAAAGCTGACCTGCAAAAAGAAGCAGACAAACATGGCATTAGAGTGGATGTAATCGATATGATGGCGTATGGAATGGCAGATGGTAAAAAAGCATATGAACAAGCGATTTCCCTTATAGGTGATAAGTAATGGAAAAATTGCAAATTGAACAACTAACAGAAGAACAGGTTAGCTTTCAGCTTATCTTACACAGCGGTAATGCAAGGAGTAAGATTATTCAGTCGTTAAGGGTTTACCGGGAAGGTAATGTTGAAGAAGCGGATGACTTATTAAAGCAGGCTGAGGCAGATCTTAGTATCTCTCATGATATTCATTTCCAAATGGTCCAAAAGGAAGCATCAGGAGAAAAAACGAAATTCTCTATGCTGTTAATGCATGCGGAAGATCATTTGATGTCTACTTTAACGATGAAAGAGTTAGTAAAAGAAATACTGGAAATTTTTAAGGCTAAAGGCTAAAAAGTTTTAGGTTATTACTATTATTCCTAAATTGAGGGGGAAGACCCGTGTTTGAAAAAATTAGTCAATTTCTTATGCCAATCGCAGGTAAACTGAATAACAACCGGTACTTAGGTGTCCTACGTGACGCTTTTATGTTAGCGTTTCCACTGACCGTGTTCGGTTCCATCGTAGTCGTTCTATTAAACCTACCATTCTTGGATTCATTTTTAAGTGACGGCACGATTACAACACTCCGCGATACTTTTGGTGTGGCAAGCAGTGCAACCATGAATATTATGTCTGTGTTTGTTGTATTCGGTATCGGATATTATCTATCAAAAAGCTATGATGTTGAGGCTGTATTTGGAGGAGTAGTTGCTCTTGCATCCTTTTTATTCCTGACTCCGTTTGTGGTTGAAACACAAGGGGGAGAAACAATTACAGGCGTTCTCTCACTAGATCGTCTTGGAGCAAAAGGAATGTTCCTTGGTATGATTTCTGCTTTTGTAGCAGGTGAAATTTACCGAAAAGCTGTTCAAAAAGATATTACGATTAAAATGCCAGCAGGTGTACCACCGGCAGTAGCCAAATCTTTTGCGGCATTGATTCCAGCACTTATTACATTAACTTTCTTCCTAGCGATACAAGGAATCGTAACTTTAGCATTTAATACAAATCTTCATGATGTTATTTATAAGATTATTCAAGAACCACTTACTGGCTTAGGCAGTGGCATTATTCCAACCCTAGTTGTTGTATTCTTTATTCAAATCCTTTGGTTCTTTGGGCTCCACGGTCAAATTATCATGAACTCCGTCATGGATCCTATCTGGAATACATTGGCTTTAGAGAATGTAGCTGCATTTAATGCAGGTAAAGAGTTACCACATATTATTTCGAAGCCATTTATGGATACGTTTACAGTAGGGATGGGCGGAACAGGTATGACCTTGGCAGTAGTATTGGCCATTCTCGTCTTTGTTAAATCCAAACAAATGAAACAGGTAGCTAAATTAGGCGGTTTGCCTGGTGTATTCAATGTCAATGAACCGATTATCTTCGGTCTTCCAATTGTTATGAATCCATTGATCTTAATCCCTTGGGTTCTTGCACCAATGATTGTGACAGCTGTTACCTATTTTGCCATGAGTACTGGTCTTGTACCACCGCCGACAGGCGTAACGGTTCCATGGACTGTACCAATTGGATTCAGCGGATATTTAGCAACTAACTCGATTGCGGGTTCTATTTTACAGCTAGTAAACTTCGCTATTGTATTTGCGATATGGCTTCCATTCCTGAAAGTCATTGACCGCGTTAACGTGAAAAAAGAACAAGAGGCAGAAGCGGAAGCGGCAGCATCTGCACAAAAATAAAAAATATCATTGAATAGAAGACTAGTAGTGAAGGGAGATATCTTTTACTGCTAGTCTCCTTACTCATTAAGCTACACAGACGAATCAACTTTGAGACGAGAGGATGGATTTTTTTGAAAACTACTAACGATCAAATAGACTATCAATTTCCTGAAGGATTCTGGTGGGGGTCAGCTGCTTCTGCTACTCAAACTGAAGGTGCGGCTGATGTAGATGGAAAAGGTAAAAATATTTGGGACCATTGGTATGAAGTTGAGCCAAATCGCTTCTTTAATGGAGTTGGACCTGAAAAGACATCCCAATTTTATTATAAATATAAGGAAGATATCGCATTAATGAAAGAAATTGGGCACAACTCCTTCCGGATGTCTATTTCCTGGTCACGAATGTTTCCGAATGGGACAGGCCAAGTAAATGAAAAAGCAGTAGAATTTTATAACAATGTTATTAATGAACTGATTGCAAATGATATTGAGCCATTTGTTGGGCTATTCCATTTTGATATGCCAATGGCTATGCAGGAGATTGGCGGATGGACAAATCGGAAAGTAGTTGATGCTTATGAACAATATGCAATTACTTGTTTCGAAACATTTGGTGATCGCGTTAAGAAATGGTTTACGCATAACGAGCCGATCGTACCTGTAGAAGGCGGATACCTGTATGATTTCCACTATCCTAATGAAGTGAATTTTCGAAATGCTGTACAAGTCGCATATCATACCATTCTTTCAAATGCCAAAGCAATTGCAGCCTATAAGAAGCTTGGTCTGGATGGAAAAGTTGGGATCGTTTTGAATTTGACCCCATCCTATCCGAGAAGTCAGCATCCAGCAGATGTAAAAGCTTCTGTTATTTGTGACGCATTCTTTAACCGGTCATTCCTTGATCCAACAGTTAAAGGTGAATTCCCTGCAGAGTTGGTTGAAATTCTGAAGGAAAAAGATTTCATGCCAGTCATTGAAGAAGGGGATTTGGAGTTAATTAAGAATAATACAGTATCCTTGCTTGGAGTCAATTACTATCAGCCGCGCCGTGTGAAGGCAAAAGAACATATGCCGAATCCTGATGGTCCATTTATGCCGGATCACTATTTTGATAATTATGTTATGCCTGGACGTAAAATGAATCCTCATCGTGGATGGGAAATCTATGAAAAAGGAATATACGATATTCTAATTAATTTGAAAGATAACTACGGTAATATCGAATGCTTCATTTCTGAAAATGGAATGGGTGTAGAGGGAGAAGAAAAATTCCGTAATGCTGACGGAATGATTGAGGATGATTACCGAATTGATTTTATCAAGGGCCATCTTCAATGGGTTCATGCTGCAATCCAGGAAGGCTCCAATGTAAAAGGATATCATTTATGGACGTTCATGGATAACTGGTCCTGGTCAAATGCCTATAAAAATCGTTATGGTTTTGTTTCCGTAAACTTAGATAAAGATGGTGAAAGAACCATTAAGAAAAGTGGATATTGGTATAAAGAGGTAGCTAAAAATAATGGTTTTTAAGTAAGATAGTTGAAGATAGTCTTGTTTGGCTATCTTCTTCTTTTTATAATGAAAGAGAGAATGTTATAAAAAGACAAGTTTAGAAAAAGAAGGGTGTAGCATGTCCAAGTATATTACTATATCAGATGAAATTAGAGAGCGAATTAAAAGTGGATATTATCCGGTTGATAAAATGATGCCGGATGAGCATAGTTTATGCCGCGAATTTAATTGCAGCAGAATGACAATGAAAAGAGCATTAGATATCTTGGCACAGGGAGGGATGATTTATCGGAAACGTGGCCACGGTACATTTATCATCCAATCTTCTATGCAGAATCACAATGTAAATGTCCTCAGTGATGAGACTGTTGGGTTATCCAATTTAATGAAGGATCGAAAAATAGTCAGCAAAGTAATTGAGTTTAATATCCAGTTCCCCTCTGAAGAAATCGCCAAAAACCTTTCAGTCAGCATGAATACACCTGTTTATCATATTATCCGTTTACGAATAGTGGAGGATGAGCCGTATGTGCTTGAAGAAACGTATATGCCCTCCAACTTGATTCCTGATATCAATGAAGAAGTACTGCATGATTCTATTTATCATCACATTGAAAATAAGTTGAATTTAAAGATAGGTGGAGCTCACAGGAAGATAAGAGCCTCTAAATCTAATGAGTTGGATCAAAAATATCTCCATTGTGGTGAACATGATCCAATACTAGAAGTAGAACAAATTGGTCATCTAGATATTGGTATTCCATTCGAGTATTCGTTTTCCAGGCATCGCTATGACCGTTTTACATTCATATCAGTAGCAGTAAGATAATTATGGGAGGTGCTCACATGTTATTAGGTGGGATTGAAGCGGGTGGTACAAAATTTGTTTGTGCTGTAGGAGACTCGGCAGGAACTATTCTGGAACGTATAACGATTCCTACCACTACACCTGAGGAAACAATGCCTCGGGTATTCGCTTTTTTTGAAAAGTATGAGCTAAATGCAATTGGTGTAGGTTCTTTTGGTCCAATTGATGTAAATATCGATAGTCCTACATACGGCTCCATTACCGCAACACCGAAACTTGCCTGGAGAGATTATCCGGTTGTTAAGGAATTAAGGCAGCGGTTATCTGTTCCAATTGGTTTTAATACGGATGTAAATGCTGCTGCACTGGCGGAGGCCACCTTAGGTGCTGCCAAAGGACTGGACAGCTGTTTGTATATTACGGTGGGTACCGGAATTGGTGCAGGAGCAGTTGTGCACGGAAAGTTACTACAGGGGTTATCTCATCCGGAGATGGGGCATATCCTAGTTCGACGCCATGAAATGGACACCTACGAAGGGAAATGTCCATACCATCAAGACTGCCTTGAAGGATTAGCAGCGGGACCCGCGATTGAAGCACGCTGGGGCCAAAAAGCGGTTAACCTGGAAGGGCGGGAAGAAGTTTGGGAGATGGAAGGGTTTTATATCGCTCAAGCCCTTATGCAATATATTTTAATCCTATCTCCAAAGAAGATTATTTTAGGCGGCGGGGTTATGAAGCAAAAGCATGTATTCCCGATTATCTATAACCATTTAAAAAAATTACTTAATCAATATGTTGTATTACCTGAACTGGATACAGCCATCGATTCTTATATCGTTTCTCCCGGACTGGGTGACAATGCAGGCGTAGTTGGCTCACTCCTTCTTGCTGATCAAGCTATTCAAGGTAAATAAAGGAAGATGTGTCCAGGTTGGACACGTCTTTTTTTTGATTCTTCTATAGTCCTGGCTGAAAATAAGTTTGAGTTAAAATTATTGAGTCAACATATCTAGTTTTATTTTTCGAATATAAAAATTAAAGGGTAAAATTGTTTATTTTTATTAGTAAACGACCTTTATATCTCTGCTCTCCTCTTCAAGTGATTGCTATTAAATCCCCAATATATTTACAATTCAATCCCTAATTTTTTAGACTTTAATAACTATAAAAAACAAATGCTATTTTTAATAAATAGTAAAAATGCACTAGTTTATCCAATTAATGTAAGGGTATTTAAAAATATCTTAACGAAAAATGTCACAAAATTATCAAATTTAGGTTTAAAAATATGAAAGAGGGGGTCATATATTACTTTTTTACCAATTAACATCTTATTCTATTAAATTATTTGCAATTTATGTAAAAAGTTATAATAATTTCTATTAAAGTGAATATTTTGTGATTTTATGTAAAGGAAAGAGGGGTTGAGGGGAACCGATGTTAGAGTCAAAAAGGAAAGCTATTATATTCATGCTATTATCTTTATTTTTAGCTATTTTGGCCGGATTCTTTGTATTGCAGAAGGTAAAGGCTTTAAACAATGATTTAGGGACAGTTGTATCCGTTTATGCAGCTAATGAAGATATTTCTTCAAGACAGGAATTAAAGCCTACTATGATTACGACAAAAGATATTCCAAAGAAGTATTTGGAGGAATACCATATTACAAATGTCAGTGATTTAGAAAATAAGGTATTAGTCGTTCCGCTAAGTAAAGGGGACGTCATCTCTAAGAATATTCTTAAACAAGCCTCTGTAGTATTAGAAGAAAATAATCGATTGATTTCGATGATGTCGGATGAAAGAGTCCTATTCGATGAGGCATTGGAAGCATTGGATCGTGTAGATATTATCGTTTCAGATAAATTGGAAGGGAATAAGGCTCAAACTAAAATATTTATGAAAGACGTAAAAGTAGCCCGTATAGCCAAAAAAGATAATAAGTTTCAGGGTGTTCAACTGGAGATTCCATTGGACAAGGCTCCGGAATTAATACATATGCAGAATTACGCAGACAGTGTCCGGATTATTAAATCAAATGTAGGTCAGGCTACGGAGACTCCTGAAGCCGCAAAGAAAAATGAACCGGTGGTAACAGAAGAGGCAGTAGTTGAGCAAAAACCGGTAGAAAAGAAGGAGCCAGAGGTAAAAAAGACTGAAGCAGATGAAAAAAATAAGGAAGCAGATCCTGGAAAAGATACATCTAAGGATAAAGAGAAAGAATAAAAAACAAATTAGTTTGTACCTATTTTCTAGAGATGGCGGGGGAAGGTTTTATGAATGAAGAATTATCATTGCTGGTAATAGGAGATGAAGATAATAGTATTTATACAGCTATAAAGGATATTTTGTCTGAGTATCCCAAATTTACACTGGTATCAACCAGCCGTGTTATCCAGCAGTTAGAAGATGGCGAGCACATAGATATTGCTTTAGTTCTCAATCGACAGGAAGCGCCAGTAATAGAGGTCATACAAAAGATTAAAAGGACAAGTCCTGAAACGCTGGTTATGTTTTTGAATTCCATTCAGGATTTTCAATTAGTGAGAGAAGTTTTGCGTGCGGGCGCATTGGATTATTTAGTTATCCCCGATGAAATTAATTTATTATCAGAAAGGCTTCAAACGTTAAAAGAAATGACTAAAACTAACAAAGCGAGCGGGGCTGTAAATTCGTCTATCTTTTCAAGGGGACGAGGAGAAGTTTTGGCTTTTTATAGTGGAAAAGGGGGAAGCGGTACGACCTTCATTAGTTCCGCCTTTGCTCAAACCTTGAAGCTCGATTCAACTGCGGAAGTAATCTTACTGGATTTAAATTTGCAGTACGGAGGAATTGAAACTTATCTTGGGATTGAAACGAACCGTTCACTTGCCGATTTGAAACCTGTCATACAAGAGATTAATGACAGCCATATTCGAAACGTGACGGAGAAAGAGAAGTTTTCGAGACTTGAAGTCTTATTGAGTCCAAGAGACACAGAAGTTGCAGAGTCCATAGATGAAGACTATGTTCAACGTCTAATCAGAGCTTGCAAGAGAAGTTTTGATTTTGTCATTATTGACATACCTAGCTACATTGATATTGCCTCATTTGCTGCAATTGAAGAAGCAGATAAAATCTTCTATGTTATTACACCTGATACTCCTTCCATACGTGTGTTTAAAAGTGTAGAGGAACTCTTCAAACGCCTGGGAATTCATTTAGATGAACGTATGGAAATCATTATCAATAAAACAGGAAAAGATAGCGAATTAAATGGCAAAGATTTAAGTAGATTCATTCAATATCCGATTGCCGCAGAAATTAAAAAGGATATAAAGGGTGTTCTTCATTCCATTAATAAAGGTGAACCTATTCGAAAAGAAGCTAAGGAAAAGCGGCTCCCTGCAGTAGCGAAGGATGTTCAAAAATGGGTTGCCGGCTTATTGAAATAATCGAATGGCGATTTGGAAGGAGAGCAGATTATGGCACTTTTTAATAAAAAAAGGGACGTAACAATTGAAAAAGAGGTTACGTATAATTCCTTGCAATCAAATCCCTATATCGATGAATTGGTTGAACATTACAAAACCAGACTTCTAACTGAAACCAATTTAGATACGCTAACAGCATTATCTGAAGGCGAAAAGCGGCTCACAATCGAACGCTTAATCAGCGCATTTATGTCTGAAGAAAAAGTTGTGATCCCGCGGTACGATAAAGAGACGATGTTAGCTAGGCTTATCGACGAATCAGTGGGTTTTGGTCCATTAGAGCCGTTGCTCAATGATGATTCAATTACAGAAATACTCATTAATGGCCCCGCTGAAGTTTTTATTGAAAAACAGGGAAGATTGCAACGATCAGATGTCAATTTTAGAGACGAAGCCCATGTTAGACATATTATTGACCGAGTGGTTGCTCCTCTTGGGAGAAGGATAGATGAAAGTTCTCCAATGGTCGATGCTCGTCTTCCGGATGGCAGCCGTGTAAACGCTGTTATCCCGCCAATCAGTTTAAACGGGACATTGGTTTCTATCCGTAAATTTCGTAAAACACCATTTGAGATGCAGGATTTATTGAATTTTGATTCTCTAGATGAAACTATGGCGACCTTCCTTCAGGCCATAGTTGAAGCAAAAATGAATGTGCTGATTTCTGGAGGAACAGGAAGTGGGAAAACTACTTTTCTGAATGCTGTTGCAAAGTCCATACCGATTCATGAACGAGTTATTACAATAGAAGATTCAGCTGAACTACGATTAAATCGGGGATCTGTAGTCGGACTGGAGGCAAGACCTGCAAATGTTGAGGGACGTGGGGAAATTACGATCCGACAATTAGTAAAAAATGCCCTACGGATGCGTCCTGACAGGATTATTGTCGGAGAGGTACGGGGATCGGAAGCATTTGATATGCTGCAGGCTATGAATACCGGTCATGAAGGATCGTTGACGACTGTGCATGCCAATTCCCCATCAGATGCACTGAGCAGGGTTGAAGGAATGGTGATTATGGCGGGAATGGATTTACCGTCACATATTGTAAGGGAGTATATTGTAGGGGCTTTGGATTATATCATTCAAGCTGAGCGTTTATCAGATGGGAAAAGGAAAATCACCCATATATCTGAAGTAAGCGTTGATGAACAAAATAAAGTTCAAATCAGAGATATCTTTCATTTTAAACGTACAGGTATGGGAGCGAATGGAGAGGTATTGGGATACCATACTGCAACAGGCTTAGTTCCTAAAGCACTCGAGAGACTTCGTATATTCGGTATTCACTTGGATGAAGTAATCTTTAGGCCAAAGGAGGAGGAATTGGTGTATGAATGAAATGCTTTACATCCCTCTCACTGCTGGTGTGGCTATGTTGGCTTTTATAGTTGGCATTTATTTTTATCTTGGCTACCGTGCCCAAAAACGTGAATGGAAACAGAAGCTGGCAACCTGGTATCCAGAAGAAAAACGTAAAAGCTTTATTGTCGGTTTGGGTGATAAATACGACAAAACAGATCGGGCTAAAGTTTTAGCAGAGAAATTACATAATGCAAATCTTATATTAACCCCATCTGAATATCTTGGCTTTCATCTGCTTGGATTCCTGGGACTAGTTTTGGTCTTTACAAATATGTTTAAAATCCCCTTCCCTCTTAGTGTAATCATACCTATATTGATTTTACTAGGTGCCCATTCCGGTTTATTCATGGTCCGGAAAAATAAATATGAAGAACGCTTTAATGACCAACTGGCAGATATCTGTCGTTTGCTCGGAAATGCGGCCAGATCGGGTATGACACTAACTCAGGGAATCGATTTGGTGGCGAAAGAAACACCCGCACCGGCAGGAAAAGAATTTAAAAGAATTTCGCAGGAGTTGAAATTGGGGGTCCCATTGGAATACGCCCTGCGTTCTATTCAAAAACAAAATAAATCACGGGATTTCCAACTGTTTATAGCGACGTTGCTCATTCAGAAGAAAACTGGTGGTAACTTGGCAGCGATCCTAGAATCCATGTCCAACACACTTGAGGATCGCAAAATCCTTAATCAATCTATTAAAACCATGACAGCCGAGCAAAAATATATTTCATTTATTGTTCCGGCAATGCCTGTGTTTCTCGTCTTGATTATGAACGCTTCAGTGGATGGCTTTGTAGATCCGCTATGGACTGGACCGGGAATTGTATTACTTGTTTTGTTTGCAGCGGGTGTTGTACTTTCGTTTTTCTTGATTCGAAAAATCACGAATATAAAGGTGTAAATTATGGATGCTCTAATTATTTTATGTGTGCTGTTATTTTGGTTGTTTTTTACATTAACGATCCGTCATTATTCCCGCTATTTAAATGAGAAAAGGGGACTCATTGGCCATATTGCAGAAACGGTCCATGAAGGGTATTTGGGTGTTCCTAAAAAGAAGAAAAAGAACTCAAAACTTACTGATAAACTTCTCAGTTATTCGGATGATTTTGCTGAACTAGGGAAACGGATAAACTTCTTTAGTGAAAATAAAGATATTGAAGACTTGCTCAGAAAATCAGGACGTCCCTATAATTTAACACTGGACAGATTCCAGGGTCTGAAAATTTGGTTGGCTGTTACGCTTTTCTTTGGTTCTTTGATCTTTTTAATTCTAGGATTTCCGTTGGCTCAATTTGGTCCGATCTTTATGCCGCTAATTGGGTATATGGCTCCTATTATTCTGTTGAAGCAGGCAGCTAGAAAACGTCAGGAAGCATTAAGACATGATTTACCTGACTTCCTAGATACAGTGAGTACCAGTTTGCAGGCTGGTGTCAGTCTGGATCAAACCTTACGTGAGGTTATCCGTTATTTTGAAGGACCGCTACACGAGGAATTCTCCCGTTTTAACCATGAGATTGATTTAGGTGTTCCTCGTGAGATGGCATACAGAGGTCTGTTGGAGAGAAATGATAATAAGGAATTCCAGGGATTAATAAAATCTCTGATACAAGGATTAAAGCTGGGAGTGCCAATCGCAACGACATTTAAAGTACAAGCCGAGGACATGAGGCAATTCCGCGAAGAGAAAATTAAAGAACTCGCAGCCAAGGCTTCTCCAAAAGTAACAATGGTAACCACCTTTGTAGTAGCACCTGTATCACTTATGATCATTGCAGGATTAATGGTCTTAAATATGATTTATGGTGAAAACAGCATTGGAAGTTTATTTAAGTAACCCCCTCCCAAAGGGAGTTTAAAATAATAAAAATTATAAGAATAATAGGAGGAATGGAAATGAATTATTTAACAGGAATGTACGTAAAGGCAACAACTAAGCTAGGTGGATTGGTGAAAAACGAAAGAGGATCTCAGACTTTGGAATGGATTGGGATTGCAGCGGTTATTGTTATTTTGGTTGGGGTTATTTCGACAGCGTTTGCTGGGGGAGACCTTGGTGAAACTGTTAAAACTAAGTTTACTAGCCTTCTAGATAAAATGGTTGCTGATTGATAATTATACAACAAAAACTAGGAGGTATGGGGTCTTGAAAAAATGGGTGCTAATAGCAGTTGCTGCTTTGTTTATATCAGGATGCACTGATCAAGAAAAAGAAACAGAAGTAAATGAGAAGCCTAAAGAAAATAGTACTGAAGAAGTGAACAGTGTAGAAGAAACAGATCCGGAGAATGCTATACCAAAAGAAAATGTCTCAGTTGAAGAAACTTCATGGATTGAAAAATTTGAAGCTGCTCCAGAAGTAAAGATGAGTCCGGAATATTTAGCTAACCAACCTCAAGGACCTTATGCAGATATCAGCTACGATTCGAATCCAGAATCCTATCAAGAATTTTTGAAGGTGATGGAAGGTATTCCAGAGAATGCTACGGAAGAGGAATTAGACAAAGTGTTTAACTATATAGTAAGTCAGGTTTCTGTAGATGTTACAGACCCACAAACGGTTATAGATAGTTGGAAGGTGAGTTCCTTTGGTGATCCTGAAATAGAAGATAGTCGATATCAATTTAAGGAAAATTACAATATTGAGGTTATCTTAGATTCTAGTGGGAGTATGGCTAATATAACTAATGGTAAAACAAGAATGGTTGTAGCGAAGGAAGCGATTCAGCAATTCTTAATGAGTGCGCCTGAAAAAGCCAATGTTGCCCTTCGAGTATATGGTCATAAAGGAACAAGTAAGGACAGTGATAAAAAATTATCTTGTGATAGCAGTGAGTTAGTTTATAAGTTTGGATCCTACAAGGAAAAAGAGTTTAACCAAGCATTGAGTTCCTTTGAACCTGCTGGTTGGACTCCTTTGGCTCAGTCGTTGATGGATGCTCAGAATGATTTAAAAGAGTTTAAGAGTGATAAAAATACGAACATGATATACGTGGTTAGTGATGGAATTGAAACCTGTGATGGGAACCCTGTAGAAGCTGCTAAAAAACTTGGAGAGTCTGATTTGCAACCTGTCATTAATATTATTGGTTTTGGTGTCGATTCAGAAGGACAGAAACAATTGAAAGAAATGGCAACTGCATCGAATGGAACTTATACAAATGTTCATAACAGTAATCAACTAAAGTCGGAATTTGATAAGGCTAAAAATGCTTTAGAGAAATGGAAACAATGGAAGGAAAATGCTAATTATGATGCCAAGGTAGACCGTAATAAAAGATATTTGGATACTAACAGTTTGAATAATGAGTATTCTAATAATATCCAAAAGCAACAGAATAATATGGTTTTTATTATTAATGGATTGAGAAACAAAGACCTTATAACATCTGAACAGAAAGAATACTTAACTTCAAGAAAATCCGAATTAGCAAAAGAAATGGATGAAGCCAGAAAGACAATAAGAGAAGATCTCGAGAATTTAAATGCGAAAACTCTCGAAGATACCAAAAAACAAATCGAAGAGAAATACAATCAAAATACGCAATAATAGGAAAAGTCATACACCTTGATTAAACACTACTTCCTGATATGAGTAAGGAGGTTAAGGTGAAGCGAAATAGGTTGGTAAGAAAGCTCCTTGTCATGTTTGCCATATTATTTGTCCTGTTCCATTCCATCTCTATTCCTCTTGCGGCGGCCAGCTGGACCGGGGATGCCTGGAAGGGTGATGCTTGGAATGGCTCCGATTTGAAGTGGAAAGGGGATTCTTGGAAGCAAAAAGGCTGGGAGCGAGATGGTTGGACCCAAGAGGGATGGAATCAGGATAAGTGGAGTCAAGATGGTTGGGCTGGTGATGGCGTCAGCCCGATAGACCCTGCGACAGGAGAACCATGGACGGGGGATAAAATCAGCGAAATTAATCCGGCCACCGGAAAACCATGGACCGGTGATGAGATCAACGGAATCAATCCAGCTACCGGAAAGCCGTGGATTGGCGATGAGATCAACGGAATTAATCCAGCTACCGGAAAGCCGTGGACCGGCGATGAGATTAACGGAATTATTCCGGCTACGGGAAAACCATGGACTGATGATGAGATTAACGGAATTAATCCGGCTACCGGAAAGCCATGGAGTAGCGATGATATCAGTGGAATCAATCCGGCAACAGGAAAGCCTTGGTCATCGGATGCTTCCAATGGCGCTAACTCAATCACAGGTGGAAATAATGGTTTTATAAATCCACAGACCGGATTTCCTTATTTATACGCTCCAGGACGTATTTCAGTTGATGAGGTAAATGGTACAGATTCAGAAGGTAACATTGACCTTTATGGTCTTACTAAATATATTGCTAAAGATGTAATTGCGGGGCAAGTCAAATTTGTAAATGTAATTGAAAATGGGAAGTTTAGTTTGACTAAGCCAAATAGTATATATGGACTTATGATGAATGGATTCAGGCTGGGGCTTGGTGAATCGAACTCATCCTTTAATATGGCATATGAATCATATTTATGGGCTGATAATATAAACAGCGTTAACGATGCAATTACTACGCTGAGAACCTATTCTCCCATTCAGAATGCTGCTAATTCCGGGTTGGGGGGACTTACCTCAGCCTACAGGAATGCCTCTCTTGCGAATTCAGCTGCAAAATTTGGTACATTGGCAAAATTTAATGCAGCGGCAGGAGTAGTAGGAACAGTTTTTTCAACGATTGATACTGCTAAAAATACTTCGAAAGCAATCAATGTATTAAAAAGTTCAGCATCAGGAACAGAGAAAACAACTGCAGTAGCCAGTGCAACAGAAAGCTTTGGTTCTTTGTTAATGTCTAGTGGTGCTGTGGCGAGTGCTCTTCCAGGTGTACAAGCAGTTGGAGCAACAATGGTCCTTGTTGGGGCAGGCATTTGGGGCGTTTCAAAAGGTGTTAAATATGCTGCAAAGCATTGGAATTCTATAAAAAGCGGGGTTAATAATGCTAAGAAGAAAGTCGGAGGTTGGTTTAAATCATTAAGGGGTGCGTTTTCATAAACCATCTTCAAAATGGGAGGAAAACTTTTACCCCTCCTCCCATTCTTTTTTAGACATAATATGAAAATAGCTATGAGAGAGGTTCCAAGTATGGAAAGAACCACAGTGGAGAAATACGCCAAAAAGTATAAAAAGCTTCTTGAGAAAGTTACCATTATTCATTTTGTTCTTTCTTATAATAAAAGAAAGTGGTGGTTAGCGGAGTATAGCTTTAATAATACCCCTAAAGGATATGCAGTGTTTACAGAAGGCGATTCAAGTGTCAACGAAAAGGAAATTGCCCTTGATCATATCGGTTCTTTTATCCGTACTTGTATAGGAATACAATCCATCGTTCATCCTCGAATTGCAGTGACAGAGGAGATAAATAATACGCTTAATAAAATGAACGATATCTTAAATTTGTGGGTGAAGAGTGAAGAAGAAATTAAGTTGAAAGATCAGTTTAATGAGTTTACTGATTTTATATTATGGTGCCAAGAAAAGACCAATGAATATAACAATGAATTTTCCAAAATAGCAAAAAAAATTGATGAAAATCATCTGTTTACAGTTGAACAAAGGGAGCAATTAGTTCTAATAGGAAGTAAGCTGGACTTAATTATTTATCTGCAAGTTAAGTCTCAATATGATCAACTGCATAAGAATCGGGAATTGTTGAGCCATTTGAAAAATCATAGAAATAATCTTGATAAAAAAGATTACTATTATATTGTTACCAATTTAAAAAAATATTGTGATTCAAATGCACAAAAAGACTTTGAAAAGTCCTTGTTTAATGAAGATGAGCTGATTTGGAAAGATGTAATAGCTACCATAGACAGTTTTGAAAGATTGAAGGAATCATCACATCAAAAATATAAAAATATTGATAAGCGTAAGTTGCAAGAAATGGTGCGTTTATTAAGGAATTAGTTATGATTGAAAATTTTAATAGATAAGAATTTCTATTATGGAATTATAAATAATGAATATGATGGGATGGAGATTAATGGACAAGCCTTTTCGTGAAGCATTTGCTCTTTTCACCAGCAGATTTGAACATATACTCTTGTTGGGAGTAACAATTATACTTCCCCTGCTACTAGGCCACGCTTTGTTATCAAACTATATATATGCGGTTACACCGACTGTGTTGGGAACGACAATAATATCTGATATTTACTACACATTTCTAACTGTTCTCTTAATGCTCTTCGCTCAAGTTCCGTTAATAAGATATATGTTTAATGAATACCAGGGACATGAAGGAAGCTTGAAAAATGCTTATTTTGTTTTTTTTGCTAATGGATTTCAATTTTTTGTTTTTGCTATTCTTGCTAGTTTTTTAACGACCGTTGGAATTATACTATTTCTTTTACCGGGGTTGATTATTTTAACTCTTTTATATCCGATTCCTTTTGTAGCTGCAATGGATAATAAAAGTATATGGAAGAGTTGGAAATCAGGAATTAGGCTAGGTAAAAAGCATTTCTTTAAACTTTTTCTCTTAATTCTAGGGATGTCTTTAATTGAATTGATGATTTCTGGAGGAATTACACTATTAATTCTCTCATTAACTACTTCTTTTGCTGCACAAATTCTTTCTCATATTCTATTAAATTTGGTCTTCTTCCCAATCATCACACTTATCATCACAGGTTTTATTATCAAATGGAGAGAAGAAATCTATACATTGGAGGCAAATCGATCAGCTAAGGAGGAGTGGGCTTAATGAAATGGAAGGCTCTAATCCAGCGTGAGAATGGTTCTGCTACTCTCGAATTTTTGGGTATGGTACCTCTTGTTTTTATGCTAATGCTGATTATTTGGCAATTCGTTGTCGGAGTCCATGGAGTTATTGTCACACAGTCAGCTGTCAATGAGGCTGCTAAGGTATACTCCATAACAGGTGAATGGGATCAGGCAAGAGCTGCAGCGGAGAAAACAGTCCAGACGGGGGCTAAATATCTTACCTTTAATAGTGCGCAAACATCAGTGACAAGTTCAGATACATTTACAGCTAAAGTTTCAGTAAATATAGAACTAATCTTCTTCCCGGATAAATTATTTCCAAATGGCGCTCCTTCCCTGGCATTCTCCAGTGAAGCGAGCGGTAAGGTGATTGAATGAGGAAACGATTGAATGAGGATGGAAGTACGACACTTTTTATTCTCGGTATGTTAAGCGTAATGATGATTATGTTCATTGTTCTGTATAACTATGCCAAAGTTTATGCTGTCAAAGAACAAGCGTTTACAAGTTCACAACAGGCAAGTTTGGCGGCAACAGCAGAGTTTTACGATAGAGTGTGGAATCTTGTGGCAGAGTTTGATGGAACTGATGAAGAAAATCTTCCGCAGCCTGACTCGGATTCGGAAGATGCTCTTGAGGTAAATCCGATTACTAAACTAAAGATCAAAGAGATGGTTGAACGAAAAAAAACTGAACTGGCTAACAGCTATCCAGAAAAAAGCACAAATGAAGTTCATATAATGGCGATTGATGAAGTTCTGAGCGAAGAGCTTAGTAGTGGCTTGGGCAAAAAAAGGCTGAAAGAGATACTAATTGATAACTATGAACACTCCATAAAGGCCGGTACAGTAGCAAAGGCTAAGGAAGTTATTCTCGCTAATGATGGGAAATTGGAAAAGGCACAAATACGGCTTTTTAAAGATAATCGTATTTATGTCAGAGCGGCAAATGAATTTGAAGGACAAGGGAAGTTGTTTGATGGCTTTAAAGAAAAGCTATTTCAAACCGGAGCAGGTCCGGAAATCGGTTTTTTATCCTACCTTGATGGGATAAATGATGAAACGATCCAGCTATCGAATGAAGTCGATAATGGAGTGATATGGGGTCAGTGACAGTGGTTGTACAGTTCTTAACTCCCTTCAGATGGGGGAAACAGCTTGCAATAAGGAAACTTTTGAGGTTTTTAAGAAGTAGAGACTAGAAAAATACAATCAAAATACACAGTAATAGGAAAAGAACAGTCACCTTGCGTAAACAAACAACACTTCCTGATTGAATGAGGGGGATAAGGTGATGCGGAATAAGTTAGTAAAAAAGCTCTTTGTTGTATTTGCTATATTTTTTGTCCTGCTCCAATCAATTTCTATTCCGTTAGCAGCAGCCAGTTGGACAGGTGATGCATGGAAGGGTGATGCTTGGAAAGGCGACGCATGGAATGGCAACGATTTGCAATGGGAAGGAGAAACTTGGAAAGGAGATTCATGGAAGCAAAAAGGCTGGGTGCAGGATGGCTGGGAGCGTGATGGATGGACTCAAGAGGGCTGGGATCAGGATAATTGGAACCAGGATGGATGGACAGGTGATGGTGTCAGTCCGATAGACCCGGCGACGGGCAAGCCGTGGACCGGTGATAAGATAAACGGAATAAATCCAGCCACAGGCAAACCGTGGACTGGTGACGACATCAGTGGAATTAATCCGGCAACGGGAAAGCCATGGACCGGTGATGATATTAGTGGAATCAACCCTGCGACAGGTAAGCCATGGACTGGTGACGATATTAGTGGAATTAATCCAGCGACGGGCAAGCCATGGACTGGTGATGATATTAGTGGAATCAATCCGGCGACAGGCAAGCCATGGACTAATGGTGAAACCAATGGAATTAACCCAGAAACGGGCAAGCCTTGGTCGAATGAAGGAATTCAAGGGAGTTCACCTGCGATTGAAGGGAATGGACAGGATAAAATTGACATAGACCCCTATGAAGCGACAAAATTTATAATGAATGATGTTATTGGTGGTCAAGTAAAAGGAGCATATGAAATAGAAAGCGGTAAGTTTAGTTTATTGAAACCCAATAGTTTTGCTGGCATTTTGCTCAATGGCATAAAATTAGGGGTTGGAGATTCATCGGGTTACAATTATTTACATGGTGGATATGAGATCGCTGATAAAGTGTATACGGGCATAGATGGTATTACAGATGCAAGGAAATATAGGAACTTAATTCAAAGCGGGCAAGATTTGTCTACATTTGATTCTATATTTGGTTCTTCTACTAACCCACCACCATCCGCGTCTTTTGGAATGTTGTCTAAACTTAATGTTGGTGCTGCAGGAATAAGTACAGTCTTTTCCACGATAGACACCGTTAAAAATGGTATTAGTACCTATGATTCAGTAAAGGAAAATGGTTGGCGTTCTGCTAAAACGGTGGCTGCTGGAGCAGATACTACGGCATCAATTGGAGAAGTATTAATGAACTCTGGCGTCGTGGCAGGTGCTATCCCCGGGGGGCAGTTAGTAGGAGCATATATGGTTGCAGGTGGTGCAGTATTATGGGGAGCATCGAAGCTGGTTAAAGGTATAGCAGATGGCTCAATTAAAAAAGGAGTTAAGAAGGTCGGGGAAAAAATAGGATCAATGTTTAATTCCATTAAAGGTGCATTTTCTTAGATAGAATTTGCTCTATATACTCATCGCTTTTTGTATACAAATTAGGGGGATCCAAATGATTAAATCAGAAGCTGAAGAGATCGCAAAAAAACATAAAAAGTTATTAGAGAAATGTACCGTTATTAATTATTGTTTTAATTATCAATCTAAAAATTGGTGGCTTGCAGAATACAAAAAATTCCCGGGTAAAAAAAGAAGTGGCTACGTCATTATATCAAGCGTGGAAAGTTCCTATGATGAGAAGGTGTTTGTGCTTGATCATTACCTGTCCTTTATTGGAGGAGTTTTAAAAATCCAAGATATTGTTAGGCCGAGGATTAATGCGACAGACGCCATTCATAATACATTGGAACAAATGAACAATGTATTGGAAATTTGGGCAGAAAATGAAGAGGAAAAGAAACTATTAACCAGTTTTAAGGGGTTTTCTGAATACATTCTGTGGTGCCAGGAGATGAAGAACAACTTTTATGAGACATTTACTGATCTTGGTAAGAGAGTTGATAAGGAACGTTCATTTACAGTAGAGGATCGAGTTCAGCTATTAGACCTGTTGCCTAAAATGGATTTGATTATGTATCTGCAAGTAAAACGTCAGTATGAACAATTAGAAGCCAACAGACATTTATTAAAAACGGTTAAACAAACAAAATCAAGATTTAAATCAAAGGATTATTTATATATAAAAGAAAAACTTTATAAATATTGTGGGCCTGATGCTGAAAAAGACTTTCAATCAATCTTTGATGAAGGTGAATTAAATTGGAGTCAATATCCAGCAACTAAAGAAACATTTTACAATCTTCTTGATTCCTCCATTCAAAGGTACAAAAACCATGAAATGAAAGAGTTAGAGGAACGTAAAGTTTTAATCAGGAGCTAATGAATTTCTATTCCATCTTTATCTATATCTTAGGGAACTACTGATTTATCAAATAAAAGTATGGGAGATGATTATAGGTGAGTAAGAAGGAAAAACGATGGAGTAAATTTTATAAATATTTTATGATTTTCTTTTATGTCCTTCTTGTACCTATTGCGATTTTTGACTTCTTTGCTGGTGGAGGTTTCCCTTATGAGATCCTAATTGTTGGACTTGCTCTTCCAGCGATGAGGACAAATCACCTAAATATTATTAGAGCAAAGGGTGGATAATCCTTACATCAAATATTCAACTAGACTTGTAACCTCCGCTTTTGCATCAAGTGGAGGTTTTATTTATAACTGAAATAATGGGAATGTGTATACATCAAGGACTTATCAGCTTCCTCATAACTAGGAGGTTTATCATTGAATAAGTCATTATTTATTCAAAAGGTATTCATATTGATGGCGATTGCTTTTATACTCTTTCAATCTTTCATTATCCCATTCAGTTCAGCAGCATGGTCCGGAACACCATGGAGAGGGGAACCATGGGAGGGGGAATCTTGGGAGAATAAATCTTGGCATGGAGATATAGGAACGGGTGGAGAGCCGCAGTCCGGCTCTCCTAATGGCCAATCGGGAAATATCCCAGATATGGAAAACGGCCTGCCAGGAATAGGCCCTGTCCAACCGCCTTATAAAGTACCGGATTATTTACCTGGCCATAATCATAATAGAACAGATGGAAATGGCAATCCTACCTATCCAGGCGTAATATTACCTGGCAGTAAGATAGGTGGTGACTCCAATTCAACTCATCCGGGTGGACTATTACCAGGCTCTTCGCTTTCTCCTGGTCCAATAAACAGCAATGCTCCTAGTGGAGGGAGTGAAGGAATAGAGGGTAATGAACCAGATACGTGGAAAACCATTGACTTTGTAGGGAATACTATAATAAATGGGCAAGTCAGTTTTACAGTAGATGTACTGCAGCAAGGTGATCAATTTAAACCAAGCAGTGTATTTGGGAGACCAAACTATCTAACAAACATCCTGGTAAATGGAATTAAATTAGGAGTTGGAGATGGCACTTGGTTTGATTATGTTGAAGATATGAATACTGCTGTTGATATGGGATTTGGGATTTATGATACTGCTGAGGCATACACATTAGCTACCAGAGCAACCTCAGCTGCTGATGCAGCTACCGATATTATTCCAACCGTTCTTAATACGGGCAGTACTGGTGCATCAACATTGGGGATATTATCAAAGTTGAATATCGCGACAGCCGGGATAAGTACAGCTTTTTCAGCGGTTAATGCAGTAGATTCTCTAATTGAGACAGCTGATACATTTAATAGTAATGCAGAGACAAGTGTGAAAGTTTCAGCAGGAGCTGATACCTTTTCCAAAATTGGTGAAACGGTTTTTAATGCTGGACTGTTTGCCTCCGCCATACCGGGGGGACAGAATCAACGATAAAGAAAGTATGTACTCTATTGGAGCTATGATGGATTTACTCCTATTTCTTCAAATCAAAAACCAATTGGATGAATTTAATAATAATAAGGTTCTATTAGACAAATTGAAGAAATCTCGTAATAAGCTATCGTTCTTTAAATATAGGAAAATAAAAAAGATCCTCTCCATATATACGAAGGAGAATATGTACCAAAACTTGATCGCTTCAAAATCGACATTCGGAGACCAGTGGGATTCAATTAAAGCAGATTTGAACAGCGTTCATAATAGAGAACTATATCAAGATTTGTTGGAGCTCTACTATGAGCGGGATAGGGAACTGGTTCTGCAAGCTAAAGAAATGTTGCGGAATTAGTCTGTTAATCGTTTTTATGTTTAAAAATCAAGATGTTATTTGGTAGGTTTACATTCAAGAGACTTCATAAAACATAACTTGAGTAGAAACCCATCAGTAGTAAAACTAAAGCTTATCTTTATTAAAAGGGGGGGAAAATCTCTCCTTTTTTTATTTTGGGTCTTATTTCGCTCTTTCTTGAATGATTAAACCCCTTTTCTACAAAATATTTACAATAAAGTTATTGACTGTTAATACAGAATATTATAACAATAAGGTTATAAGTAGAGGGGGAATATGGCGTGAATGAAAAACTAAATCCTATGATAGATAAGATTATCCAAAATATAGAGAAAGTGATTATCGGTAAAAGAGAGGTTGCTAAGTTAAGCATTACAGCCCTTTTGGCAAAAGGACATGTATTGCTTGAGGATGTACCCGGTGTTGGGAAGACTATGTTAGTTAAGTCTATTGCCAAATCAATTCAGGCTGATTATAAGCGTATTCAGTTTACACCGGATTTATTGCCATCTGATGTAACCGGTATTTCCATCTATAATCCGAAAGAGCATGAATTTATCTTTCGTCCCGGGCCTATTATGGGGAATATCATATTGGCTGATGAAATCAATCGAACATCTCCCAAAACACAGTCATCCTTGCTGGAAGCAATGGAGGAACATAGAGTTACCGTTGATGGCGTGACACACAAATTGGCCAATCCATTCTTTGTTATGGCCACCCAAAACCCAATTGAATATGAAGGTACCTATTCTTTACCAGAAGCGCAGCTGGACCGATTTTTACTTAAAATGAAAATGGGTTATCCGGAGATGGCTGATGAATTGGCGATTTTGACAAATGCAAAAATGCTTGCTTCTGTTGAAGATTTAAATCCTGTAATTACTGTTGATGAAATGGTGAAGCTGCAGGAGGAAATCCAATCTGTATATGTGGATGATATGATTGCGCGGTATATTGTAGAACTGGCTGTGAAAACGAGGAACGATAATCGAGTTTATTTAGGCGTAAGCCCACGTGGAACGGTTGCTCTTATGAAGGCTTCGCAGGCTTGGGCTTTTATGCATAATCGTGATTACTGTATACCAGATGATGTACAATTTCTACTTCCATATGTATTTAATCATCGTATGATCGTGAAGGCTGAATCGGTTTATGATGGATTCAATGCTCAAGTTATTCTCGATGAAATTTTAGCAAGGACGCCTGTACCGGTACAAAGGCAAGTGAATTAAAAATGAAATTTATAAGAATGACGTTAAATAAATGGGAAAAGTGGTGGAAATTTGTCATTCTCCTGCTTTTACTAATTATGACGTTCACATATGCCATGTTCCAGGGAGGGTTTGTCAGCTGGTTCCTTTTTTATAGTTTTCTTCCGTTCGCCTTGTATGCTCTAATGATTTTTGTCTATCCATTAAGTGATTTTACAGTAGAGCGGGTCTTAGGTGATCAGGAATTAACGGCCGGTGACCCAGTAGTTATGAAAATTATTATTAAAAGGAATATGCCGGTTCCGATTGCCTACCTGCTCATTCATGAACTATTACCGGAAAGGCTGGAAATCCTACTCGGAAGGGAAAAAATCAGTTCTATCGTTTTTCCGGGATTCAGAAAAAGAATAGAATTGTCCTATAACATTAAGAGTATGCCAAGAGGAGAGCATACCTTTAATAAGCTTGAAATAAGAACAGGAGATATTCTCGGGTTAATTGAGAAGAGTAGAATGATAGATTCCGATAAAAAAATCCTTGTACTTCCTGCAACGGTTCCTTTGCCATTAAGACAGGTTCTCGGTGATTATGAACAAGGCAAGCGCACAAATTCCTATAAAATCAGAAATGAAACAGCGATGGTTTCTGGTATTCGAGATTATGCTCCGGGTGATCGTATGACCGTCATTGACTGGAAATCAAGTGCAAGGGGCGTCGGGCTCAAAACTAAAAACTTTGAAGAAAAACACAGCAGTGACTTCTTTCTTTTAATAAATTGTGAGAGTGACCACTCTGTTTTTGAAGAAATGGTGACCTTTAGTGCATCAATCGCTGAAATTGGTTTGACTAAGGGGATGAAATTGGGTCTCTGGGCTGGTGGAGGTGGACTGGATAACCTATTAGAAGTAAAGGAAGGAAAAGGATATGTTCATAAAGCCTTGAATTTTATGGCTAAAATAAAAGCTTCGCCAAAAATTGATGTAAGTTCCCCAAGATTTTATACACCTCAGACAAGATTTATACCGCCAAATGCATCTCTTATTGTTGTTACTTCTGTTTTACATTTACCATTCGTAAAAGCATATACCAACCTTGCTGGAGGAATCCATTCCTTGTATATTCTATTTTTCTGTGAATCTTCCCATGTACTCAATAAGGCTGAACAAGAGGCCTATACCTTTGGAATAAATCATGGAGCGAAAATGTCTATTATTCGAAATCGAGAGGATTGGGGAGTTTTTGAAGAGAGGGGCGGCAGATGAAAATGAAAACGAATAACCTGCATCCCGGTATACGTCTTCTGTTATTCCTGTTTGCTTTTATTATGCTAATAGAGTGGATGAGACCAGTTGGAGAAGTGACAAACACAAGCCAAATTAAGTATTTTATTATTTTTGCAGCCGTTTCATTGGTGATGTATGCATTCAGAGTGTCCTGGAAAATCATGACTCCTGCTTTATCCGTTTATATAGGTATGAGTCTTTATCTGATTTTTTATCGTCCTGAATTCTATTTGACAGAAGACAGTTGGATACGCGCTTTCTTCATCGATATAAAAGAGGGATTGTTCTCTGTATTTTCAACGGATTGGCAAGGGTTAAGTCCTGAATTCAGAACGTTTCTTTTCTTCATTTTAATATGGATGTTTACCTATTTAATTCATTATTGGGTACAAGTGAAACAGCGATTGTTCCTGTTTTTGTTTATGACATTTATCTATGTAACAGTTCTAGATACCTTTACAACCTATGATAGTAATCAAGCGATTGTACGAGTAGTCGTTATTGGATTTGCAATCCTTGGCATGCTCGCGTTAGTACGTTTGCTAATTGGGGAGAACATCCATTATACCAATCGAACTGCTATCCGTTGGCTTATTCCTTTATCCAGCATGATTGTATTTGCGGTAGTCATTGGTTTCTTTGCTCCAAAGCCACAGGCAATATGGCCTGATCCTATTTCCTTTATTAAATCAACCTCAGAGAAATTTGGATCTACTCAAAAAAGGATAGGGTATGACAAGGATGACAGCAAATTAGGTGGCGATTTTGTTGGCGATGATGGGGTAGTGTTTAGGGCTTCCTCATCTGTCCGTACGTATTGGAAAATTGAAAATAAAAATGTTTATACGGGCAAAGGATGGGAAACTGGTGCAGATTATGGTATGGGTCAAACGATATTAGAATCAGAACCAACTATGCTATACGATTACAGGGGGGGAAATACGAATACAGTGTCAACGGCAGAACTGGAATTTGAGATAGACCATGGCCATATTCCTTATCCAAGCCCCATGGCTATCGAGCAAATTTATAACCTGAATCCTGAGGATGAGTCAGTTTTTTCTAGTGTATTGTATTCAGGTGACTCTTCTGAGATTACTCCGATATATGAGGAGGATACGAATAAAAACGAATTAAAAAAGGTGGGCATGCAATTTAGAAGCCCAACCTATTATCTGGATGTACTCCAACAGGATGAAATAAATGATTTGTATGAAATGGAAATGGATTCACTAATAAGCCAATCGCTAGGTCTTCCTGATTATGTTCCGGAGCGTGTCTCAAGCTTAGCAATAGAGCTTGCAGAAAAGACAGGATCCAACAGTATGTACGATCAAGTCAAAGCGATTGAGGATTATTTAAAAGGTGAACAATTTACTTATAGTAAAGAAGATGTTCCTTATCCTGAGGAAAGCCAGGATTATGTAGATCAATTTTTATTTGAAACACAAATAGGATACTGTGATAACTTTTCAAGTGCCATGGTTGTATTGGTTCGCTCACTCGGAATCCCGGCGCGTTGGGTAAAGGGATATACGGCAGGTGATTTAGTTTATGATCAGCAGTTGGGCGAGTCTCGCTACGTGATCACGAATAATAATGCACACTCCTGGCCTGAAGTTTATTTTCCCAGCGTAGGATGGGTTCCTTTTGAACCAACGAAGGGCTTTAGTTCTGAAGTACGGTTTACAGCTTCTCAGGAGGTCAGCAATGATCAGGAGGAAACGCAGGTTACCCCAGAAACGAATCAACCAGAAAACAAGGAGCCAGAAAAGCCGGTCGAAACAAAGGATACAGCTTCCCAGTTTACGTTTGGAACAATCAAAGATAAAGTAGCGGAACATTGGAAGAAAGCTCTAGTGGTGATTTTGGTATTAGGTGGAGCGGCTGTTTTGTTATATAGAATCAGAGGAAAATGGATGCCGCACATTTGGGTGTTTTATTATAAGAGGCTTATGAAAAAGCCGAATTATTCAAATGCCTATATGCAATTGCTTAGAGAATTAAATCGGTATGGAATAAAAAGAAAGCCTGGACAGACCCTGAGAGAGTATGCGATTTACGTGGATCGTTTCTTCGGATCATCAGATATGAATAGGCTAACGCATGCATATGAAAAACACATTTATTCTGGAGAAAAAATTGAAATGGATTGGCGAAATTTTCAAGAACAATGGGAGAAGATGATTTTAAGAACTATTGCTTGACCACACTTTTCTCTCAAGTTACAATTATGGCGGTTAATAAAAAGCAATCTACCCTTCATATAATTTCGAAAATAAGGTTCGGAAGTTCCTACCAAATCACCGGAAAATGATTTGACTATGGAGGAATTATATAAATGTTAACTAGAACTCTGAATTGTAAATAGGGATTCTAGTTTTTCTTTATTCGAATGAATAATCCTAAATTGTGGAATAGCTAGTACATAAAGGATAAGGATTCTAATAGGTTGATACCTGGTATTTCTTTATAAGCATATGGGGAAGAGAGATAAATATCTCTTTGGATGAAGTTGCTCAATTAACCGAAAATATCAGACGAGGTGAAAGTGATGATAGAAACAACTGATCTCCCGATTCAAGAAATGATTGTCGTTCTTGATTTTGGAAGTCAATATAATCAATTAATCACAAGGAGAATTCGTGAATTTGGAGTTTACAGTGAACTTCATCCCCATACAATTACGGTGGAAGAAATTCAGAAGCTAAATCCAAAGGGGATTATTTTCTCCGGCGGACCAAACAGCGTATATGATGCTACAGCTTTTACATGTGATGAGCGGATTTTTGATATGGGCATTCCAGTTATGGGAATTTGCTATGGTATGCAGCTAATGACTCAGCATTTTGGCGGAAAAGTGGAACGTGCAAGCAAACGCGAATATGGAAAAGCCGAAATTAAGCTGAACCATGAAAGTTTATTATTTAATGGGCTCCCTACTGAACAAACGGTATGGATGAGTCATGGTGACCATGTTGTTACAGCTCCTGAGGGCTTCCAAGTTGATGCGACGAATCCATCATGCCCAATCGCGGCAATGAGTGATCATAGCCGTCAATTATATGCTGTTCAATTCCATCCAGAAGTAAGACATTCTGTATATGGTAACGACCTATTGAAAAACTTCGTATTTGGAGCATGTAAATGTAAAGGCGATTGGTCCATGGCTAATTTCATTGAAATGGAAATGGATAAAATCCGCAAAACAGTTGGAGACAAACAAGTACTATGTGCATTGAGCGGCGGAGTAGACTCCTCAGTTGTAGCGGTATTGATTCATAAAGCCATCGGGGATCAATTGACATGTATCTTCGTGGATCACGGTTTACTTAGAAAAGGTGAAGCGGAAGGTGTCATGAAAACATTCAGTGAAGGCTTCAATATGAATGTAATTAAAGTAGATGCCAAAGAGCGATTCATGAAGAAATTAGCTGGAGTAAGTGACCCAGAGCAAAAACGTAAGATCATTGGAAATGAATTTATTTACGTATTTGATGATGAAGCGACCAAGCTCGAAGGAATTGACTATCTCGCTCAAGGTACGCTTTATACTGATATTATTGAAAGTGGAACGGCTACTGCGCAAACCATTAAATCTCACCATAATGTAGGTGGATTACCGGAAGATATGCAATTCCAACTTATCGAGCCTTTAAATACACTCTTCAAGGATGAAGTGCGTGCACTTGGTTCAGAACTGGGTATTCCGGATGAGATCGTTTGGAGACAGCCTTTCCCAGGACCAGGTCTGGGAATCCGTGTATTGGGAGAAATAACGGAAGACAAACTGGAAATCGTAAGGGAATCAGACGCGATTCTTCGTGAAGAAATTAAAAATGCCGGTCTAGATCGTGATATTTGGCAATACTTCACCGTCCTTCCGGATATTCGCAGTGTAGGTGTGATGGGAGATGCCCGCACATATGATTACACAATAGGAATCCGTGCGGTAACATCTATTGACGGTATGACATCTGACTGGGCAAGAATCCCATGGGATGTACTTGAAAAAATATCTGTGCGAATTGTCAATGAAGTAAATCATATTAACCGTGTTGTGTATGACATCACGTCCAAGCCACCTGCGACGATTGAGTGGGAATAGAATTGGAAATCGATAGAACCATTGAAAACACTGAGTTTTTGAAGTGGTTTTAGGCTGGGCTGATTGATAGAAAATTGATAGCAGATATATAAACGAGACGAAAAGGTCTATCTGAATAAATCATTTCAGGTAGACCTTTTTTTCGTGGTTTCTAAAAAGATATTCAAAAACAATGAAAATAGGTTGCCCGAATACACTTTCCATTACGAGATCTTATCAGAGCTCCTCGTAAACATGAGCTTTTAGCTCTTGCAACCGGAGCCCGTGTAGAACCACGAAGCAGAAAAAATTACCTATCGATTTGCACATCTGTTTCCAGGTAGAAAAAGCAATTATAAGTGTTCGAGAAAAAGATAATGAAGCTATGAGCGATTTTGAGAGAAAGCAGGAAAGTGAAATGAGTTGGTAGATTGTGGGGATTATATTAAAATAACTTTGAATAGTCGTTACAATGTATGCAATAGTTTCCACTGAAGAGGTAAATTAGAATTGTGGGAGAGTTATTATGACAACAAAATTATTCATTCAAGCACTAACTAAATTTTTATTGGGGGTTGTTTTAGTTGGTCTATTGATATTCTTACCTGCGGGTACTTTATTATTTGCGTATGGTTGGTTATTTATGGGGATTTTATTTGTGCCAATGTTCCTTGCAGGAATTGTGATGATGTTCAAAAACCCAGAACTGTTAAAAAAGCGACTCAATGTAAAAGAGAAGCAAGATGAACAATGTCTTGTGGTAAAGCTTAGCGGACTTATGTTTTTAGCAGGTTTTATTGTTGCGGGATTAGGTTTTCGTTTTGATTGGTACACCTTACCAAAGAGTGTTGTAATTTGTGCTGCGGTGGTATTTCTTGTAGCATATATTCTTTATGCAGAGGTACTCAGGGAGAATACATATCTTAGTCGTACTATTGAGGTACAGGAAAATCAGAAAGTTATCGATACGGGGCTATACGGTATTGTCAGACATCCAATGTATAGTGTGACATTACTTTTGTTTTTGTCGATGCCGATTGTGTTAGGTTCAATATATTCGTTTTTTATTTTTCTTGTATATCCCTTTATAATTGCCAAAAGGATTAAAAATGAAGAAAAACTTCTTGAAAAAGAACTCGATGGTTATCGTGAGTATAAGCAAAAAGTCAAATATCGCTTGATACCGTTTATTTGGTAATAGTAAAGCAAATTCCATTTTGTGAAGGATCAATTATTGGATATATAACACTAGGAGGATATCTATGAAAATTACTGAAGGATTTATGCCATATTTAGATTTTAAAACGTATTACCGCATCGTTGGAGAAAATACCGGTAATAAAAAACCACTCATTTTACTTCATGGCGGACCAGGCTCCACTCACAACTATTTTGAAGTACTCGATCAATTTGTTGAGGAAGATGGACGCCAATTAATTATGTACGATCAAATCGGTTGTGGGGAATCTTATGTAGAAAATCGCCCTAACCTCTGGAACGCAGAAGTTTGGACAGAAGAACTCATTGCACTTCGCAAGCACCTTGGCTTAGAAGAATGCCATCTTCTGGGTCAATCATGGGGAGGCATGCTTCTTTTGAATTATGTTTGCAATTACAAACCAAACGGAATCAAAAGCATCATCCTTTCTAGCACTCTTCCAGCTTCTTGGATGTGGGGAGAAGAACAGCAACGTATGATTAAATTCATGCCAAAAGATATGCAAGAAGCCATTGCCATTGCAACAAGCACTGGTAACTACGATGCCCCAGCCTATTTGGCGGCAGAAGAAGAATACATGATTCGCCACGCTGGAGGACCTGTCACAGAAGATTCACCAGAATGTATGAAGCGTCCTAGAAAAATAGGAAATGAAGCATATGTAGTCGGTTGGGGACCAAATGAATTTACTCCACTCGGCACATTAAAAGATTATGATGTTACAGCGCAACTAAAAGACATTCAAGAGCCAGCACTTGTAATTAATGGAGGTAGTGATCTTTGCACTCCTTACATCGCAAAATATATGTATGACCATATTCCAAACTCTCGTTGGGAACTCTTCCGCGACTGCAGACATTCATGTTTCGTAGAAGACACAGAAAAATACATCGCTCTTTTAAAGGAATGGCTCAATGCAAACGAATAAAACTTTCAGGTTATAAGTGAGATAGATTCTATTTTTCATTTTTAGTTCTGTAGTTATAGCCACAACGTTGGATGGAGCAGAGTTGATTTGTATTTTCATCAGCTTGCCCGCATATAAGAATAAAAATAAAATGTGACTCTCTTTTTTACCTGAGATTTGGGTGGGAAAGGGGATCTTTTTTTATGTCAAAAATAAGTCTAAAGGGATAATTAAAACCAACCACTTTTGGTAAGAGATGGTTGATGAATATATTGTAGTGCGATATACTTTATGTATCGAACCACGATATAGTAGATGTGAAATAGAGCTATAAATTGGAGGAAGTATGGAAGAGCGGATTAAAAGAATTTACATACCTATGACAGAAACAGGGTTTTATATACTATTTTGCATGCAGGAAGAAATGCATGGTTACAACATTGCTAAAAAGGTGAAGGAAATGACAGGCGGCGAGATAATAATCAGTCCGGGAACTATGTATGGGAGCCTGTCAAAAATGGAGAAAGACGGGTTAATTATGTTTGTTCGTGAAGAAAATAAAAGGAAGTTCTATATGATCACTGAACTAGGCAAGCAAATTCTTAATATTGAAATAAGGCGTATTGAGAGACTATATCAAAATAGTAGAGGAGGGTTATATGATGGAAAATGATATGAAAAGAGAATTTCGCTGGTTTATGTTAACAGATTACGAGAAAGAAGAGACATTTTTGCGTGAGATGCATAATAAAGGGTATAAATTGGTGAAAGTTAAACTGCCAGGGTTTTATTATTTTGAATTATGTGAGCCAGAAGATGTAGTCTACAAATTGGATTTCAATCCGCAGACATCAGAAGACAAGCAAAGTTATTTGCAGATGTATGCAGATTATGGCTGGGAATATATGCAGGATATAAATGAATACAGCTATTTTAGAAAATCAGCAGGTAACACAGATGAAGGAGATACAAATATTTTCAGTGATGATCAATCAAAACTGGACATGCTAAAGCGGATTTTTATGAAAAAATTAGTACCTCTTCTGGGGATTTTTCTATTATTTATAGTTTGTTCGGCCATGAGTATCGCTTTAGGCGGGATTGAGAGTTCATGGAATAGGGGATTTATTATATTTTGGTCTATTTTGTTTTTAATATATTTGGTGATTTTTGTGTATTGCGGAAGAGGATTTTATAAACTGAGAAAGAATTACTCACATAGGGTAGAGTAGCCTGTAGTATAGGTGGAAGGCGACCTATCTTTATTTTTCCTATTTTGTATAAGTCCTTGTTTTGATTGACCGAGCATATAGGGCTTTTTGTTAATTCTTCCAAGGTCGAAAAGTCCTTATTCCATTATGAAGTAGGTTATAAATCCAAAATAAGAGGATAGCCAACTGGTTATCCCCTTATTTTTTGTATGGTTTGATATTTTGTTCTCTGAAATCTTCTATTTTTCTTGGTACGTTTGTGACACCGCTAAAGTTGTTGTAAAAATCCTCCCAATCTTTACCCTCTAAACGATAATATCGTTCCATTGTATCTATATACAGAAACAACGCCTGTTCAGCAATAATATCAGGGATTTCATATTCTACAGGCTGTTTGGTATCTAATCTTTTACATAATAAATTTTGTAGATTCTTTGCATACTCTAATTGTTCTTTATCTATTTTCACATTTATAAAATTTTGGGTATCCATAGTTATTTCCTCAGTTTATCAAAATCTTTGGTGAATATGTCAGTGTATTCAAAGTGCGTCCATTTCTTAATTCACATTTAGTAAAGTATAAAACCAGTATTTCTGCATTAATATCATAGAGTTGAAAGGCTAGCTTGGTGAATATGCTAATCTGAATATTCAAATACCATTATGATTATACTTTAATATCTGCTGAATTCAACAACAATATTTAGGCTTCTGGTTGTAATATATACCAAATGTGTAGGCTTTAATGGTTACTTACAACATAATCTATAAAATGGAAAGGATGTTATTTGTGTAGATCATGAATGGAAATGAGTATAAATCCTGAAAGGTATGGTAATGTTTCTAGGACTGACTACACCAATCTAGCATCAGGAGTAAATGCGAACAAATCCTTCTCAACCTCTAGATAATGTTCGCTTTATTATTGACCAAGTATCATTCTCTTGATACAATACAAAAGACCTAATAATTTAATAAATATATAAATTCGTATAATCATGGGAATATGGCCCATAAGTTTCTACCGAGCTACCGTTAATAGCTTGACTACGGATATGAATGATACTGCCTATTTATAGGTTATTCTTTGTATTTGAGTCAGCCTCGAACGGATTCGTTCGAGGTTTTTTGGTTATCCGGAACTTATACGAAAGCGTATGAAAAGAAGGAGAGGAAGTAGGTTGAAAAAGTACTTTCAGTTTGACGAACTTGGCACCAATTACAAACGAGAGATTATTGGCGGGATTACAACTTTTCTGGCAATGGCGTATATTTTAGTTGTTAATCCATTGCAATTATCTTTGGCAGATGTACCAGACCTTCCGGATTCAATGAGAATGGATCATGGTGCTGTATTCGTTGCTACTGCACTTGCTGCTGCAGTTGGTTCAATTTTTATGGGGCTAATTGCAAAGTATCCGATTGCGCTTGCTCCGGGTATGGGGCTGAATGCTTTCTTCGCTTATACAGTAATTCTAACGTTTGGTATTCCTTGGCAAACAGCTTTAGCAGGCGTTTTAGCTTCCGGTTTTATTTTTGCTATATTAACGTTGACTGGATTAAGAGAGACCATTATTAATGCGATTCCTGCAGAATTAAAATATGCTGTTGGTGCAGGTATTGGGTTGTTTATTACCTTTGTTGGTATGAAAAATGCAGGAATTATCGTCAATAATGATGCTACTCTTATTGGAATCGGTGATTTCACGGATGGAAATACATTATTGGCAATCGTAGGCTTATTAATTACAGTTATCTTTTTAGTTAAAGGCGTTAAAGGTGGCATTTTCTATGGAATGATTATTACTGCCATCATTGGGATGTTAGCAAACCTTATTGAGATTCCTGACAGTATATTCGGTGCAATTCCAAGTGTGGCTCCTACTTTTGGTGTTGCGATTGAACCGTATTTCAATCCAATTCAATCAGATTTATTCACTATCCAATTTCTGGTTGTTGTGCTGACATTCTTATTTATCGATTTTTTCGATACAGCCGGTACACTAATGGCGGTTGCCAACCAGGCAGGATTAACCAAAGATAATAAATTGCCAAGAGCAGGCAAGGCTTTATTTGCAGACTCCCTGGCAACGATGACAGGGGCATTGTTTGGGACATCTACAACGACATCATACATTGAATCAACAGCAGGTGTCGCAGCAGGGGCTAGAACTGGATTCGCAGCAGTTGTAACTGGACTGTTGTTCCTATTATCACTATTCTTATATCCGCTTTTATCTGTTATTACATCACCGGTTACAGCACCGGCCTTGATTATTGTCGGGGTGTTAATGTGCTCCTCACTCGGTGATATCAATTGGTCAAAATTAGAAATTGCAGTGCCTGCATTTCTTACAATCATCATGATGCCATTATCCGGAAGCATTGCGGCTGGGATTGCCTGTGGATTTATCTTCTATCCAATTACGATGATTGTGGCTGGACGTATTAAAGAGATCCACCCAATCATGTATGGAATGTTTGTTATATTTGTTTGTTACTTTATTTTCCTTTCATAAATATGTTCTCTAAAGGCTGCCGGCTGAGTTCGGCAGCTATTTTTTTATGGATAGGAAACATGTTTGCAATCCCATCTTTGGATAGGGCCTCCATAATATTCATGTTTTCTTGGTATTTGAGTGCCTTTTGGGCATATTAACAAGTAATTATTCAGATTGGTTATGGATAGCAGAAAATAATCAGTCGCTTTTATTTTGTTAATAAGTCTAAGGAGGACGTACTATGTTCAAGAAAGTATTCGGTGTCCTGCAGAAAATTGGGAAAGCTTTAATGCTTCCCGTCGCTATATTACCTGCGGCTGGGATTCTTTTAGCTCTTGGAAATGCCATTCATAATCCGAATCTGTTGGACCTAATGCCATTTTTAGATGCTGGGTGGATTCAAAAGGTTGCAACTGTGATGGAGGATTCTGGTCAAATTGTCTTTAGCAATCTTTCATTATTATTTGCGGTAGGTGTAGCAGTTGGACTTGCTGGAGGGGAAGGGGTCGCCGGCCTGGCTGCTATCATTGGTTATCTAATTATGAATGTGACCATGGGGGTTGTTTTGAATGTGACGGCTGACATGGCTGCCAATGATCCATCCTATGCTAATGTTTTAGGCATTAACACTTTGCAAACCGGAGTATTTGGGGGGATTATTGTTGGACTGCTGGCAGCTTATATGTATAATCGGTTTTTCCGAATTGAGTTACCCTCCTATTTAGGCTTTTTCGCGGGTAAGCGATTTGTCCCTATTATTACAGCTGCTTCCGCATTGATTCTAGGTCTATTAATGACACTGATATGGCCGCCAATTCAACACGGATTAAATACATTATCTCAAAATATGATAGATACAAACTTAACATTAGCGGCATTTATATTTGGGGTGATTGAACGATCGCTTATTCCATTTGGTCTTCATCACATATTCTATTCACCATTTTGGTATGAATTTGGACAGTACACAAATAAAGCTGGAGAAATTGTTCGTGGTGATCAGGCAATCTTTTTTGCGCAGATTAAAGATGGGGTTAAATTGACAGCAGGTACTTTTATGACAGGGAAATATCCGTTTATGATGTTTGGATTACCTGCAGCTGCTTTGGCCATTTATCACGAAGCGAAGCCTGAGAAAAAAACATTGGTAGCCGGGATCATGGGATCAGCAGCCCTAACTTCCTTCTTAACAGGTATTACAGAACCAATGGAATTTTCGTTTTTGTTCGTTGCGCCTGTTCTTTTTGGAATCCATGCTATTTTTGCAGGTCTCTCCTTTATGACTATGCAACTGTTGAACGTCAAAATAGGGATGACCTTTTCCGGTGGAGTTATAGATTTTATTTTATTTGGGATAGTACCAAATCGAACAGCCTGGTGGCTTGTTATTCCGGTCGGCTTGGTAATCGCAGTCATTTATTATTTCGGTTTCAGATTTGCAATCCGTACTTGGAATCTTCGAACGCCGGGAAGGGAAGATGAAGATGATGAAAGTGCTCAGGGTAAGGGTGGTTCAGTCGATGAGCTTCCGTATGATATTCTTGAGGCAATGGGGAAAAAAGAAAATATAGCACATTTAGATGCTTGTATTACCCGTTTGCGTGTTGAGGTTAACGATATTGCGAAAGTTGATAAAGATAAACTGAAAGCACTCGGAGCTGCTGGTGTGCTAGAGGTGGGGAACAATATTCAGGCAATCTTTGGCCCGCGTTCCGAAACGATTAAATCTCAGATGAAGGATATAATGGCAGGGAATAAGCCGCGTCCTACCAAAGCAGCCTCAGATAATGTTGAAGCTGAGATACAACAACAAATAGAAGAGGTAAATCCGGATGCGTTAAAAACAGATTTCTCAAAGGGAGAATTCGCTGCACCACTTGAGGGTCAGTTGATTCCGATTTCGGAGGTTCCTGACCAAGTGTTCGCTGAGAAAATGATGGGTGATGGATTTGCGATGATCCCAAGTGAAGGAATCGTTGCTTCTCCGGTTGATGGAGAGATTATAAGTATTTTCCCGACTAAACATGCTCTTGCTATAAAATCTGACAGTGGTCATGAACTATTAATTCATGTTGGCATTGATACGGTAAAGTTGAATGGTAAAGGATTTGAAACAAAGGTTAAAGATGGCGATAAGATTACGCAGGGCCAGATATTAATGGAATTTGATTTAAATTTCATTAAGTCAAATGCGACATCCATTATTACACCGATTGTTTTTACAAACCTGCTGGCAGGAGAAGGAATTAAGTTGGTTAAACAAGGCAAAGTAAAATTAGGAGAAGTACACATAGTTGATATCATGTAAATAATAACTCGCAACTCTATCTATACTGGAAAGGGTTGCGAGCTTTTCATTAATATATATGAAAGAAAAGAATGTTTAATAAGAGATGTTCTTTTGAGGACTCTTAATATTTTCTCATAGTATCTTGGAGTTGGTAACGAAATTCAACAATCTCCGACGCTTATTATGAGAACGTTCAACCTGAAATGAATATATTCTAGGTTTGGCGAAGACGGTAGTTATTGGTGCAAAGAATCAGCAGCAAATTGGAGAATTAGTCCTTAGGAATTAAGAAAACGGTATTGTTAAACGACGATATGGGTGACTTGTTTCAATTATTGCGTACCAGATCAAGCTTTCTCTGGAAGAACAACGGGAGCCTATTTTTGCAATAGCTTCTATAGATTAAGTATTTGCTTCGCTGTTGAATGGCAAATAATTAAGGTATTCCCGATTGTATGCTGTTAGACAATGGGATAAATCTTGATTCACGTAGGGAGCGTTAAGTTGAAACTTAGCGATCAAGGTTAGAAGTTATTATATAGAAGGAAAAGCGTATATGAAGGAGTCATCTTTGAATATAGATGAGAACTGATGGTATTCGACAATAGTATTAATATACTATAAAAATTAATAACAAAATCGTCTTGTTGTTAATCTAGCACAATGAAATTGAATGTCTGAGTATTTTTATTTTAATTTAATGGTTGACGTATGCTTTAATAGCGTGCTACTATAAGTAAGCACCAGACAGGAACGAAACAATATCAAAAAAATGTTGACTTTCGAAAATGTAGGTGCTATGATAATAAAGTTGCTTTTGCAACGCGAACCAAATGAAAGATTGTTAGTTAAATACATTAAAAGAAACGCTTGACAACAACAAGTTATCTTGATATAATGTAAGAGTCGCTAACACGACAGATTGTTCTTTGAAAACTAAACAAAACGAAACGCCAAGCAAGTCTAAAAAAAAGAGATTTTTAAAATCTCGTCAATTTGCTTTAAAATTTAGCTAGATCAAACATCTTTCGGAGAGTTTGATCC